>JBBSDW010000035.1:0-23711 GCA_038240295.1 Kapaibacterium sp. (SeqCode)
GGCCGGGCCTTTTTATGTTGGTGATCGGCAATCCGTAGCTCCAGAGGAGCGGCCCATCAATAGCCCCACGCGGGAGCGTGGGGATGAGCGAGGTGTTTGGGTCGAACGCCGCAGAGCGGCCGGGCCTTTTGGAATGATGCGGTCAGCAAAGGCGCGACCGCGCTGCGGTGCGGGGATCTTCCCGCGATCGCGTAAAACCCCAAGCTTCCGCTTGGGGCTATTGATGGGCCGCTCCGCTGGAGCTACGGGGAAATCGGATCACGAAAATTCGTAGCTCCGTAGGAGCGGCCCAGCATTAGCCCCACGCGGAAGCGTGGGGTTGACGAACAGCAACGGTTCGAGCGCCGCAGCGCGGCCGAGCCTTTTTATGTTGGTGATTGGCAATCCGTAGCTCCGGAGGAGCGGCCGATCGTTAGCCTCACGTGGGAGCGTGGGGCTGCGAATCGGAACGGTTCGAGGGCCGCAACTATTTGCTGCTTCTCAAAGGCAATCATCGAATGAATTCAACCCAAATAAACCGAAGTACCACCGCTCTCATCGGTCCGGATGATCCGCGATATTCACAACTTCAGCTGCGCGGTTTCAACAAACGATTTGCATCAGCGCCCGATCATTTTCGACTTGTCACCTCTCCCGAGGACGTGATCGAAGCGGTTGAATATGCCGTATCGCGGGGGCTTCGCGTTGTTGTGCGATCCGGCGGGCATTGTCTCGAAGGCTTCGTTGACGACCCTGCCGTTCGCGTGATCATCGACATGTCGCTCATGACGGGCGTCAGCTATGACTCCGCAATGTTTGCCTTTGCTATTGAAGCGGGCACCACACTCGGCGAAGTCCACCGCAAGCTCGATATGGGTTGGGGTGTCGTACTTCCGGCGGGTCAAAGTCCCGATATTGGCATCGGCGGACATGTGCTCGGCGGAGGCTTTGGATTTTTGCACCGCGTATACGGGCTTGCCTGCGATCATCTTTACGCGGTCGAAATCGTGACAGTCGATGCATCCGGTAAGGCCCGCAGTGTTATTGCGACGTGTGAAGAGGATGATCCCTACCGCGAACTCTGGTGGGCGCATACCGGCTGTGGAGGAGGTAACTTTGGAATTGTCACGCGCTATTGGTTTCGCACGCCGGACAGTGACGGGCGGAACCCTGTTGCGGCACTCCCCACCGCGCCTGCATCGGTCGCAACGTTAAAGGCGGAATGGAATTGGCAGGACATCGATGAAGGCGCGTTCACGCGGTTGGTTATAAATTTTGGTGATTGGTCCGAGCGCAATGCAGATGCCGATTCGCCTAATGCGACGATGTTCGGAGTGCTGCTCGCCGATTACCAATATCCTGGTGCAAAGATCGTACTTCGCGCAATGTCGATCGCGGGCAAATCTGGGGAAACGCAGCTTCAGAATTTTCTTCGTGAGATAATAAGCGGTATCACTCAGGCGCCCATCATTAGCACTGGCTACAGCACCTGGCTGAAGTTCGCGCTCGATCCATTTCCGGAACTCTTTGCGACGAATCCCGGCGGCACAAGTTCTTCGCTTGTAAAGATGAAGGCAAAAGATGCGTTGCTTCGCAAGCGGCACAACGATCGACAGATCAAGGCGATGTATCGCTATCTCACACAGCCGGATCTCGGAATCGGCGGTGCAATCGGTTTCGCGACTTATGGAGGCAGGATCAATACCGTTGCGCCGGACGCCACCGCATCCATGCATCGAAGCTCGATCATGGACACATCCTATGCCGTCGGATGGATCGACGCCGAAGCAGAAGCGCGCAGCCTTGCATGGGCGCGCGAACTCTATCACGATGTCTTTGCCGAAACCGGCGGTGTGCCCGCGCCGAACGAATCCAACGAAGGCGCGATGATCAATCATCCCGATGCCGATCTTGCTGATCCGGCCATCAATACGTCGGGCGTACCGTGGCACCGAATCTATTATGGCGATAACTACTCGCGGCTTCAGCGCGTTAAAGCAGAATGGGATCCGAACAACGTCTTTCATCACGCGTTGTCGATCCGGCTGCCGGACAAATAACTGAACTACCGAATTGATCCCGATACTGACTACAGAGACTGCACGTGAGTACGATCAATTTCTGATCGATACGGTCGGTATAAGTTCGTCGCTTCTGATGGAGCGGGCTGCGAGCGCACTCTTCGATCACTTGAATCACTGGCTTCGCGAAGCACCTGACTCGCAGATCGTGATCTTCAGCGGTCGAGGAAATAACGGAGGCGACGGGATCGCGCTTGCACGATTGCTTGCGCTGCGCGACATCAGAGTTCACCTTGTCATCATTGGCGACGAAACAAAACTCTCTTCCGATGCTGCACGAGAGTTAGCGCTTCTAACAAATACGCAGGGCGCGCCAAAGCCGTTACCATCCGATCCTTCCATCGATCTGGCGCTTGACGAGACAAGACCACTCATCATCGTCGATGCGCTATTGGGCACTGGCGCGACAGGAGATCTGCGAGATGATATTATAAACGCAGTCCTGTTTTTGAATGATCTTGCGCAGCGATATCACGCGCGAGTGCTTGCTGTGGATATTCCGACGGGTCTTAGCGGTGATACCGGAGAGTATGAAGTTGGCAGTGTAGTGATCGCGACAAAGACAGTGACGATCGCTGCGCAAAAACTTGGTTTCTACCGCCGCGATGTTTCGAAGATTACCGGCGAGGTTGTCGTTGCGCGTCTTGCCGATCGCGCGGATCTCCAGCCGAAGTCGCACATTCATGTTGTCGAGCGGCAGGATGTGATGGGCGCATATCCGGCGCCGAGTAACATTGCGTCCAAGTATAATTTCGGCAGCGTGCTGACTATTTGCGGCTCGCGAGGCATGACGGGCGCTGCGATCATGGGTGCGGCGTCGGCGTTGAGGTCGGGATGCGGGCTTGTCACCGTTGCGACCTCGGCAAGCGAACGCCACATCGTCGCGCAGGCAATGCCGGAATTCATGACGATCGGTCTCGCCGAAACCGCTGGCGGCGCACCAACGCTGCAAGCGTGGGATCAGCTCGAAAGCTTTATCAAGAAGGCGGATGTACTTTTGATCGGATCGGGTACAAAGCCTGAACCAGAAACCGCGGATCTCTTTCGTAAGATCTTGCGCGCGGTTGAGAAGCCGATCGTTGCCGATGCTGGAGCGCTGCATGCGCTCGCAGAGGATCTGGAAATTCTCAAATCGCGGAAATTTCCAACGATCCTCACTCCGCATTCAGGCGAACTTGCAGCGTTGATGCATCTCGAACGCAAGCAAGTTGAGAACGATCGAATGAATCTTGCGCGAAAATTTGCAATGGAATTTCGTGTGATCGTTGTGATGAAGGGAGCGCCGACGTTTACGATCTCACCGAATGGCGAAGTGTTCATCAACAGCACCGGCAATGTAGGACTTGCAACGGCAGGCTCGGGTGATGTGCTCGGTGGGATGATCGCGGGACTTTTTGCACGGTTAAAAGATCGTCCGACCGAAGCTGCGTGGCTTTCGGTTTACTTGCATGGCGCTGCTGGCGATCTTGCGAAGGCTGCATGGACCACAGTCGGAATGACTGCGCGCGATATAACGAAGCAACTTGGCGCGACGTATAAGAGTATGGGATTTGAGTAGCTACTACCACAGCTAAGATGGCATCGACCGCCGCTGCGATTTTACGCAAGGATCTCACGATCGAATTTCGAACGCGCTTTGGCGTGAGCGCGGTCGTGATGTTTCTGCTCGTGACGGTCGCAGTCATCGCATTCTCGACGCCCGGCGAACAACTCTCTCCAAGCATTCTCAGCGCCTTCTTTTGGATTGCGCTTTTCTTTGGCGGTATGACAGGCCTCGCGCGAAGCTTTATTGCAGAAGAGGAGCGCGGCACGGCATTCCTGCTGCGCGTTTATTCCCCGAGCGATTCGATCTTTATCGGGAAGCTTCTCTTCAATCTTGCATTGATGCTGAGTCTCGCCTGGATCAGTGTGCTCGCCTTTCTATTTTTCTTTCGCGATTTCGTCGTCAAAGATTGGCCGCTCTTCTTGTTGCAGTTAGTGCTCGGTGCGGCAGGCATTGCGGCCGTTTCGACAATGCTTTCTGCGATCATCGGGCGCGCCGCACAAAAAGGCGCGCTGCTGCCCGTGCTTGCGCTGCCTGTGCTCATGCCGCTTGTCATCGCAACCACGGACGCAACGCGCATCACGCTTGAGATCGCAAATTCCTGGGAGGGAATTCGAGCGAATATTTTGATCCTTTTTTCGTTTGATGTCGCGATGATACTCTTGAGCTATGTGCTCTTCGATGTCATCTGGAAGGATTAAGCGCTTTGTTTAACTGGCTGTTGTGAAGATAATTCGGTCGTATCCATTTCTGATCTTTCTCGCCGTCGCAATGACGGTGGCGGTCTATCTTTCCCTCTCGACTCCAATTGCCGGAAATTTTGGCGACGTGGTGACGGGTCAGATGAACGACCTGGCGGGCGCGAAAAGCGACCAGCTTCACTGGACATCGGTCAAGCTCACACTCGACAGGTCATCGTTCGATACGCTCGGAGGTAAATTCATTCTTGCGCACGATCACTTCAACACGAAGCAACGTTTGAAGGTTGGCGCTGCGCCGGTGCCCGAGATCGCCGCGGGAAAAATATTCGTCGCCGAGGCCGCGTATGTTCCTGCATCGAAGTCGTTCTTGCTCGGGCAGGTCGATCGTGTGGATCCGGTAATGACGTTCGATTTTATTCCGGCGCTTGGCGAGCTGAGCCGCAACATGCTCTTTCATGTGCCGATGTCGATGACTGCGTTTCTCGCGTTTGTGATCGGTACGATCTATTCGATCATGTATCTGGCAAAGCGCAAACCGAGCTACGATCGCTCGGCGCGCGCAGCTTCTGCTTGCGGTTTGCTCTTCACACTTCTTGCAACCATCACCGGCAGCATTTGGGCCAGATTCAGCTGGGGGACGTTTTGGAACTGGGATCCGCGTGAAGTTTCGATCTTCATTTTGCTGCTCGTTTATTTCGCCTATTTTATTCTTCGTTCGCTGCTCGAAGAAAGTGAAGAAAAGAAAGCACGTATCGCAGCGGTCTATAATATCGTTGCAATGGTAAGCGCATTCTTTTTGATGTTCGTGATCCCACGCATCAAGCAAAGCCTCCACCCTGGCGGCGGTGGCGGCGAGGCACCGATCATCAATACATCCTCGACGCCCGTGCATACCGATCCCGCGCTGCTCAATCTGCACTGGATCAACGTCCTACTTTTCGTGCTCGTGTTCCTTTGGATGAAAGATATTTATACTCGAGTGTTGACGCTCGAAGAATCGACCAACGACTAAGCCCAACACATGCAATTTCTCGAACAGCATCCACTTTACGTTGTCGCGATCATCGGTTCGGTCGTCTGGCTTGGCATTTTCTTCTTTATGTTGGGAGTTGAGCGGCGAGTAAAGAAGCTCGAGCGCGAAAGAACGCAGTGAAATCGATGCAAAATGGTATTGAACGAAGTGAATTTACTCCCTGTTTTGCCATAGAAGAAACCTATCTCGCTATGAAAGCCAAACACATCGTCGCGCTCGTTGTTGCGCTCGTTTTTATCGGCGTGGCCGCATTCACGCTGGTCGATAATAAGATCGACTATTCCGATTTCCAGAATGCGCAGCACACGGGCAAGCGTGCGCAGATCTCTGGTACATGGGTCAAGGAGAAAGGGGCGCACTACGATGCAAAGGCAAATCAATTCACGTTTGTGATGAAGGATCACAAGGGCATTGAGATGCCGGTGATCTTTGGTGGCATGAAGCCGAATAATTTCGAGATGGCGCCGAGTGTTGTGTGTGTCGGCAAAGTAGATGGCAGCACGTTCGCTGTGACGGATATTCAGACAAAATGTCCATCACGATATGAAGGATCTGGCAAAATGCAAACGACCCCGCAATCCGCCGAGCAGCCCGCGTCAAGTTCAATGTAATCTGTTCTGAAGAGTCTATCGTTTTTTCTCCTCCCCTGTTAGTCACTATAAAATGTACGAGCACTTATGATCGGTAGTATCGCGATGGCAATCACGCTCACGGCGGCTTTGGCCTCTGTGATGCTCTATGCGCTTGTCGCTCGTGGCAGGGGCGAACTTCTCACTGCAGCCCGAACCGCGACGCACACAGCCATCCTCGGAGTATTCACTTCCGCTGGCGTACTCCTTTACTACATTTTTAATCATCACTTCGAGATCAATTACGTTTACGAACATACGGCACTCGCGCTCTCGAAGCCATTGCTCTTTTCTACGTTCTATGCGAGCCAGGAGGGAAGCTTCATGCTCTGGGCGG
Source organism: Kapaibacterium sp. (SeqCode) (assembly GCA_038240295.1). Classification (GTDB taxonomy): domain Bacteria; phylum Bacteroidota; class Ignavibacteria; order Palsa-1295; family Palsa-1295; genus JABDDM01. Next base: position 6,304 of record JBBSDW010000035.1, read on the forward strand.
TCTGGAGTTCGCTGATCGCGATCTTCCTCATGACCTACGCGGCGCGCCAGCGATACGAAGCGCACGTAATGGCGGTTTTCATGTCGATCCTGGCATTTCTTGCGATCATGCTTATCGCAAAAAGTCCGTTTCAAACAATTTACTCAGCGCATCCGGGCGAAGCGCCTGCGGGGTTTATTCCTGCTGATGGGAAAGGACTCAACCCTACGCTGCAGAATCTCTGGATCGTGATTCATCCGCCGATGCTCTTCCTCGGTTTCTCACTGCTCGCCGTACCATTTTCGTTTGCGATCGCAGGGTTATTCAAGCGGGATTATCAAGGCTGGATCGCAAGCTCGATGCCGTGGACGCTTGGCGCCGCGATGGTGCTTGGCTTCGGGATCATGCTTGGCGGATTCTGGGCTTACGAGACGCTCGGTTGGGGCGGTTACTGGGGATGGGATCCAGTGGAAAATGCAAGCCTGTTACCCTGGCTGATAACGCTCGCCGGAGTCCACACGATGCTTACGCAGCGACGAACCGGAGGCCTCGTTCGAACGAACATCGCGATGACGCTGCTGGCCTATGCGCTCGTGCTCTATGCTTCCTATCTGACTCGCTCGGGAATACTTGGTGATGCATCGGTCCATTCATTTGCCGACCCGGGAAATCTTGTTACCGCATTGCTCGAAGTTGCGCTCGTTGTATTTATCGGATTGCCGATTGTACTCTTCTTCACGCGCTGGAAACAGATGCGCACCATCGGACAAGACTACAAACTGCTGTCACGCGAAACCGCTCTTGCCATCGGCGCTGCCGTGCTCGGCGCGAGCGCACTTGTTGTTTTTATTGGCACAAGCGCACCGCTTGTTTCGAAGAAGGTCGATAACGATTTTTACAACAATCTTCACATCCCGATCGCGATCGTTCTCATGCTTGTCAATGGCCTCTCGCTGTTGCTCAAGTGGAAGCAATCGAACACGCAGGAGATGTTGAAGCGAGCAGGATTTTCGCTCATCGCGACAGCTGTCGCAACGATCGGTGCATTCGCGCTCGGTTTGCGCGATCCAAAATTTCTCGGGATGCTCGCTGCCGCATTCTTTGCATTGTTCGTCAATCTTGAGATCGGCTGGCAAATATTCAAAGGCAAGTGGGCAGTGGAATTCTCGCGCGAGGCTGTCTCCAAGCTCGATTACTGGAAACGCGTGCGAACGGGTGTGTGGCTAACGCTCGGTCTTGGGCTCGTCGCGCTCATCATTGGTACTGCAGGCGACTATAATCTGTTCGCCGATGCGGTCATGCAGTATGGTCCCTACGCGTTGATCCTGCTGGCGATCACGATCGCTCTCTTTGTGACACTCGGTTATCCAAAGTTTACATTCGATACAAAATTCCTCGGTGCCTATGTTGCGCATGTTGGTGTCGCTATCTTTTTGATCGGCGTGATCGTCACCGCTCGCTACTCCAAGAAGGAGATGGAGCACATGTATATGAACGAGCCGGTGAAGGCCTTCGGCGGCCAATACACACTCGTATGGAAAGGCGTAACGACACCCGAAGTCGATCACTCGAATTTTGTGATCGACGTGACCGAAGGCAAGCAGCATATCGGCACCGCAGCGCCGCTCATGTATCTCAGCGATTTTAATAAGCGCCAGTCGCCATTCATCAATCCGAGCATCCTGAAATACGCGACGAAGGATCTCTATTTCACCTGCTATGGCGTCGATCTCTCTGGTGGTGTGCCGAAGGATACGCTTGGTAAGTTGCAATCGATCAAGGCCTTCGATGGCAAGGAGGAGATCAAGTTCATCGACTTCGATTTTCCTGACGAGGAAAAACAGAAGATGCGTGCACAGCAGGATTTTCGTGTGAAGGCAACGGTCGAGGCGCGCTCACTAACGAGTGACACAGCAAAGCCGCAGATGCTGACACTTTCGGTCGTACGAAATCTCTCGTCGGAAGATGTGAAGCAGGACGACGTTATTATTCCCGGCACGAGCTATCACGTGCAGCTTGCGCAGCTGATGCCAAACATGACGGAACCTTCGAAGAGCCGAGTTGTGCTTCGTTATTTCGACGACAGGAATCCTCCGCCTGCAGAGAGGGAGTTCATCACGGTCGAGGCATTCGTCAAGCCGTATATCAATTTCGTCTGGGCCGGTATTCTGATCCTTGTTGCTGGCTTTGGCTTTTCGATGTTCCGCAGACGCCGCGAAGCGTTGGTCGCGATCGAGCGCGCGGAGGTGCAGTACGAAAAACTTATTGGGCATGCATCCCCGCTTGAGGAATCGCGCGGGCCGATCGCATCGAACAAATCAGCCGCGATGAAGCTAACAAAAAAACAACGCGGCTAAGGGGATTCAATTCCGGCTGTGAATGTTGCGAGTGACCCTGTCCATGCGGCAGGGTCACTATTTTTTTATACGCTTCACGCGATCGAGCACAGAACTTAGGGAAGGAGGGACGAGGAATGAGTATTGTCCGGAACCTGATCAACCTGCCTCGCCGCGTATCGATCGCCGACATCGCCGTCTTTGGTGCACTCAGTGGACTTATCTACTGGCTCATTCTCGTCTCCCACGAGTGGAGCGCACATCTCCAGCCTTCGGTCGAGATCCATACCGATTTTATTTACTTGCCGGTTTACACCCTCTTCTCGTTATCACGCGGGCTGGCGGCGTATCTCATCTCGCTGATCTTTACGATCGGCTACGGATACGTAATGGCACATTCGGCTCGAGCGGAAAAGGTGATGCTGCCCTTGCTCGATGTGCTGCAGAGCATTCCGGTACTCGGATTCCTGCCGGCACTCGTCTTAGCTCTGATCGCACTCTTTCCGAAGACGAATGCTGGACTGGAGCTGGCATGCGTACTAATGATCTTCACCGGTCAGGTATGGAATATGACGTTCGCGTTCTATCATTCGCTGCGAGCAATTCCGAACGACCTGCGCGATGCCTCGCGCAGTTTTTATCTTAGCAAGAAAGAGACACTCCTGAAGCTGGAGCTTCCTTCGAGCACGATCCCACTCGTTTGGAATTCGATGATGTCGATGGCGGGCGGCTGGTTCTTCCTGACGATCACGGAAGCATTCACGCTGGGCGACAAAGATTTTCGACTGCCGGGCATCGGGAGTTATATGAGCGTGGCGATCGCACAGGGCAATGTTCCTGCTATGATCGGAGCGGTCGTTGCGATGGGTGCGATGATCATCTTTCTCGACCGGGTGCTCTGGAAGCCCCTTGTCATCTGGAGCCGAAAATTCAGAATGGAAGAACTCAGCGAGGACATCGACGAGAATTCTGTCGTCCTGAATATTTTGCGCAATTCGCATTTCCTCGAGTTTGTGGGCAAGAAGATTTTTCGCCGGAGGAAAACGTCGCACGATGAACAGATGCACATCTTCGAAGCAAAACGAGAAGCGGTGATCAGCACGGCATTTCGAAGCGATGAAAATGTCGAACGATCAATCGTGTCGAAAGTGATCGCGGGCGTAGTGTCGGTTGGAGTGCTGGGTGCAATTTCATACGGGATCTTTAAACTGGTGATGCTTTTTACGGTGAGCCTTGACAGCGCTGACTGGGCGTCGATCTTTAGCGGTACGGGACTCACGCTGCTCAGGACGACGCTCGCAGTCTTGCTCGGAGCGGCGTGGGCGATCCCGATCGGCGCGATCATCGGGATGAATGCGAAACTCTCGCACAGGATGCAGCCGGTGATTCAGTTCATGGCAAGTTTTCCTGCACCGATGCTCTTTCCGATCGCCCTTCTCGTGCTTGCAAAGCTTGGTGTCTCGATCGAATTTGGCGCCGTAGTGTTGATGCTGCTCGGCACGCAGTGGTACATGCTCTTTAACGTCATCGCGGGTGCAAGTTCGATCCCGACCGACCTCCGTGAGCTGTTCGCAAGTTATAACGTATCGCGACAAATGCGCTGGCGCAAACTGATTCTGCCTGCGCTTTTTCCATCTATCATCACGGGCGCTGTGACGGCGGCAGGCGGTGCGTGGAATGCGAGCATCGTTGCCGAGTATATTCAGTTCAACGGCAAGACGCTTGTTGCGCATGGACTCGGCTCGCTGATCTCGCTTGCGACGCTGCATGGGAATTACGCATTGCTCGGTGCGAGCGTGTTGCTGATGTGTCTGGTTGTCGTGAGTATCAATAAATTTATCTGGCGAAGACTCTTTGCGCTCGCGCAAGATCGGTTTGCGCTCAACACCTAATGGCATTATGCTGAACGATCTCCAATCTACCACCGCGACCGAGCAACCTTCCACACCTCAACGATTGAGGCAGGCGAAGACGAACGTTGCGCCGCTCCCGGGCAAAGAGTTAGTGGAGCTTCGCGAAGTCAGCATGACCTTCACTGCGCCGACCGGCAAGCCGCTTCCGGTGCTCGAGCGCATCACGGTTGGCGTCGCCGAGAATGAGTTTTTGTGTCTGCTCGGCGCATCGGGCTGCGGCAAGTCGACGATCCTTCGGATCATGACGGGATTGCTGAAGCCTACGGTTGGGACCGTGACGGTTGATGGCAAACCGTTGCACGATTTCAATCCTTATACGGCGATCGTCTTTCAATCATTTGCGCTATTGCCCTGGCTGACCGTGCAGGAGAATGTCGCGCTTGGGCTTGACGCACTAAAAATGCCGCGCGATGAAGTTCGTGAAAAAGTCAAACGCGCGATCGATGCCGTCGGTCTTGAAGGATTTGAGGAGGCCTATCCGAAAGAACTTTCCGGCGGCATGAAGCAGCGCGTTGGAATTGCACGCGCACTTGTCGTGCAGCCGAAGATCCTCTGCATGGATGAACCCTTTAGCGCGCTCGATGCACTGACTGCAGAGAATCTTCGCACGGAAGTTCTAAACCTCTTTCATGCACATGAAGGCACGCTTAGTTCGGTACTGATGGTGACGCATTCGATCGAAGAAGCCGTGCAGATGGCAAGCCGCATTATTGTACTCGACGCTCACCCGGGCCGCATCAAGGCTGAGTTTCCGAACACGTTGCCTTATCCGCGAAATGTTCGATCGCCCGAATATCTCGAGCTTTCGGACAAGATCCATGCGCTCATTACGAACACGGTGCTCCCATTCGTCGAAGAACCAAAGATCGGAAAAGTCGAGATCATCCCGACGGTCACCTTCCAGGAAATTCTTGGTTTGCTGACCGTGCTCACCGAAGAAGGGACGATGGGGATCGGCGATCTTGCGGAAGCCTATAGCAGCAGCTTCCACGAAACCTTGCAGATCGTCAAGGCGGCAGAGCTACTTTCGTTTGCCGAGACACCGGGGCAGAGCGTACTCGTTACGCCGCTCGGCCGCGATTTCGTCCACTCCGACGTGAACACGCAAAAAGCCGTACTCAACAAGCAGCTTCGCGGACTCAAGACATTCCAAATCCTTCTCGACACGCTGCAACACAACAAGGGTGAAGTAGCGCGCGAAGTGCTGATCGAAGATTATGCAGCACGCATGCCGTATGAAGATCCGGCGGAGTTGCTCGATACGGTGATCGATTGGGGACGCTATGCTGAGCTTATCGGATACCGTCCGAAGGAAGAAGTGGTTTATCTTGACATTGGGGAGCCTGTAGAGGAGTAACGATACGAAGGATCCTGCTCCTACTGATATTCTGCTGCCCGACGTCGCCCTCGCTCGCCACGGAAACAGGCTCCCATACGAGCGTTCAGATTAGACGCGAAAAAGGGAGATGTGCTTAAGCTCGAGGCGGGAGCGCCAGGAGAGGCGGATTGGTCGGACTAGCCTCGAAGGGCAACGGCCCACTCACAATTGGAAGATAGTGCATAAGCAACGAAAAGAACGAAGACGGTAACCGTGAAAGAGTTGACGCTTGTGGTTGCCTCTCGCGGATAGTTCCTGACCTATGCGGCTTTGTTTATCAAAAGGGCTCATACAATTAGTGAACCACCCATCGAACAGGTCAGTTCATTTACAAGGTATTTTCAACATTGTGTCACTTGGATAAACGTTTCTCGACTAACCGATCTAGTCTGCAACGCTACCCTGCCCCCAAGGTTTCACGACAAAGAGTCGTGATTGTTCGTTAACATCTCACTCTACTGGATTATGAAAAAGATAATCTTACTCGTCTTCGGTTTATCTTCGTTCGGTCTGCTGGCCGGAGTGGCCTCCGCTGACAGCTCGTGGTATACTTCGGGCACATGGCATGGTTCGGTCGCGGGAGAATGCGGCTCAGGTACACAGCAACCCGACGGCTCAGTGAATGTCTCGTGTTCCGGTTCGGGTCAGTGTACTACAATCTCTTCCGATGGACATACGCTTACCGTTGCAGGGATCACTGGCCTGCCAAATGGGGGTTATAACCCAGCTGATCCGAATCAAGGGTCAGGCACTATGACAATTAGCTTCTAATTCATAGGTTCGAACCGCGTAAATGCAAATCCTCATTTGCACCTACCTTTAAGGAATTGAAATGTATAAATCGTGGGTGATTGCCAGTGCAGTTCTTCTTTTTCTTGTTTTCCAGCTAAGCTCATGTCGAGGTACTCCTGCCAAGCCGAAGCTTGTAGCCCCGTCGGGACCTATTTCATTGGTCACTCTTTCTGAGCCCGGCGATTCTGTGATAACATCTGTGGGGAGTATTACCGTCAGCCCAAACGGGGCACGGATGCTGCTTGTTGATCCGCAAGTTGGAAGGGCGTTTCTCTACCTAAAAAATGGCGTGCTGGAGCACTGTTACTCAATACCCGCCTCTTTTTCTGATTCGCTCGTTTTGGCACTCCCCAAATATGCTGATACGTTAGCTTTGATGCGTGCCGATCACGTGCAAAGCCCCAACGGTGATTCTATGCCTCCCGATGTTCAGAGTAAGTATTTGAGGAATCGGGTTCAAAGTGGGATCTTCCTAAACGATTCTGAAATACTGCTGGCGGGACCCATAATAGCATTTACAAGGAATATAAATGATTCGGTCTTTTGCACTCCTTCAACTGTTCTTGCTAAATGCACCTCTTTAGTGAAGATCAATCTGATTTCAAATGAAATTCGCGTTACTCCGCTCAAAATGGAGCGGGTGTTTCATTGGATTTTTCCGGAGGGTAATGATATAACATTCTCATCTCGAAGGCAGCAAACGTTAGTTAATGAGGTTTATTGGAGCGCTTTTCAACGCAACCTTCTTGATTCCACTTGGGTCGTGGGCTCCTACCGTGCGGACGGCAGTAAGAATGTCGATCTCGTCCACTTGCCTCCAGAATGCTCGAACTCGGTCATTGATTACGGCAATCAACATCCGCGCATGTGCATCGACAGCTCGGATAATCTAATCGTTGCATTTGAAAAACTTCCCATGGTTTTTAATGTAAATCGTGGGACGTCGTTTCCGTTGGCGAATTTGCCATTTAGTAATGATACATTCTTGCAGGCAGGCCGAGACGCTTTTGCGAGGCACCAAAATCCTGTACGAATGGACAGCATTGGAGCACTTAATCGGATCTGGCTGGAAGGACTAGGGATAACGCGGAATAATGGAAGTTTTGTTTGCACGAGTAACAAGATTCAGTGGTCACCTTGGCGCTTCATCCTGATTATTCAAGAGTATTCCACAAATGGCAAGGTGATTCGACAAATGAATTTGCCGAGCGAAATGCGGGAGGGCCGGCCCCTTCTGGCTTGCTACGATGCGAGCGCGAACGGTGTTGTCGTCGTCTTAAAGTCTCAGGATAGGTGGAAGTGTGCAACCTATTCATGGGATAACTGAATTATGTACGCCGTTGTGTTTCTATGTTGTATTCTTCAGCTTGCTCAATCCGAGGTGGGACCATGTTTTAAAAGGATTGCTCGAGAGCAACACATGAAGCCTGACGACAAAATAATCGTTCTAGTCGGCTCAATAGGGGATTGTTCGAAATGCATGACTAATTTCGGCGACCAGCTTTTATGCCTCGCCAAGTTCGATGAGAAAAAACACAATCACATTATCGCGATTGTAAATACTGATCGTGAAAAGGAAGTTGCTGCATTTGTATCTGAGACGGGCTGGGCGTTCCCTGTTTACACCGATCGAGGAAAGCTTGACAGCTTGGGCATCTCACTGGCGTCTAGGCTCGTAATTTTAAGCGATAAGGGCATCGTAATGCGAGCATTTTCCACACAGGAGTTCGAGGAAATCGATTGTTCAATAATCCAAAGTGCCATCGCGCACCCGTCTCGGCGGTGAAAGCTATAAGGTTCTTCATTATAGGATGCACTCTCGATTTGTAAATAAAAAAGGTCTGCTCGTTATCATTTACGAGCAGACCCTTGCATTGTTTGGGGCAAGCTAAAGCGTGCCCCACATCCGTGCTATTTCTTTTCGTCGTCTACTACTTCGAAGTCGGCGTTCTCTACGTGTCCTGCCGCGCCGTTTTGTCCGTTGGATTCGCCGTTTGGTGGCGGGGGAGCGCCTGCTCCTGGTTCGCCACCTGGCTGTGCGCCTGCGTTCTGGTACATCTGTGAGGATGCTTCGCTCCATACGCGGTTTAGCGCTTCGACTGCCTGTTTGATCGGCTCGGGTTCCGTGGCTTTGAGCGCTGTCTCGAGATCGGTGATCGCATTGTTGACTTTGCCCTGAGCTTCCGGTGACATCTTCTCCTTCAACTCTTCCATCTGCTTCTTTGACTGGAATACGAGTTGATCGGCCTGGTTGCGTACTTCTACGCTCTCTTTGCGTTTGATGTCATCGGCTTTGTTCGCATCGGCATCGGCCTTCATCTTCGCGACTTCCTCTTTCGAGAGTCCGCCCGACGAAGTAATGCGGATCGACTGTTCCTTGCTCGTCGCCTTATCCTTCGCGCTGACGTTCAGGATACCATTGGCATCGATGTCGAATGTTACTTCGATCTGCGGCGTACCGCGCGGTGCCGGCGGAATTCCATCGAGATGGAATTTGCCGAGTGACTTATTGTCGATCGCCATGGGGCGCTCACCTTGCAAGACATGGATCTCGACCGAAGGCTGGCTATCGCTCGCGGTTGAGAACGTCTCCGATTTTCGTGTTGGGATCGTGGTGTTCGATGGGATCATTGGAGTCGCAACGCCGCCCATCGTTTCGATTGAGAGCGTGAGCGGAGTGACATCGAGCAGCAATACATCTTTCACTTCGCCGGTGAGTACACCGCCCTGGATCGCTGCGCCGACAGCAACGACTTCATCCGGATTCACACCCTTGTGCGGGTCCTTGCCGAAGAGATTGCGGACGATCTCCTGCACTTTCGGAATGCGCGTCGAACCACCAACGAGGATAACTTCGTCGATGTCGTTCGGAGTAAGCTTCGCATTCGCGAGTGCGCGTTTGCAAGGCTCGACCGAGCGCTTCAGAATGTCATCGACCAACTGCTCGAACTTCGCACGTGTAAGCGCAACGTTCATGTGCTTCGGACCATCGGCCGTTGCCGTGATGAACGGAAGATTGATGTCGGTCTGCATGAGCTGCGAAAGCTCCATCTTCGCTTTTTCCGCTGCTTCTTTCAAGCGTTGGAGCGCCATCGGATCTTTGCGAAGATCGACGTTCTCCTGTGCTTTGAATTCATCGGCAAGAAAATCGACGAGACGAGCATCGATGTTGTCGCCGCCAAGGTGCGTATCGCCATCCGTCGACTTCACTTCGAAGACGCCATCGCCAAGTTCAAGAATAGAAATATCGAACGTGCCACCGCCAAAATCATAGACAGCGATCTTCTCGTTCTTGCCCTTCTTATCAAGACCATAGGCAAGCGCTGCTGCCGTTGGTTCGTTGATGATACGACGGACGACGAGTCCCGCGATCTCGCCGGCATCTTTCGTTGCCTGACGCTGGGCGTCGTTGAAATAGGCAGGCACCGTAACGACTGCTTCGGTTACTTTCTGTCCGAGATATTCTTCGGCCGTCTGCTTCATCTTCTGCAGGATCATCGCCGAGATTTCTGGCGGCGAATAGATGGTGCCGTTGATCTCGATGCGAACGCCATCGCCATCGCCCTTGACAACTTTGTAGGGCACGAGCTTCATCTCATCGGAGACCTCATCGAACTTGCGGCCCATGAAGCGCTTGATCGAAAAAACGGTGTTCTGCGGATTCGTGACCGCCTGACGTTTTGCGGCCTGACCGACGAGGCGCTCGCCGGACTTCGTGAAGCCGACGATTGAAGGCGTCGTGCGCGCACCCTCGGTGTTCGGGATCACGATCGGCTGCGTGCCTTCCATGACTGATACGCAGGAATTTGTTGTGCCCAGATCGATGCCAATAATTTTACTCATGTCCTGATTTGCTTATCTGTTACTAATGAAGTGATTCGCTTCTCCTTCGAAGCCTGCTCCCTTGCATATTGCGTGGGTGCGATGATCAAAAAAACTTTTGTTGCCTCAAAGCCGAGGCCTCTCACAAGTATAGAACTACTCGCGGTTGATCGTGACCGCGGGCAGTTCTGAATTCTCTACCGATGCAGCAAGACCTGCTGCAATCTAGGAAACCCTTTTGATTAGCCCTGAGCCGAGTCGGATTTGCTGTCTGCGTTTCCGTTGATGCTCTTTGCTGTTTTCGAATTCGTTGCGATCTTGATCTCGCGCTCTTCCGGTTTCACCGGCTCCTTTTTTGGGATCGCGATCTCAAGAAGTCCGTTCTCAAATGTGGCCTGAATCTCTTCGGAGAGATTATCCGCAAGCGTGAACTGACGAACAAACGAGCCAAAGCGGCGCTCCTTGCGGATGAAATTCGGCGATTCGACCTTTTCCGAAAGCTTCTTCTCACCCTTGATCGAGAGCACACCCTCCGTGACCGTTATTTTCACGTCCTCTGCCGACAAGCCCGGAAGCTCGGCGTGCAAATAGACGTTCTGCTCGTCGTCCGAAATGTCGACGCGAGGGATGTAAGTCCCTTCAGCGGAGCCAACGTGGCGATCGGCCTCGTGGCGTCCGCCTTCGAATTCACCGAACATCCGGCGGAAGTGGCGTTGTACCTGTTCGATATCGCGCGTTTGTGGTGCGCAGTTATTGGCCCCATTGGCCTGCCATCTGATCTGTGTCATAATTTTATCCTAAGGTGATGCGGTAAGCGTGATGATGATCTTAATTTGAGTCCTCACAGTAGAGAGCCGATAATCCTAATGTTAACTGAGCCATGAGATTAGTAGTAGCATTTGCTCACCTTGACCTCCTATGCCGACCTTTGGGCCGACCGTAAGCTTTGGTGTATGAAAGTAAGTGGCTCTCTAAAGTGAGTTTGAACAGTCTATTCGATGAAGATTACATGAATTGTCGTGCCATGAATTAAAGTGGCGAAATTGGCTCAAATTCGAGGCCCATAGAAACTCAATGTCTGACAAAATGTCAGTAGCCGCCATCCAGGGTACATACCTTGGCAGAAACGCTGACAAGTTCTGAGAAAGTCCTGTTTAAGCGATTTTTAATGACTATTTTGGCTTAAACAGAACTTTTAGTCTTTCTTAAGCGTAATATATGATGCTTAACCAAGATAGCCATGCCACTTTTAGAATACAAAGAGGAGGAAATCCTCTTAAGATTGCGATTCGAGAATCCCTGGTGGTCCAACAAGTCCATCGAGGAGTTCTATGCCCGGATGAAGCCGAGGCCGTATCTCAATCTCTTCTGGAAACTCGTCAAGACTTCGGTCAATCGTGCGATTGTGCTGATGGGCCCGCGCCGCGTTGGAAAAACGGTGATGATGTTCCACGCAATTGAGCGCCTGCTCCAGGAAGGTGCCGACCCGCTTAAGATCGTCTTCCTGTCTGTCGAGACTCCGATCTACCTCGGAATGAGCCTCGATGAGCTGTTTGCCTTCGCACGAAAAGCGACGGGGAGACTCGAGACCGAAGGTTGGTACGTACTCTTCGATGAGATCCAATATCTCAAAGAATGGGAAGTGCATTTGAAGCGGTTGGTCGATGACTATCCAGCGACTCGGTTCATCGTATCGGGTTCCGCAGCGGCGGCGCTCAAGATGAAGAGTAACGAGAGCGGGGCAGGGCGATTCACCGAGTTCATCCTGCCGCCGCTGACCTTCAGCGAGTATATCGAGCTGAAAAATCTCGAGCATCTGATTCTTGAGACGCAGATCACGTATGGTGGATCGAAGGCGACGTACTATCAATCGAATAACATCCAGGAGTTGAATCGGCATTTCGCCCAATATATCAACTTTGGCGGTTATCCCGAAGTCGCGCTGAGCGATGCGCTTGCGCAGGATTCTGCTCGCTATGTTCGCAGCGACATCATTGACAAAGTGCTGTTGCGCGATCTTCCGAGCCTCTATGGCATTCGTGATGTGCAGCAGCTGAATGCACTGTTTGGAATGCTGGCGTTCAATTCTGGATGCGAAGTTTCGCTTGAAAATTTGAGTACCCGATCGGGAGTCGAGAAAGCGACCGTGAAACGCTATATCGAATATCTCGAAGCGGCGTTTCTGATCAAGGTCGTTCGGCCCGTGACCGAGAGTGCTAAATATTTTCAGCGCGTGCGGCAATTCAAGGTTTATCTGACGAATACCTCGCTTCGTGCTGCGCTTTTTTCGCCGCTTGAAACGGGGAGCGAAGCATTTGGCAATCTTGTCGAGACTGCGATCTTCGGTCAGTGGCTGCATCGTCCGAACGATGGCCTGCACTACGCCCGCTGGCAGGGTGGGGAAGTTGATCTTGTGTGGCTGAGCCGGGCAACGATGAAGCCGAACTGGGCGGTCGAAGTTAAGTGGACCAACCGCTACTTCGAAAAGCCGCGGAGCCTGACATCGCTGCTCAAGTTCTGCCGAGAGAACGACCTCAAGCGCTCGCTCGTAACCACGCTCGATAAATCGGGCGAACACACGATCGGCGAAACCGAACTCACATTCGTACCCGCGAGCACCTACGCCTACACCGTAGGCAAACGGGTATTCGCAGAGGGCTGACCGGAAGGTCGGCTCTTTTTATTTATTGAGGATCATGCGGATTTCGTGCCGCTCACCATTCGCCGAAAGCACCGCAGTGTAAACGCCGCTCAATAAGCCACTCGCATCAAACTTCGCAGTGTGATCGCCCGGTTGTATTTCAGCGTTCACGAGCATCGCAACCCTTCGGCCAAGCAGATCGAACACTTCAAGCGTCACCATTCCTCGCTCGGGAAGCGTGTAGGTGATCTGGGAAGTGCCAGTGGAAGGGTTGGGAAAACTATGCAAAGCAAGCGTGCTTGCTGAAAGGTGAGGCGGAGCGACTCCGTTCATCTCCGCGATCGGTCGGTGCCAGACTCCGCCGCCGACCGTGCCGGCGTAGATGTCAGTTCCAACAGCAAGAAGTTGAGGAATGCTTGGTGGCAATTCGTCCGTGTTGGCCGATTTCCAGCTCAAACCAAAATCGGTCGAGAGAAATACTCCGTAGCCCAGAGTGCCAGCAAAGATCTTCGAACCGGTCGCTGCGAGGCTAACAATGTTATGAGCGGCAATTCCTGAATCGGCCCTCGTCCACGTATCTCCAAGATCCGTAGATACAAATACGTGACTCTGCTACGTAAGTCGCCTGTAACGATCAGCGCGGAATCACTTACGATCATGCCTTTGATCCGGGTGATCGCAGAATCGTCCGAGAGTTTTATCCAGTGCGCACCCTTATCGGCAGTTTTGAAAAGTCCCTGACTGAACGAAGCGTAGATCACTGGCAACGATGGATTCGAAGTGTCAACGGCAAAAGTAGTAATACCTGAATTTCTTAATCCCTGTTGACTAAGATTCCAGGTCACTCCATCGTCCAGCGATCGGACAATCCCACCATCAGCGGCCGCGAACGTCATACACACTCTCCAAAACTCTCGCAATCGCCCATAAAAAAATCCGCCCTCGAAGATTGCTCTTGGGGGGCGGATGATTCACAATCGGAATTGTGAGCATGTTTACCGGATGATGTTCATCTTGCCGGTCAGCATTGTGCTGCCTGCGAGCAGGCGGTAGGTATAGACGCCGCTTGGCAGGTTGGCTGCGTTGAAGTTGACGGTGTGGGTGCCGGCCGACATGTTGCCGTTCGATACACGCATCACTTCACGTCCGACTGCATCGCTTACGACGATCGTTGCTTGGGCACGGACAGGCAGTGCAAAGCTGATCGTGGTTGCGCCGCTAACCGGATTCGGGTAATTCGATAGTGCATATCCCAAAGCCTTCGGGTCGTTCGCGACGGCATTCTGATTGCCGATCGAAAAAGCCGACGACGTGCGCGACATGCCCTTCGAGCCAGTGACTCGAATATAGACGATCGGATAATAGCCAGTGGCTGGCGTCACCCAGGTGGTGCTTGTCTGCTCTACGGGCACGGTCGTGACTGTCTGCCAATTGTTCGCGTTGTTGAGCAAATATTCAACGAGCACCGTCGAGCCGATATCGGGGGTGTAGGTCCATGCGATACCGAGCGTCTGGTTGTTGCCAATGTTGTTATTGGTCAGTCCGCTCAGCGTGAGTGAATTGATTGAGCCGCCGGTGTTCGTACCTGACGTGATCGTGAAGACACCGCTCTTGCCTGTAAGGCCAGTCGAATCGGTGATGCGGATCATTGCCCTCATTGTCGCGGTATCGGGGACGCTCCAGGCATAGCTCATGCTGTCGTTATGTATGACCGCGATCAGGCTCCATGTCATCCCGTTATCGAGCGAAAGCTCGAGCGTCTTTTTGTTCGCGATGCCGATCCCGGTCCATGTGATCTCGTATCCCTGCGTGCCGCCGACGATGCTTTCGCTCGCTGTCGGACGTGTAACGACGATCATGGGTACCTTGCTTGAAAGGATCGTGAAGAGTCCGCTTGTTCCGGTGATACCATTCTTATCGGTGATGCGAACGAGTGCGCGCGTCGACGCGGTGTCCGGTACGTTCCAGGGATAGGTCATTACATCGGCATTGAGTACACCGATCGTTTTCCATGTTGTGCCGCCATCAAGTGAATATTCGAACGTCTTCTGCGTTGCAAGATTGTTACCCGTGAATGTGATCGGATAATTCTGCGTACCGCCGACGATCGTTTCGCCGGAGCCAGGACGCACGACGACAAGGTTTGCATTCGCCTTCGATGATTTGATAACGAAGTTTCCGCTCTTGCCAACGAGTCCATTTGCATCGGTGATGCGAACGATCGCGTTCTTCGATGCCGTGTCTGGAACATTCCAGGAATATGTGTAGGTATTCGAATCGAGTGTGCCGATGAGCGTCCAGGTAAGACCGCTATCGAGCGAATAATCGAAGGTCTTGTTTGCCGCAATGCCCGTTCCACTATACGTGATCTGATAGTGCTGCGTACCGCCAGTGACGGTGTCGCCAGCTGCCGGGGTGATCACACGGATACTGGAACCAATGGCCTGTCCAGGCACAGTGACCTGATTGGAAGCCATCGTAACCGCACCGAAGACTGCCAGTGCACGTCCTTCGAGCGTCGAGCCGCCATAAAGATGGATCGCTCCGTTGGCAAGGAATGTCCCTTCCATGATCGAATTATCAAGCACACTGACTGCGCCGTCGACAGCCCAGTAGATATTTGCAGCCTGCGCACCGTTGACGAGCAGGATCTTCGTGTTCGCCGACACATTGAGCGCTGAGCGGATCTTGATGATAAAGACCGCAGCAGGGTTGTTCTTCGCGTCGAAGGTCAGGTTGCCCGAAAGCGTCGTCAGGTCGCCGCGTCCATACGTGCGCGGTGTGAGCACTTGTCCATTGCCCATCGTTGCGTTGAGCGCCGTGTCAAAGATGACGGCGTGCGTCGCGTCGTTCAGCGAGTTGTAGGCAAGCGTGAGATCGTTTTTCGCCGACAATGCTGCGGCGTCCGCAACATGCTTTGCGCCGGTATACTGTCCTGGCGGGAAGCCAGTAAACGAACCGACGTACGTGCCGATATCACCTGTAATCAATGTCAGTCCTGTGTTGCCGATCGCACCATTGCCACTGAATACGCCGTAGGTCGATGAAGTGCCAAGGTTCGGTGGTGATTGGGCGAATGCTGCGTTTGCAGCAAAGATCGTCAAGAGACTGAGTAGACAAATCGGCCAAAGTGACCGTAGAGATTTAATCATAAATTAGACTGATTTTCGTGGGTTAGCTACGCTGATAACCATCGCATCTTTTGCGGGTAAAGCGTATCGGCGAGTCGTCACCACTGTATCCCAAGCGCAACAACCAGTCCAACCATTCGGTAATCAGTTATAAATGCAAATAGATTGTGAGTCCAGAACAAGACATATTGCTCTAATGATAAAGTTTTTTAACGAATATGTGGCGATTCGGTATGAGATTGACCGGTAAGATTCAGGTTGAAAAGCGCTTCTTGGAAGAAAAGAACCGCAGCAATTCTATCAAGGTGGAAAGCATTCGGGCGTGACGGTGGCTCAAATTCATCTGCGAAAATTCGAGGACCATGATAGAAAAGCTTGTTCCGCATTTTCAAAGGGCGAACTCTGGCAAACATTTCGCTACGCCTGTTATCATGGAAGGACCATCGCTGGTTATTTTGCGCAAGGAGATTAAACCCTTCATCGGACAAACCGTCCGAGATGCCGAGGGCTACGCTAAGATCGGACTCGAAGATTTTCCGGGTCAAAAGTTAGTTTGGGCTAAGACTTGGGGAAAGCACTTTCTTATGAAGGTTGGGAAGACCGTCTTCAAAACGCACTTCCTCCTCTGGGGAAGTTACAGGCTGAACGAACGAAAGGACAGGAAGTCCTCGCTGACGCTTACGTTCGATAATGGCGAAATAAACTTTTACAGTTCGTCGATCAAGATACTTGACGAACCAATAGCGAAGCTCTACGACTGGCGGGTGGATGTGATGTCACGGAAGTGGGACGCGAAGTATGTCGAGTCATTGGTTAAAGCGCAGCCCGAGCGCCTCATTACCGATATCCTGCTCGATCAAAACGTATTCGCAGGTGTCGGCAATATCATCAAGAACGAAGTGCTCTTCCGGCTGTATCTGTATCCAGAGACAAAAGTAAAACAACTTTCGGAAAAAGAGATCACGGATCTTGTCAAAGATGCGCATGAATATTCGCATCTCTTTTATCGCTGGAAGAAGAAATATGTGCTGCGAAAGCACTGGCGGATCTATCACAAAGGCAAATGCGTCGATTGCGAAGGAAAGCTTGTGGCAAAGAAGATGGGAGAAGGGGAGAGATATACGTATCATTGTCCGAAGTGTCAACCGAAGCGTGAACTGTGATTTTTGGGATGAGGATGATGGGGATGATGGGGAGGGGATTTGAATTCATAAAACCTCCTCTCCTTCGCAGGAGAGGCTTTTATTTTAAAATCGGCGTATGAAAGATCGCATCGACAGACCACATAATCAGCATCGACAATTACAAGAAAGCCACTACCCTCACACTCCAGCAACGATTAATAAAATCTCCTCTCCTGCGAAGGAGAGGTTGGGTGAGGTTTCGTAAGCGGTAGCAAATGTCACGCACAACTAC
>JBBSDW010000036.1:0-23513 GCA_038240295.1 Kapaibacterium sp. (SeqCode)
GATCCTTCTGCAGCTGCAAAATACGTTTGTGTACCTTTGAGCGCATAGATGCCCCACGCCTCGGGGAGGTTATATCCTTTCGTCCACGTGACGCCGCCATCGAATGTCGAGTAAGAGTTTGCGCCCTGATTATTTCCGTGCGGACCGATGGTCACAGCGCCGTGAAGATCGTCGGTAAAGTCGACGCCATTGCTCATCGTGAGTTGCCGGTCGATAAATGTCCGGTTGAATGTCGCGCCGCCGTCAAAAGAAACTCCACCCGGATAGGTCCAACTGGTCAGCACGACGGCAGAAGGTGTGGCATAGACACAAATCCCCGATCCGACGGGCAGGGGTTCGCTCGTCCATGTTAGGCCGCCGTCTATTGTCTTCCAGAGCGTCTGGCTCATCGAAAAAACTGAGGCGTAACCGGTCCGTTTGTTGAGCATGAAAATGCTCGTTACCGCCCCGCGAGTAAACGGCACTGTCGCTGTGGACCAGGTCGTACCGCCATCGGTTGTGTGAAAGATCTGCGCGGTACTTATGAACGTGCGGCGAAGACCAGAGCCAACAAAGCCATTCATTTCATCGAAAAAAAATCCGCAGCCGATCTGCGTGTTCATTTGCTTGATCAAATTCCAGGTTGCCGTTGCTTCGGAATGAAGGCACGCGAGAAGCGAAAGCACTATTGCGAGTCTTAGCAGAGTCGGGCGTCGATCGAGGCGAAGCATATTGGTGAAAAAGAAAAGCGGAGATCGCCTCCAAAAATTAGTGTTCGATGATCACCGAACGAGAAGCCCGCCGGCCGAACTCGTCATGAATCACCAGTTCGTAACGACCGCTCGCTTGAGAAATTGGGATGGCGATGGAACAGTCACCGGCCTCCGACTTTGGAAGGTGGAGGGAGCATACAAGGTTTCCGAGATCATCATAGAGATCGACCGTTGGCAAGGTGAGCGCAACATCCGACCGATACGATAGGACCGTGCGATTAGTGATTGCCGGATTGGGATTCACCGAAACGATCGAGAGCCCCAGCGGTTCATGCGCCATCGTCTTCTCTATCGTCCCATCACCGCAATTAAGCGCAAGCGTGAATTGCTGATCGGGAATGCTGCAGAGATGCTCCCGGCCACTGACACGCGTAACAAAGCTATCGATCGTAACAGTCGTCGAAAGATCCTTCGTCAGAAATGCGCGCATGAGAACGCTCACAATCGGTATTGAAAGGTTGCTGTCCTGTGCGATCGGGTTACGAAAATAGGCGTCGATGTCGGCGCCAGTTGGCGTCGATTTGAACGACGACTGCGATGCAAGCGGACTAGAAGGATTTATCGTCGTGAGCCCAACGGCCGTGATCAGATCGGTATTGAAACTCATGTGAAACGTGACGTGCGATATCGAGAAGGTATCGGTTGTCGGCAGCAGCATAATCGGGACGGCAACGGTATCGCCTGCTTTAACCGATGCGATGGGTCCGATATAAGGTTCGGGCGCTGTGATGTTATCTCCTGAGACCGAGAGCACAGTGTCGAAATATTTCGAGCCCGAATGGCAATAAACGTGAAGCTCGGTCGAGCGAAGGCCGCGAGCATTTGGACTAAATTTTACTTGTACACTGCCATCGTGCAAACTTCCGAGTTGACCGAATCCGGCGGTATCGCAATTGAATTCAAACAAGGAATCTCGTGCAATACGCAGCGAATCGATCTCGATCGTGCCGCATAAATTGTTATGCAGCAGAAGTGGAATGGTGATCGGTTGACAGTGATCGGTCACGAGCGCAAGCGTGTCTGGGGAGATCGCCATCGGGCTCAACGGCAAAGTGTTTGTAGCGTTTAGTTGGATGACACTATCGAAACTCGTTGTGCCGAAATGACCGTAGATATGAACGAGGGCAGTTCGCACACTGCCGGAATCGGGCGTGAATTGGATGCGTAGCCGAGTCGAATCTCCGCCGCTTATTGCGCTGGTATAAAGAACGGAGTCACTAAACTCGCCTGAGGCCCGAACCGAATCAATCACCACTTGGGCGCAGCCTTGATCGTAGATCGTAACCGAGTCACTCGTCGGTGCGCAGTTGGAAGTAGCCATTGCGATCGAAGCCACCGACAAATGCATGCAGTTGGGATCACTCCGATTATAACCGACGAGTGTCACGGGCACGCTGAGCGTATCGAATCCTAAATGCAAATGAATGCGCATCGATCCCGATGCTGCACCGCTATCGAGCGGCGAAAAGAGAACCGCGACGGAATCACCAGATTTTGAACCGAGCGTGTGAGAGCTTATCGAAGCAACGAACGGCAATGCGCAGTCGAGCGAATCGATCGTGATGCTTCCGCAGCCTGGGTTGATGAAGCGGAGCGTGTCGGTAGTGTTCGCACAATAAGCAGTTGGAAAAAAAAGCGTGTCGTGAGCAAGCGTAATCTGCGGCTTGGGAAGCACTGTCGATCCGGTTATCGTGACGGATGTATCGAATCGGTGATTGCCCATGTGTCCCACGACCCGCATCAGAGATGGATGTGCGCCGTCTGTATCGGAACTGTATGTTACCGCAAGCGGCAGAATCGCGCCACTATTGGGATTCGTCGGAAGTTGTCCTCCAAGCGAAAACGACTGATCGCCGAAGGTCACGGAATCAAGGATCATCGCCGAGCAACTGTTTGAAGAGATCGAAAGTGTATCCGGCGTGATCGTGCATCCCGATTGCGAGAGATGCAGACTATCCTTCGTCAGCGTGATCGCTTCAGGAATATCGCTTCGCAAGACAAGCGCGATCTCTTTTTCAAACGTGCTATCGCTCGTGTGGCATCGCACCCGAAGCGTACCAAAGCTGCTGCCTGTATCCATCGGTGCAAAACGAACACGAACGTGTATGGAATCTCCAGTATGCATGACGACGCCAAACGTAGATGCCTCAAGTGTTACGTCGCTCGCGGCAAGGATGGAGGTCGAATCATAATGCACGATCGGACATGCGAGTGATGCGATGCTAAATTCCGCGCTGTCGCTGCAACTCATCGCATTGAGGAAGAGTGTGTCGCGATCGACGGACCAGCGTGTATCGACCGGGTTGCCATCGGGTATCGTACCATCGCCTCCGTTGATGGTCTTGTAAACATTACCGAAGGGGTCGAACGCATAGACGGTGCTGCCCTTGCAATCGGCGACGACGAATCGTGTATCACGGCTATTGGCCGGCCCGCCGACAGGCTTCCAGTGCAATCCTAAATCATCGGAGCGGTACATCCCATAGTAACTCTGGGGATAGAGGGTCCCTGTGTCGGTCTGAATATACAGCGTCGAAAGTGCGCCACGGATGGTACCGGTAAATGCGATCGTCGCGATCGTGTCGAAATTGTATCGCAGGCTCCAGGTCGCGCCGCCATCCTGCGACCAATTGATCACCGTGGTTGGGAAACCACCCTGTGATTCATTCGCTGTAAAAAATGTCTTCGTCCCTTTGATGCCATAGACCGACCAGGCCTCCATCGCATTCGCAGTCGGAATCCATGTTACGCCGCCATCGGAAGTTCGCCAGAAACTCGCGGGGCTGGGATTCATTTGCGTCATCACCCCGATATTGTCATCGGTAAAATCGAGACCATTACCACGCGGACGAAATCTCGTCGTCCAACTCAGGCCTGCATCGGTCGAAACTAAACCGCCCCAATTGTGCGAGCCGCCATAGATGAAGTTATCCCAATCTGTCCAGACAATGGCCTTACTTGTGGCATATACCGAAGTCGCCTCACCGTTAAGCATCAGATCGTTGACCCAGGTGTCGCCTCCATCCGAGGTTCTCCAGATCGCCGGTTTGCCAAACCTGCCGTCGGAAAAGATCGATGCGTAGCCAATGTTCGCATCGCGCATCGAGATTGAAGTCACCGCTCCGTACATCGGCTGCGGCACCTGCGTCGATTGCCACGTTGTGCCTCCGTCGGTCGTTTTGTAAATACTGACCGGATCGCCGGGATTGATGAATCCACCGCCGCCCGCCGGACGAATGCCGGTGCCGATAAACCCATGATTCTCGTCGAAGAAAAATCCACAGCCGATCGCAGTTGGAAAGCTTCCTACATGCGTCCACTGCGCGCCTGCATTTGTGGCAGCGCACATACACGTTAGCGCAGAGATAAGCGCAACGATCATGAACTTCCTTCCCGAAATCGGACGAAGAATGCTTCGCAATGCGGTATTATTTAAGACAACAATGTAGCTCCGTGGCGTCAGGCTTTCGCTTCCGTCGAGGCGGACGCCTTGCCAACAGAGTCTTTTCAACACAATCAGGGTTACAATTTAACACGAAAATCCTGAACGTGGACGCGTGCGCCAAACTTTATTTCGACTTGCCCTGCCCGTAAGAATACTAACGCTCGCCTTTTGCTGCGCGCTCCTCTTTCTTTTTAGCACGGACGCGGCACATTCGAAGCGTAAACCGAAGCGAAGACGCACCCATACCTCCTCACTGACACGCGACCGGCGCTCGAAAGAACAACAACTCTCTCAACTCAAAAAGGAGATCGCCAAATTCGAGGCCGAACTTCGCGAGCACGAAAAGCGCGAGCGAACGAGCAAGAAAAGTTTGGGTGCATTCAACCGAAAGACGAACGAACTCAAAAAAACGATCGCAACGCTGAATGCGAAAGTGCGAAGCATCAGCGAGCAAAAAGAGGAGGTCGATGCTTCGATCGTCGAAACGAGCTCGAACCTCGATAGCTTGAAGAATGCCTATGCCGAGAGCGTTCGCTACTACTATATACATGGCGGCACTCGGCCAATGCTCGCGACGACCGATGCATCGCTCGCGGGTTCGGTCGAGGCGATCGAAGAATCGGCGCGGAAGCATCGCAATGAATATTACGCGTACCTGATCGGCGAGGCGCATTCGCTCGGGAGGATCAAGCTCGATTCTGTCAAGCGTGCGCTTGCCCACAACTCTGCACAACTTTCTTCATCGCTCGATGCGCAGCGAAATCTGATCGACCAGCGCGCAGAAGAGCAATCGCAGGTCGCCGAGAAACAGCGAGCCGAGGAACAGCGGCTTGCTGAGATCCAGCAAGCGAAAGAACGCCTTCAACGCGAGATCGATCGAAGAAAAGCGAGTGCGCGCAGGCTTGAATCGATCATCGGTAATCTCGTAGCAAAGGAAGAAGCATCGAAGGCCGCCCGTAAAAAAGGTACGGGAAAGAGGCATCATAAGAAACCAGTGGTCGAGCAAGAGACGCCGGAAAATGCCGATCTGGGCGGAACAGCACATCCACACTCTCTGCGATGGCCGACGAGTGGTCACCGGATCGTCGAGCGCTTTGGCGAGCACCGCAATGAGGAGCTTAACACGATCACCATGAACCTCGGGATCGACATTGCCGCCGCCGAAGGCTCGCGCGTTGCTGCCGCGGCCGATGGCATTGTCTCGCTCGTTTCGACGCTCCCTGGTTATGGTACGATCGTCGTTATTCGGCATGCCGGAAATTTGCACACGGTCTACGCCGACCTAAGCGGCGCGACCGTTTCGCGTGGCGCACATGTCACGGCCGGCGAGCGGATCGGCGAGAGTGGTTCGAGTGAAGAGTTGGGGCCTTCGGTTCATTTCGAAGTGTGGAAGGGCCGGTCGAAACAAAATCCAACGGGGTGGCTCAAGTGAACGCAAAATATTCGCTCGTATTTATCGCGCACTTCCTCACACTTTTGCTCGGCTATCACACCACGGCATTCGCACAGCCGCAGCTTGATCGAGTAAGTTTCACGCTCACCGGCAACAGTGATAAATTCGAAAAATGCCGTCTATCCGTCTTGAGCTCGAATAACGATTCGGCGACTATCCAGGTGCTCACTCCTGATGGCACCAGCTTGGGTGACGTGCATGCGGAGGATCTAACTGTCACTTCGCCAAGGCTTGGCGCGGGTAGTATTTTTCGTATCGATTCGGTCATCTCCAGCGCTGAGCCGAAGCTATGGGTGAGCTTCGTCCTTGATAACTCCGTTTCGATGTTTCACAACTACGATTCGCTCACGGCTTATCTTGACTACGTCGTGCGCGGGATCCATCAGCATTTTTCCGCCGTCGTTTTCGACAACACACTTCGGACTACCCAATCGTTAACCACAGCGAAGCATGATGTCTTTCTTTCCGTGCTTCCACGAACCGATTCCTCACGTGCTCTCAGAAAATTCTGGCATTATTACGACACGATCCGCAGCGACTGGACTCCGCTTTACGACGCGATCTATGCAGCGATCGACCCGCTTACTTCAACTGAGACGGTCGAGCAGGAGGGTGAACATCTCATCGTCGCCATCTCCGATGGTGAAGACAACGCAAGCAGGATCGGGCTGACCGATCTCGGTTCGATCGTCAAGGAAAAAGCGATACGCCTCTTCGCGATCAACTTTCGGGACGAGCCCGACACACGGCTTCGATGGCTCTGCAAACGTGGTCACGGCAGTTATTTTTATGCCGACGATCTGAAAGAGTTAAGTGTGGTTCTGCAAGGTCTGAAGGCGATGCTTTTTGGAGCCTACGTCATCCACTATCGATTCACAGGTCCGGGCGCGGGCGGCGTGCGTTAACGGCTCGGCATAAAGGCCGTATTTTTGCGATTCACCAAAGAGCAATCTCTATTCAATGAACGAGCAGCCACAACAGGAAGCATCCGGACGTACCGATCAGGAACACGAACGAAGACAGTCGCTCGAAGCGCTGCGTGCAGCGGGCGTCGAGCCCTATGCCTACTCATTCGAGCGCAGGAATTTCTCGGACGATGCCATAACACTTTTCGACGAGGCGAATCCCGATTCGCATCCCGTCGCCGCTGTCGCTGGTCGCATTGTGGCGATCCGTAGAATGGGCAAGGCAAGCTTTTTTCACGTGTTCGACGAGCATGGCAAGATCCAGTTTTATTTCAAGACCAACGACCTTGTGGATCGCTATGAATTGCTGAAGCATCTCGATCTTGGAGATTTTATTGGCGGCATTGGATATATTTTCAAGACGCGCACCGGTGAAGTGACGCTGCATGTCACGCAGTTCGAAGTTCTCGCAAAGGCGCTTCGTCCGTTGCCGGTCGTCAAGGAAGAAGTCGATGAAGTGACGGGCGAGAAGATCGTCCATGATGCCTTCACGGACAAGGAGCTACGTTACCGTAGACGCTATCTCGATCTTGCGGTCAACGCGGAAGTACGCGAGACCTTTCGGAAACGCTCGCTCATCATTTCGACCATCCGCAGATTCTGGGATGCTCGTGGATATCTCGAAGTTGAAACGCCAGTCTTGCAGCCTATCTATGGCGGCGCTTACGCGAGGCCGTTCATCACGCATCACAACGCGCTCGATTTCGATCTCTTTCTCCGCATCGCCGATGAACTCTATCTCAAAAAATTGATCGTTGGCGGACTTGCCGAAGGGGTCTACGAGATCGCGAAAGATTTTCGCAACGAGGGAATGGATAAGAACCACAGCCCCGAGTTCACGATGGCCGAGATCTACGTAGCCTACAAAGACTACGAGTGGATGATGGATATGGTTGAAGAACTTTTCGTCACGATCGCGAAGGCCGTCACCGGCGGCGATATGAAAGTCACGCAAGCGAGCGGAATAGTGATCGACTTTACGCCACCATTTCGACGGATCACAATGTATGATTCGATCAAAGAATATACAGGGATCGAGGTTAGCGAAATGGATGAGGCAGCTTTGCGCGAGACTGCGAAGAAGCTGAACGTACCCATCGAGCCCTCTGCCGGTGCGGGAAAGATCATCGACGAATTATTCTCGGAATGCGTCGAGCATCATCTCGTACAACCGACGTTCATCACCGATTATCCACTCTCGATGTCGCCGCTTGCTAAGCGTCACCGTTCGAAAGAAGGACTTGTCGAGCGCTTTGAACTCATGGTCGGCGGACAGGAGCTTGCGAATGCATTCAGCGAACTCACCGATGCGATCGATCAGCGTGCCCGCTTTGAAGAACAAGCCAGACTTCGCGCTCGTGGCGACGACGAAGCCATGATCCTCGACGAAGATTTTTTGCGCGCCCTCGAAACCGGGATGCCCCCAACCGCCGGCCTCGGCTTCGGCATCGATCGTCTCACGATGGTAATGACCGGCGAAGAATCGATCAGGGATGTCGTGCTTTTTCCGGCGATGCGGCCAGAGAAGTGAGTTGGGGTGTCGGGTGTCAGGTGTCAAAAATGTTTGCGTTTGAATCGAAACAATCATACTTGGTCATTGCGAGGAGGCACGATCAACCTGCGTATTCGACCAACTCAAGCCGCTTCTGAAGATTGCGACGAACGAACTGATCGAAGACGAGCGCGAGCGTTAGCACGAATGCAAGTGCTGCCCAATACCGGACAGGATCATGGTAGCAGAAATGGACGATGGTGAAGAGGAGGGCGAGCGGCACGATCATCAACGCGAATATCAGAACAAATCGAGAAACCGTGTTCTTCTGTTGCTTGCGCTGCTCCGAAAAAGGGATCTTGGGTACGAAGAGCATCTGCAGTTCGAGGATTAATTGTGCGATGCCTCCAAGCATCAGCATGTGCATGACCGCGCTCGCGATCGGCATGTAAAAGCAAAGCGCAACTGTTAGTGCAGCGAGGTAGGGAATGAAGATCAGGATCTGCACGATATTTCTCGCACCCAGCACAAGCCGCGCGCGGTCGATCGGTACTGCAAAGAAGATCCAGCTGGCTTTGTACGATTCCGATTGCGCGATCTGCTGCATGATCAAGAGCGGCGAAAGCATTGCGATCAGGTAGAGAAAATTCGCCTGGACAATCTCCTTGACATTTACGGCAAAGGGATCGCGAATCGAGCCCTCGCTTACCGCAATGAGAAAATAGATCGCCGTGATCGGAAGCCACGAAAACAGGCCCAGACGAAACTTCGAATCGAATCGAAATTGCGAGCGGAAGATCCTCCAGACTGCCTTCGATTCGTGTGACCGTAAAAAGATCGAGGCAAAGATCGAGCGTTCGCTTCCGGCATTTCCTCCCATCCGCTTGGTTTCTTCAACGCTCGATTGCGCCAGGTCTTCGACAGCGATACGATAGCTCTTAGCCAACAACAGGTGACTGGCCGTTACGAAAAAAAAGAACGACACGAGCGCTGCGATAGCAAGCAGGCCAATGTCCGGCAGATGATTGCCGAGTGTGAGTTCGGGGAATGACGCGAACCAGTAGGCAGGGAAAAGCTTGAGGAGCGGCTGCGTCGCGAGTGTGTAATCATCGAGCTTTGCGTGCCAAACGACTCGAGGCAGGAACACAAAACTGAGCGTGACGATAAACGAAGCACCAAACTGCGCGTAGCCGATGATCCTCATCATTTGCCTGCGCACGACGACCTTGATGATGAGCGAATAAAAGAAAATGACCGCCATCGCACTCGTGATCGCCGCGAGTGCAGCGGAGAAGATCGTTGCCGCAAACGCGAGGATATAGGGTGAGCCTCCTCGGAGCGAAGCCATCACCGCAGAAGGCGTTGCAATAAGCAGGGTCGGAAGGAGCGTATAAACCGCAATGATGAGCAGCCGCGAAAAATAGAACGTCTCGCTCGTGATCGGGAATGGTGAGAGAACGTCGGTTTCGTTCGGCGAAAGAAATCCAGTGCCGAAGGCGAGAAAAATATTCGATGCAGCGATCAGCATCACATACATCATCACGATTGCCGTCACTGCGAGTGCCGAGTATGGCTCGGTATTGTTCTTGTACAGTGGCACCAGCATCAACCCAATGATCAGGTAGGAAAATACCGAAAAAAAGAACCACCAAAAGCTACTTTTTCTTTTGCCCTTCGAATAGCGCATCGATGACGTACGCCATTCGCTCTTGAGCGAAAATTTAGCGAGCGTCTTAGCCTGGGCGAAGTCGATAGAAGCAATCAAAGCCATACGGATCAGAAGGAGGAAAGTGCGCGAAGCACATCGTCGGTCGCTCGCTGAATGTCGGCGCCGTTCGTGAGCTTATTGAAAGCAAGTTCGAGCGTCGGCTGACCCGAGAGAGCGAGCAACTGCTGTGGAGTGCCGATCGCAACAAGCCTGCCTTTGTCGAGAATACCGATCCGGTCACAGAGCCGCTCAACCACATCGAGCACATGCGAACAGAAAAAGAGCGTCTTGCCGCGCGAAGCAAATTTGCGCAGTACTTCTTTGAAAATGAGTGCGGCGTTTGCATCGAGTCCGCTAAGGGGTTCATCGAGGATCAATACGTCAGGGTTGTGAAGCAGCGCGGCGATGATCACCACTTTTTGCTTCATCCCTTTTGAAAACTCATTCAAAAGCTTCTTACGATCTTCGAGAGAAATACCAAAAAGTTCGAACAGCTCATCGCGCTGCGAATGAGCGCGATGCATCTCCATGTGACGAAGTTCTGCGACAAGATCGATATATTCATCGGCAGTCAGGCTCTCATAGAGCAACGCATTTTCCGGAATATAGCCCATCCGCTTTTTGACCTCGATCGGATGCTCGGTAACATCGACGCCATCGATCAGGACTTTCCCTGTAGTCGGTTTCGTGAGCCCCGTCAGCACTTTCACCGTGCTCGATTTGCCTGCGCCGTTGGGGCCGAGCAGGCCAAAGATCTCGCCCGTCTCGACGCGAATGCTTAAATCTTCGACGGCAAGAAATTCGCCGTACGACTTACTCAGATGTAGAAGTTCGATCATATCAGTTTGTTGGGACCTTGATCTTTACCGTCATGTCATCTCGATTTGCGCGAATGGTCGAATATTCGATCGAGAGTTCGTTTTTGCCAGTGCGCGCCTCGATCGTCCTCGGAAGCAAAATGCCATCGTGAATGGTGGGATCCTGATAATGGATCGTCATGAGTGCTGCCCGGCTCTGGATCTCATCGGCGCCGACGATTCCCTGCCATCGCTGGAATTCGCTGACGTTAAGTCCTGCGATCGGGATGACTTCCGAAGCATCGGGAATTGCACCATGAAGATAAATTGCCTCCGTAAGCGATTGAAGCGTATGCTGTATGATCAATATATGATCGTTCTCGTTGGTCGAAAGCAGCATGATCGAATCCTGTGGATTCACATCATCGGCGCCCGGAGCGAGACCATAAAGTGCGTCGTTGAGAAGCGAGAGCGAGACGCCTTTCATCTGCGTGAGCGATTCGAGCGAGTGCGCGTCGGTTGCGCCATGGAAAGCATCGCCGTTGAGCGAGTTATAAAAAAAGTATTGCGTTGGCGATGCAAGAAACCGCGCAACGGCAATTCCAAATGGGCCGGTGATGATGATGCTGAGCGAATCGGCACGATTCGAATTATGCAGCGAACTCTCGGCATCAAGCCTCTTGCTGCTTAAGGTGAAATTTGCGTTCTGGCTTGTCACATCGTTTGCAACCGTCATCGAGCCCTCGGCATAAAGCGCACGAGCAGCGACCGATGAACGATCGAGCCAGTTCAGCACTTGATCGATCTTCACGCGATGCTGATCGATCACGGGATGCGGAAGGCCGGTGTTGCGTGTTGTCCTAACGCTTGTCGTACAACCTTGCGCGAAGAACACGACGCAAACGAGAGACGCCACTGATTTCGAAAGCAAGGACTTTGTCACGATGTTGAAAGCTTTTTGAATTTCATTTGAGGTGATAAACTCAACTTATGCCTTAACCGTGCAGTCCGTGTTACGAATTTTTTTGTTGGTCATCTGCTTCGCGCTCATTCTTGCCGCTCACCAGGTTGAAGCGCAAACGAGGGGAGTAAGTCATCGTGAAATCTCATTTCTCTCCGATGATACACTCTTGCTGCACGGCACCTTGTGGCTTCCTGCGCAACGCAAAACAAGAGTGCCATGCGTCGTATTCGTTCATGGTTCGGGCCCGCAAACACGGGATGAAGCGAGCAAAGTGTTCGTATACGATTCAAGCTTTCGCAACCATCGGTATGACTGGTCAAAAATCAACATTCAGAACGTGAGCCTCGAAGTGGGTCGTGCCAAAATACTAATGGCATTGCTCGGCAAAGACACGCTCGCGCCCGGTGATGGCCGTTTTGTTCGCTATGAAGATTCGCTCTATCTTTTTCGAGACATTGCCGTTGCGCTCGCACATGCCGGGATCGCAAGCCTCACGTATGACAAACGATCCTACACGTACGGAAAGAAATTACTCGCGCAGGGCCTGCCAGCCGACCCGGCGGCGCTCGGAGGTTTGGACGATTATGTTCGCGATCTTGAGGTGACCGTGCAATTTGTGCGAAGGCAATCTGAAATCGACCCGCAACGCATCTTTCTTCTGGGACACAGTGAAGGCGCCTCCGGCATCGCGCAGCGTGCAGCGCTTGATCTAAAGGGTCTTGTTCGCGGCGTCATTCTGCTGGCGGCCTCAAGCGAACCGATTGATGCGACCTTCCACGATCAACTTCAGGACACGCAGGCCGGCACGATCGTCGATAGCCTGTTGCATCTCATTCGAACGAACGCTCCGCACTCGGATAATTTCTGGGTGCTGAATGCTTCGGGAAGTTACTGGAAGTCCTGGATGCGAATGACCGATAGCACCGTCGCCTATACAAAGGCAATCAAGTGCCCGATGCTTCTTATACAGGGAGGACTTGATCTCAACGTGCACGAGCGCAATGCGGAGTTCTTCGATTCGGTCATGATGGTTTCGAGACCTAAGAAAGATTATGAAGTCAAGATCTATCCCGGGCTCGATCACTTCATGCGACTGCCGTGGGAGAAGCAGGTTGACGAACGCGTACCCGAAGCGATCATTCGCTGGGTTAAGAATCACTCATAAATAAAAGAGCTAAAAAAGAGGAGCAACAGCTGCTCCTCTTTCGCATCGCGTTTGCATTCTCTCCAGATCTACCAGCCGCGATGATGTACCCAAATTGCATATTGATCTGCCGTCAAGCGTGCCTTGACGAAGGCATCGAGTTCATCCAGACAGGGCTGAATGGAAGTGCGCAGTTGTGCGCGGATGGGCGCTGTCTCGGTCATGTAGGTTGATACTGCCGAATCAAGCAACGCATGTGCGGAGTCGCGGGTGATGAGGCCTGAGTCTAGCTCCGAGCGAATCGCGGTCCGGCGTGCAGCGAATGCTGTGCGATAAGGGACAAGCTCGGTGCGGTACGCGGCCAGCACTGTATCGGCACATGCGTGCAGCATCGACATAGCAGTATCGACCGATAGCTTTTGGGCACTCGTCAACTGCAACGAATCGACCCACGACATTCTGCCATTGCGATCACCATCGCCGCGATGTCCGCGATCGTCCTCACGACCAAATCCGTGGCCTCGTCGCCCGAGATCACGATCGAAGCCGCTATGACGAGCGCTATCGGCGGGATTATTGGTTGCCTGACAATCGGAATCGTCGAGGAATAACGAGAATTGCGGAGCGTCGAAGTCGGCGCCAAATAGTAATACGTCATCAGGCATACCTGCCGTCCATGGAGTCAGGAATTGCTGAACCGCGGTAGTTGATGTTGTCGTAGAATTTGGCTCGGTCGAGTATTTTGCGCAACCCGATAACAGGAGTGCGCTTAAGCATGTGGTGGTTAGTAGAGCAGTCCAGCGACTGCGCAGGCGAGTTTCGGTTTGCATTTGTCTTTCCAGATTAGAAATCGATTTTTTGTTGATATCAGTGGCTTCTATGTAAGTAAAGACACACCGCGCCGTAAACAAAAAACACGCAAAGACAAAATGAATGATTTGTAACTAACGTTAATGCTTCAGAGTATCGGAGCGTTGTTTGCCGTCAGCAATTTATAAAGCTACTCGCGGTGCCAGAAGCAGAGAAACGAATCGTCATCATCGGAGGAGGAGCAGCAGGGATCTTCGCGGCGCTCGGTGCGGCTAACGAAGCCAGTCTTGAGACGCGTGTTTCAATCACGCTTCTCGAGCGCAACCCACGACTTGGGATCAAGATCCTGATCTCGGGCGGCGGCAAGTGCAATATCACTCATGCCGGTCCAGTCGATAAAGTCCTCAAGGAGGGTTTTCTCTTTAAGAACGAACTGCGCTTTCTGAAATATGCGATGCATGAGTATCGCAATGACGATGTCCTTGCCTTGCTCTTAAAACAAGGCGTGTATTATCACACTCGCGAAAATGGTCGCATTTTCCCAAACACGCGAAGCGCCGAGCATGTACTTGAGGCCTTCGAACGCGAGCTTGCTGAAAAAGAGATCGACGTTGTGCTTTCATCACGTGTGACAAGTATTGATCCTGTTGGCGAAGGATGGCAGGTACAGACGGAGCGCGTGAACTTGGTCGCGGATGCGGTAATCATTGCTACAGGCGGCATCAGTTATTCGAGGGTCGGCACAACGGGCGATGGGATTCGCTATGCGGAAGCGCTCGGTGAAGCGACTGAACCGCTAATGAGTGCGCTCGCACCGATCTATCTTAAGCTCAAACCTCCAGAAGAACTTCAGGGCGTCGCGATTCGCGAAGGTGAACTCCAACTATCGCAGGCCAACAAAAAACTCGTTGCGAAAAAAGGAGATTTTCTTTTCACGCATCGGGGGCTCTCGGGTCCGGCAGCGCTCGATATCAGTCGATATGCTTCGATAGCATTATTACGTGGAGATGTCATGATCACTGCCTCGCTCATCGATCGCGAGCCTGAAAAATTTCGTCAGGAGCTAAGTCACTTGCAGGAATCGCGAGGTGCTCAACAGCTCAGCACATGGCTCGAAGAGATGTTGCCAAATCGTATCGTAGCCTATGTGCTCGGTGCGGCCTCGATCGACGAGCGTCAGAGATGGAATCAACTGAGCAAAGAAAGCCGAAATCGGCTTTTTGATGCATTGACAAAATTTCCCTTGGGCGAGATCGAAGAGGTCCCGATCGAACGCGGCGAGGTAACTGCCGGCGGGGTCTCGCTTGAAGAGATTGACCCCAAGACAATGATGTCGAAAAAACTTCCCGGGCTTTTTATGGCCGGCGAAATGCTCGATGTCGCCGGCGAGATCGGTGGTTTCAATCTTCAGGCCGCCTACTCGACCGGTTGGGTCGCCGGCCGTTCGGCGATGCGGTTACTTTTAACAGAACATGCTGCCCCAATATAAACTGAAAAGAGCCGCCTCTTTGGAAGCGGGCCTTTTCAGCGTTCGCGGCTTTGGCCGCGAGGGGATTAAGTAGTTGTTGTTGTGACGAATCTGATAAACTTTTCCTGCGATCAATCCTGACGTTTGTTGACCACGGTCTGGATGGTCACTGCCGCAGGCGCTTCGAGGGTCTCGACACCGAAATCGCAAACGACCTGGGTTGCCTGCGAGGCAGCCGGGGTTTCAACCAGGGTGTCCTTGGTGATGACCTCTGGTCCTTCTAGGTGAACCCAATATTTGTGCGAAGGCTTGAGCACGACCAAGTAGGTGCCGCTTGCAGAATTCGAACGGCTTGCGGTGATCTCCTGCGCGGTGTCGGCAGCAGCGCGAACGCTCACCTTGACCGATACCGGGTTGCCGGTCTCGTTCGAACGAACGGTACCTTTCATGACTACGACAGCCTGCTGGAATTGAGCCTGGCTTTTTTCAACATTCATGAACATCGCACTTAAGGCGACAACAGCTACGGCGAAGTTGGTGGCAAAGAATTTCATCTCGAGTAGTATTTGCGTTAGTAAAGAAGTTATCGTTTGAAAGAAGCAGGTGATTATTGTTGGTCGCTTCTAACGCTGCAAAGTCCTTAAAACAGGGTTACTTGGTGATTCTCAGATTGTTAGTGTCCAGTAAACACTTCAAATCTTGTCTCTGAGATACTTAATTGCCACTTGAGTGCCAAAATATCAGTGGGAGTGAAGTTTCGTCAGATTGTCGCAACCTCGGACAACCAGCCTTTCTCGCTTTGACGCAGATTTAGCCATTGTCCAGAATCGGGACAAAAGCCGTGGCCGCTTAATTCTCTGATAATCTTGCGACCTGAACAAAAGTGGACGTTTTGGCAGAACGTGATCCGGACTGAAGTCTCAGGTGTACGCAACCTTTGAGCAACCGCTCGTAATCCCTCAGTCGAAGAGCGACAATTCCCCTGGCCGGCGGAAGTGGTCGCTTGATAAATGGAACTTTTGAGTCAGATTGTACTTCTTTTTAGCAACTTCAAACGTCCGCTCGACGAAATTTGCGTAGCTTCCTTCGCCCGTCATTCTTGAGCCAAATCGCGGATCGCTGAGCTTTCCGTCGCGAACCATCTCGAGCCTTGTTTTCACTTTTTTAGCTTCCATCGGCACCGCTCGCTCCAGCCAATCCATAAAGATCGGCTTGACACTATAAGGAAGACGGATCATATTGTAACCCGCCGATACCGCGCCAGCCTCCGAGGCAGCCTTCAGGATGGGAAATATCTCATCGTCATTCAGGCCAGGGATGACCGGCCCGATCATCACGCCGCAAGGGATGCCGGCTGCGGTCAACCGTTCGATCGAGAGAAGCTTGCGCGCAGGAGTCGCGGTATGCGGCTCCATCTTGCGAGTCAGTTCTTTATCGAGCGAGTTGATCGTGTGAAAGACCATCACGAGGTTGAGCTTCGCCAGTTCGCTCAAAATGTCGATGTCGCGCAGTACAAGCGCGTTCTTCGTGATGATCCCGACAGGATTCCGATATTCGAGCATCACCTCGAGAATCTTCCGAGTGAGCTTGAACTGCCGTTCGGCCGGTTGATAGCAATCGGTATTGCCCGACATCGTGATCACCTGCGGTTTCCATGATCGTGCATCGAAGGCTTTCCGTAACAACTCGGGTGCATCATGCTTGACCATGATCTTCGTCTCAAAATCGATGCCGGCGTTAAATCCGAGATATTCATGCGAGGGCCGGGCGTAGCAATACGTGCACCCATGTTCGCAACCGCGATAAACATTGATCGAATAGGTGAAGCCTATATCCGGACTCTCATTCCTGGATAAAATAGACTTCGAGTGATCGATCAGAAACTCCGTCTGGACGACCGGAAGATCGATCAGAGCATCCTCACCCCAGCCATCATCGAAGGCCTCGGTCGTCCGTGCCTCGAATCGGTTCTGAATATTGAGAGTTGTCCCCCTGGAAATCGCCATGCTTCTGAGCTGTTGTGTATATTTGAAATTCACCAAAGAAGCACCATTTGCAAAGAGAATACCCGCTTTTTAACCAAAAATCGACAAATCTATGCGTGACGGGCCGGGCGTGTATAAACTTTTTTCATCATCGGCGTGGATCGTGAGGCTACGCGTGTGAGTCTGTAACTTCGGTTGGTCATTCGTAGGGTGTGGCAACGTCAGCTGCTCCAAAGTTTTTGAAGAACACGCACTATAATAGAACGTCAATGCAGACCTTTTAGTGCCCAAGTGGGCACCTCGGAGTTTGTTTAAAAAACCATCCTTTCTAAAGAGCGGTTTGGGGTGGTTGAGCGGTCACTAGTCCTGACCTCGGAGGTATCGTGGTGACCGAGAGAAACGACCCCCCAACCCCCGCCTTCGAAAGCGTGGGAGCTTTTATTTAAAAGCCCCTCATTTTGAAGGGGTGATTGCGCCCGCACGGTAACTTTGAAACCGGTATCGCGGTGACCTGGAGACCCCCCAACCCCCGCCTTCGAAAGGCGTGGGGGCTTTTATTTAAAATCCCCTCATTTTGAAGGGGGCGTGGGGTGGTTGCGCCCGATCGAGCGTTATCGAATCCTTTTTACAAATCCCAGTTCGACCATATCGGGCGCTGATCGTACCCGCAGGATGTAGCTTGCTTCACTCAGCGATTTGATCGAGATCGGCATCGAGTTTTTTCCTTTGGTTAGTCTCTGCGTGCCCTGGAAAACTCGTGCGCCAGATAGGTCGTAGATCTCGATCGTAACAGTCGCCGAGACCTGGGATTCCACCTCAGCAACAATGCTCGTTTGGGCCGGATCTGGGTAGATACCGAGCATGCGTAGCGATAACGAGCCGGTCATCGTATTTGAGATCAGAGAATCGCCACACTCGGCAAGGAGTGTCAAATTGGTTGAATCGGTATTTGCCGTCAATACGCATCTGGCAAATGCCGGATCGCCTCCGTTCAGTTCAAGATTACTTAGTCCTATCGGCGTTGAAAATGTTTTTGAGAGCGAGGTATGAAATCGCACCGAAGCGAGCCAGTTGGCGGCATCGAAGCTCACTGCTGAACCAGTTCCGCTGAACTTCATATCATACTCGCCCACGGAGTTCACTGCACGATCGGAAGCCAGAAGCGTCATTCCGCTTACGTTCGATTGCGAAGTTATAGGCGTGAGTAAGTCCGCATTATACTGCAGTGACATGTTCATGGTTTTTAGTCCCGCAACGCTCACATTACGATTGGCTACGATAAAGAGTGTGACAGTATCATCAATGTTCGAAGTCGGACGAGGCAGCACAGGACTGACCATCACGTGCTCGGGGCCATACGTCTGCGCGTTGAGGCGAATCCTGATCGAGGGATCATTGTCGGCATCCGAACCAATGCTGAGAACGTCCTGCGAAATCCCCGTCGCGAGCGGGCTGTAGAGCACCTCGATCGTATCTCGAACGCCGGGCGGAAGTGATTTCGGTGCTGCAGAGTTAAGTGCAAACCCAGTAGCAGCCGTGATGGACATGGAAGTAAGATGAAGCGTGTCGCAGCCGGTGTTTTGCAAAATGATGGTTGTATCGGCAGTGCGGCAGAGTGATCCGGCGCCAAAATCTCGTAGTGAGGTGTCGATCGAAAGCGTTCGAGTACCGCGAACGGTCTCGGCTGTGAGCGTTACCGAAGTATCGTGAAGACTACCGTCTGGTAATTCATACCGGATCGAAAACGAACTCGTAAAAATGCCGGGGCTTTGCACGAAGCGCCTAATGATAAATTCTGTGCTATCCCCGTTGACGAGCGTGGTTGGCGATCCGCTTATCGCCTCGAATGTCCCGCTTGAATCGACGAGTGTTTTGCCCAAAATTCTCAAGCTATCGCAACCGCGATTGAACACCCAAAAGACGAGCGAGTCGGGCCCGTCGCAATGAGAGAGGCGTGGGAATTGAAACGATGTAATAGCAGGCCGAAGTACGAAGCGCGCGGTACCCCGAATGATATCGAGATGAACAGGGACCGTTGACGTTGTGTGCGCCCCTTGCGAAGAGCCGTGCACAGCAATATCGAAGTCGTATGCTCCAATATTTTGCGGTTGGTAGTGCAGGAGAATAGCGATACTATCGCGGGGCGCAATATCAGGTTTTGATATCGCCCCGAATTGGATACCCGATGCCGCAGCTACGGTAATACTATCGACTCGAAGTGTATCACAGCCAAGATTCAGAATGTAGATCGTCGTGTCGGCGGTAGTGCAAATGCTGATCGGCGAGATGTTCAGCAAAGTAGGGTGCTCGACAAGTTTTGGCGTGGAAGCTGCGACGTGAGCGGTAACGGTTATGATCGTATCGAGTTCCATTGTGCCCGCGCCAGGATGCGCTCCGCGTACGTGGAGTTTTGCCTGGTAGGTTCCGGTATCGGTACCGGCTGCGAAATCGAACCACAACGTATCGGCGGCATCGCGGGCCAGCAGAAGCGAATCATGCGGCTCAAGAATAAACTTTCCTTTACCGTTTGAAACGAGCGAATCGGCCAATATGCTAATGCATTCGGAGTTCGTCAGCACCACAGGTACGCGCCCGCCCTCGCAGGAGTGAACGAGTAAAGGAGGGCCTCCAACTGCCTTCATAGGTGGATTCGAAAGTGCGCCATCGCCCCCGTTCGTTGTAAGCCAAACGCCGCCTACGGTATCGAAGGCAACCACTACAGCGCCATCGCATGATGGGCATACGCAAAAGCGCGAATCGCGGTAATTGCTTGGACCACCGACATGCTGCCACGAACCTCCGCCGTCCAGCGATCGAAGCATGCCGTGTTTTTGAGACTGCAAATAGATTGCTCTTCCAGCACACTCGACGTCTCCTGAAGTCGTTCCATTCAGGGGGTCGGGATCGTACAACGGCTCAGGATAGACGATGAAATTCCACGTTTGCCCTTCATCGCTCGATTCAAAAAATTTTCCGCAGATGCTAGAGTTCGGGGTTAATATAGAACTTCTTATAAAATTTGGAATATGCAATCCCCCATGCCTCGTTCTCCATTTTTGGAAGAGGCGCCCAGGAATTGCCCCCATCGTAGGTAATTCGCTGAACTCGTGGTATGGAGGTTTGCGTAAAGTACGCGAGGCTGCCAATTCCAATGAGACCATTGTCCTCGAACGCTATATTCCCAAACGCGAAGGCCAAATTCCCAGTCGAAGAAAGCTTGACACCTCCCCAATCGAGACTGCCGTCAATAGGAGTCCAGTTCCTTCCACCATCCACCGTCGCCCACACGCCTGGAACCGGTGCTGATACCTGCTGAATATAATCGATTGTGAGCCACCCTGTAGACGTATCCTTCATCTCGATGCTTGTGATATAAAGCAAATCGCCAGGAGGAATAGGGGGGAGTCTAGCAGTGGTCCAACTTGTGCCACCGTTCGTTGTCAAATATACCGCCGGAGCTACTGGAATGGGTTGATCACCAATTCCACATGCTACAAGTCCTCGCTGATCGTCAAAAAAATAACCGCACTCAGCATGGGAACTCAGCTGACCAATATTTTTCCATTGCGATTCTCCACTGATCGGAAAGACTAGGACAGCGAACACAATTAACCACCCCAGTTGCGACGGAACTTTCAGCAATCTCATATAAATTAAAAAGGGGGCCGAATGAGATCGGCCCCTT
The DNA here is from genome assembly GCA_038240295.1 of Kapaibacterium sp. (SeqCode). Classification (GTDB taxonomy): domain Bacteria; phylum Bacteroidota; class Ignavibacteria; order Palsa-1295; family Palsa-1295; genus JABDDM01. The sequence continues at coordinate 20,669 of JBBSDW010000036.1, forward strand.
ACGTTGGTTATCGGACCAATATCATTGCGTTCCGTGCGATCACTTTGCCGTGTGGGAACTGAATATTGTAAAAGTATTTACCGGTTGGTAGCCGCGCTGCCGTAAAATAAAACAGGTGACGGACAGGTCCCAGCACCTCAGCGTGGTCCTCTATGATCAATTGCCCAGATTCGTTGAAGATGTCGATCTCCGCTTCCCCAGCTTGGCTGGTTTCGAATGGTATCGTTGTCTGGCAATAGTTCATGATCGTCTGTGGTTAAGGTTCTGGATTCACGGGTGGCAGCGGTTGTAGAACGGTTTGTGTCGGGGGAAAACCTTCAGACAAACTACAACCGGAACACCATACGCAAAGTAATGAACGTTTTAGTGAAATCCAAATGAATTCTTTGCAGAAGCAGGAAGGTCGTTGCAACGGTGAATTGCCTTCCGGCTAATGGTGTTCAGCACGCACACGAATAAAAGAGAATTGGCACGAGAGAGCATCATACAAATTGCGGAGATTGCGGCGGCGAATGGTCTTGAGCTTTCGGTCGATCAGCTTTCGCTGCTGATGCTTTATGCGGCGCTGCTTGTGGGAGTGAATCAAGAACTCAATCTCATCTCGCGTCAGGATGAGGACAATATTTATACGCGGCACATCCTTCATTCGCTCACGCTCGCGATGCCCGGAGTGATCGGCCGCGAAATTCCATCCGGCCATTCGATCTTCGATCTCGGCACGGGCGGGGGTCTGCCGGGCATCCCACTCGCGATCGCCCGACCCGATCTCAAATTCACGCTGTGCGATTCGATCAAGAAAAAGGTGATTGCGGTCCGATCGATGATCGAAGAACTCAGGCTTCGGAATGCAAGGGCGGTAGTTTCGCGCGCCGAAGAACTTCGCCGGACGGAGAAGAAGACCGTCTATGATGCCGTCGTGACTCGCGCAGTCGCGCCGATCGAAGATCTGGTCAAATGGTCGAACGGACTGCTAAAACCAGAGAGCACGATCTTTGCACTCAAAGGTGGAGACCTGAGAGAAGAGATCAAACGCGCAAAGCGCCTGCAAGCGATCAAGAAAATTTCGACACATCCGTTAAAGCTTGTCGGATACGATGCGTTTGAGGTTGAGGAGAAGGTGGTGGTGATTGTAGATTTGAATTAGAAGTGTGCACCCCTCATCCCCAACCCTTCTCCCAAATTTCAGCTTTGACGTTCGTCAAATCTGAAATTTAGGAGAAGGGGGATTTTATTAAAATAGCACTGTGAAAACCGTCAACTTTTTTTTCGCGACCCATAATCATCAGCCGATCGGGAATTTCGATTTTGTGCTGAAGGATGCGTACAAGCATTCCTATAAGCCTTTCTTCGAGGTTGCGGCGAAGCATCCCGATGTAAAATTCGGAACCCATTTTACCGGTTCGCTCCTTGACTGGCTTATCATTAACGAACCCGCATATTTGCTCAAACTCCGAGCACTCGCTGAGGAGGGTCAGCTTGAATTTTTGACCGGCGGATATTTCGAACCGATCATCTCCGTTATTCCGCCCTGGGATCAGCATGCGCAGATCGAATCACTGACCACAACCGTGCGCGAACAGTTTGGTACCGAACCATCCGGTATGTGGCTTGCCGAACGCGTATGGGAGCAAAGCCTTGCCAGCGTACTGGTCAACAATGGTGTGCGGTATGTGCTGCTCGACGATACGCATTTTCTCGCCGCCGGCTTATCGCCAGAAGCACTCAACGGCTATTATCTGACTGAAGACCAGGGCAAAACGCTCGCCGTCTTTCCGATTTCGAAAGACCTCCGCTACACGATGCCCTTTCAACCGGTCGACGAGACGATCCGGGTTCTGCGCGATCAGGCAAGCGAATCGGGCGAACGGATCGTCTTTTTTGCCGACGACGGAGAAAAATTCGGCGTCTGGCCGGGCACATTCAAAATGGTTTATGGCGCCGGTTGGCTTGAGGAGTTTTTCGCAAAGCTCTCGGAAAACAAATCCTGGATCACCACGCATCATGGCAACGAGGTGCTTGAGAAGTTCAAGCCGCTTGGGCGCATCTATATTCCGAATTGCAGTTATGCCGAAATGCTCGAATGGTCGCTGCCGAATGCGGCATCGGGTACGGCCTACGATGACCTCGTGCACGAACTCAAACAAGAGGGCTCCTGGGATCGCGCACAACGATTCGTACGCGGCGGGTTCTGGCGTAACTTTTTTGTCAAGTATCCAGAATCGAATTATCTTCATCAGCGTGCGTGGGGCGTAAGCGAGCGGCTGCACGAGTTGAAGCAGATCACCATCGAGGACGAGTTGCTGAATAAAAGCGAGAAACATTTACTCGCTTCCGAAGCCAACGATGTCTATTGGCACGGAGTCTTTGGCGGTATCTATCTTAACAATTTGCGTGACGCAGCGTGGCGGGAGCTGCTGACTGCCGAGGCACTGATCGACAAATTCAAGCCTGAAGCGACCGTGGTTGCGTGCGATGTCGATGCCGATGAACGTCTGGAGATCGTATTGCAATCGGGACCGACAAAGCTGATCGTAGCTCCCCATCGAGGTGGCGCGATCATCGAGCACGACTACATGCCAAAGGGATTCAACGTCCTGAACATTCTGGGTCGCAGGCAGGAGGCGTATCATACAAAACTTCTTCAAGCCGCCGCGAGCTTAGCAAGTGACGATACAAAGGCCCATTCGATTCACGACGGAATTCATACGAAGGAGAAAGGTCTTGAGAAGCACCTCGTCTACGATCGGTACCGGCATGCAAGCGGCATCGAACATTTTTTCGATCCGAAGTTAAAGCTGAGTGCGTTCGCGAAGGGCGATTATCACGACATGAGCGATCTTCATAC
>JBBSDW010000037.1:0-23138 GCA_038240295.1 Kapaibacterium sp. (SeqCode)
CGACCGTTCGTAACTCTTCCCTCTAGCGTTAGTGAAAATGGAGATTGATAGCGCCAGACGAATTCTCGCATCAGCATAATGCCAAGTAAGGTCACAACAAGCGCCGAATAGAGCGCGATCTTAAGTTGAGATTTTTTCACAAAGGCAGAACGCCGATCGCTGGGCATTCGTCCTTTTGGACGCTTCTAACTTCAGCACCTCACGAACGACAACCCCACTTTTCAGCGTCATTTCGCCCTTTTTTCATCTGGGCGACCAAAGTGTGTGCAAACTTTTTTCACAATTCTCCTTCGTAGAGATATCGGTGCCACTCACAAAACCTGACGTCGCTCGATTATTAGCTTTGTGAAAAAGTAAAACAGTCGTCCCGAAGGATTAGTGCCCAAAGAAGCACCTTTTATTCAAATGATACCCCACACCTGTCATCATGATCAGGGGCTAGGAAAATACGCTTCGAGCCATTAACCCAGATCATAGAGGAGTGTGGATAGCCAAAGAGAAGAGGTAAGTTGTCTTACCATTGCGCCGTCGGTTGTAATTTCATAGATATACGAGGCATCCTCGTTGACGTGGTGCATCGTCACGGCGATAGTAGAGTTTGTGCGAAATTCAGCCCATGTGCCCCAGGCATTATACGCGCAAAAATCTTTCTGAAAGTCAATGATCTTTAGAGGTACTGTCGATAGATGGTCTTTAAAGTATCGGTCAATATCAGCGATCCAGACCTGTCGCACTCCCCCAGTCTTTGTCATACTATCATAGTACGGATACACTGACAGCGCAAGCTGCTTTCCATCGGCTGACCAGGCCCGAGCATGATCGTCCCTCTTGCTTGGTTGAACGGATCTACTCCTCAATCCGACTCGTTTCTCGCATACTATAGCAATCTCTCGTCTCCAGGTGCTAATAGGCACGTCAAGCCACCCTATATGATTTTGGTTGATGTGAATCGTTGTTCGCCATAGTACAATCAGCGGACAATAACCAGCCTGGCTGATGCAGTTTTGCCATCGGCTGCCACTCTGCAAATATAGGTCCCCGACGGCAGATCAACAAGATCGAACGTTTCGACTTATGCACCCGAAGCTCGCTTAGTCGCATCGAACTTCACGGCGACAGGATCCGATCATTGAAAGTAGTCATGCTCTGAACTACGCTTCAATTTCTGTATAACTTCAAAGCCCAATGACCCGATGTTCGCAGCGACTAATGTGCAACGACCATGCGTGTTGTTCGCATTGATCCTTGGTCGTTCAGCACGGCAAAGTAAACCCCGGCATTCAGATTGGCGCCGCTAAACTGGACCGAATGCGTGCCTGCTCCATAAATTCCCTGCGCGATACTCTGTACCTTCCGGCCGAGTTCATCATAGAGATCGAGTTGGATGGTGGCTTGACGTTCGAGTTTGAAAAAGATCAAGGTCGAACTGCTGAACGGGTTTGGATAATTTTGAAGCGCGCTGAAACCGCTAACCTGTGCGATTGTCACAGCTTCGCTCGTGCTTGCGATCCATGGCTGACGGTACGCTCGGTAACTCACATTGCTTTTTTGAAGACCCATCTCAAAAACTTTTTCGCCCGCTGGCGTCACTTCAGTCGCCGCTGGGATACTTTGCGCGCCCCATCCAATAAAGGTGTTGCCGTTCGCGAGTCGCTCGACGCTGCCCATTGCAACAGTGAACGTTGTCGGCTGTTGACGAAACTCCCAGACCTTTGTCGCAGTCATATTTTTTTCATCGAGCGCGAATTCCATTGCACGTGAAAATTGCGGAACGTGCAGGTTGCCATTGTCGAAGAGCGTGATGTTGCCGTTCGCGATCCTGCGCGCATTGTGCTGATGCGAAAATCCTATGGTGTCTCCGATCATCGTGAACATATTGTGCGCGCCGCCCCAGCGCCAGATCACTGCACCCGTCGTGCGATCGATCTTTGTGATCTCATCCAGATGGCGAGACGAGAGTAGAATGTTGCCATCGGTATCATTCTGCAGGGAATTGGCATGCTCAAAGTCGATCGAGGGCTGTGTAAAGTCGATGCCCGTTGCATCGGTCACGTTGAAATGATCGAAGCCATTCCAGTCGAATACGACATTTTTATTTTGATCGATCTCTTGCACGCGGTTGCCGATCACGATCGCAGCGGAATCCCCATTCGCGACAAGCCTGCTCATATCGACAATTTCTGAATCGGTACCGAGCAGCAGCGCGTGACCGTTCGGAAGGAGTTCGAGATCATGCGTATCGGTACGCACATTGTTGCCGCAATAAAAGCTATCGACGACTGCGTAGTTCGAATCGAGCGCATAGAACTTATATGTTGATTCGTCCATATAGGTCAACAAGCCGTTTGGTTGTACTTTGAAATCGAGGCAGGCCTTCGGCATTTTACGATAGAAGATCGGCGTACCGTTCGGTGCGAGGATCATCAGGTAGTAGGCGGCAAGCGGCGACCCGGAGAAATTGAAGTTGCTCAGAAATATCGCGCCCGGTTCGTCTTGAAAGTTAGCTGTCGAGTCACTCATTATCTCGATCCCTGGAAAATCGGCAGGCAAAGAGATGCCTGATTGAGCGAACGCAACATCCGCCATCGCGAGTGGAAGCATCGTGATTGATAGACGGGCGAGTAAAAGTATAACGAGCTTTTTCATAACGATTTTTCGAATAGCTCCGCGAACGGTCAGTCGAAAATGTTCGCACTCCTCCGTCGGGTCCTTCATAACCCGTTCGTAGCATGGTCCTCGACATCTTCAAAAAATCTCGCTCAACGGACCAGTTGAATCATATTGACGTACAGTAACAGACACTCAAAGGACGCCTACGAAGAAGAGTGGTTTAAATCTTTGGCAAAAAAAACCCGGATCGTGATGATCCGGGTCTGAAAAAAACGTAGATGCTTCTGTCAGTTCGTATGCGCAGTCAGGACCGTTTGCAATCCGTTCTGAGCTCCCAGGCTTGAAGCGATCGGATGGATCCAATAGAGAACCGGAGCAGCAAGCTTCGGCGATAAATAGATAACGCACTCTGCGGTAGCGACCCCAAGCGAAGCACTTAAGGAGAAGGAATGATGCGCGTGCTTGATGCCAGTATAGGTTGTGCCGGTGCTGGCCTGGGTGAACGTAGTGTCCGACATCATCCAGGCAGTATCTTTAAGCGTGACGCTGCCAGCTGCACCTGTGGTATTGATCGTTTGATTGATCGCTTCCCACTTCGTACCGATCGGAGAGTTCATGCTCGCCTCGAGAACCCAACCGACATGGACTTTGCCTCCCAAAACCCCCACATATGTGGGGTTCGAGTTGATGGCTTCTAAACAAAGATCAACCTTGTAGACTTTCTGTGCAGCAGTATCCTGGGAGTAGTAATCGGAATCTACGGTGCCATCAGAATAACTATTCGTCAGAATCGTCGCGGATTTTCCTAACCACGGTGCGTTGAGTTGAGCGACCGTCTGCGTGAAAGTTCTGAACGGCGGCTGGACCCCTGATCCAGGCATATCGTTCGCTTGGGCAAACGTCGTCGATTGCGTTGCGGTGAAGGCGAGTTTCGTTGTATCCGTTGTCGAGGATGTCGGAGGCGGATTTGTGCTGCCGCTCGAACACCCGGTAAGCGATGCCGACACCATGAAAGCGCTCAGCATCATTGCCGCGCTGGATAGAAGAAGTTTCGATTTGAGATTCATCATAGAACGATTAGTTAAAACTATAGAACGAAAGAGAAAGAAGCATTCCCTCTTCAAACATAACACTCTTACGTATGCGAAAACACAACACTTACTTATGCGATACGAGAACACTCATCGAACCCTGCGTCTTTCTGGTGCTTCCCCCAGACTGTGCTTGCAAAAGCGCTCCAAACGCAAGCGTCGATGGATGGATGATCGTCAGGACCGGTGTTGCAAGATCGGCGGATACAAAGACATCGAGGGTCTCACTCCACGTCAGCAGTGGACCGGTTAAGGCCGTAGCACTAAAGCTGAGTACATGTTGCGCATGCTTGACCGTGTAATTTGTGCCACCAAGGGCAAATGTCGAATCGGCAAGCATCTGTCCGTTATCTTGTTCCTTTATAGTGATCCCGACGGGTATCGGAATAGTCGGGACGGTTACGTTGACTGTTGTATCATGCTCAAATGCGATCCACTGAATTCCTTTGCCGCTTGCCATTTTGATCTCAAGAGCCCAGCCTGGGTTCGGCAGATTGATACCGAAGGCCTTTAGCGTGGTGTTAAAGAGCACCAGGCCTTGGCTCAGGCCCAAATTCCACTCGTAAAGATCGTTGCCTCCATCCTGAGAATAGATCGAGCTATCGGTCGGAGTCAGCACCCCTCCAGAATAAACATTCACATCGATTGCGGCGGCGTCTCGTCCATAGAGCGGAATGCCTGAAGCGCTCAGCGTCGAAGTGTAGGTCGTCATCGAGTTTGCAACGACAGGCTCACCCGGCAGTGTGTCAAGTGTGCTTTTTTGAAAGCTGGTAACCGTGCCTTGCTTCCACTGCATTTGCGTCGTTGGTCCGTTGTTAACGGGAGCTGGGGGTTGGGTGGCGCACCCAGACCAAACAATCAACGCTGCTGCGATGGCTGCGAACCGAATAGATACATGCGAGAGAATCTTCATAAGTACTGAAGTAGAGATTGTACTGAGGCACGAAGGCCTCTATCGAAGGCCGATAGCTCAACGATACTCTAAGAGCCCAAAAAGGAGAAAAAAGGTTCGTGAAACCATGTTCACGAACCTTTGACGTTCGAACGATGAATCGCTTAGTATTTCACTTTCGCCATGTTGAGCTTCACATCTTCGGCGCTTGCGCGAAGTGCTTTCTCTTCTTCAGGAAGAAGTTTGATCTGAATGATCTCCTCGAGGCCCTTCTTGCCGATCTTGATCGGCACGCCAACGACGATATCGGACAAACCGTATTCGCCCTTGAGCATGACCGCGCAAGGAAGAATGCGATGTTTATTTTTCACGATCGATTCGACCATCTGCACCGCGCTCGAAGATGGTGCATAATAAGCAGACCCGGTCTTCAGGTGATTGACGATCTCGATACCGCCGTCACGAGTGCGCTGCACGATCTCTTCCAAACGTTTGGCTGGAATGAGCTCTGGCAACGGAATTCCGGCCACCGTCGAAAAGCGCGGAAGCGGGACCATCGAGTCGCCGTGACCACCGAGTACGAATGCCGTTACGTCCTGAACCGAAACTTTGAGCTCCATTGCGATGAACGAGCGGAATCGAGCGCTATCGAGTACGCCAGCCATTCCTAGCACGCGCTCGCGAGGAAGTCCAGTCCGCTTAAGCGCGACGTAGGTCATGACGTCGAGCGGGTTCGAAACAATGATGAAGATCGCGTTCGGCGATTTCTTGGCTGCATTCGCCGCGCAATCGCCAACGATCTCGGCGTTCTTTGCTAAAAGATCGTCGCGCGACATTCCAGGCTTTCGCGCAAGTCCTGCGGTGATGACTACGATGTTCGAATCGGCAGTTTCGTCATAGCCATTCGTGCCGGTGATAAGCGTATCGGTCCCTTCGACGGGCGCGGCTTCATACATATCAAGAGCTTTGCCCTGCGGGATGCCTTCTACGACATCGACCAACACGACTTCTTCGGCGAGTTCTTTATCAGCAATGCGCTGTGCAGTTGTCGCGCCAACATTGCCGGCGCCGATCACGGTAATTTTCATCTGTGACTAATTGAGTGCTATGATTGAATACTTGATGAGCGTGAAATAAAGTGCAAATTTACGGAGGAAGAATGCCGCAGGGATCAAAGCGAAAAATTGGAGCGGCTGCCGGTCGATAATTCAATCTGGCCTAGGAACAACAACCCCACCGTAACGGTGGGGCCTGAAATACGTAAAGCCGAGAACGTATTACTTTGCGACTGACGCCCCGGAAGCTAACGAACTCCCTCTAATCGAGCACGACTCGTTTTTCGCCGAAAGAAAAAAACCAGGATCAATCCCGTAACGAAGCCGCCGATGTGAGCCATGTAGGCTACGCCGCCGGTTGCGTCTGCGGCGTGATTGAAGAGGTCGGTGTAGCCCGAGAAAAACTGCGTGGCGATCCAAAGCCCAAGTACGAACCACGCACTGATTTTTACGAAGAAAAACCCCATCAGTACGCGTACTTTGTTCTTCGGGTAGAGCATGAGCTAAGCGGCAAGCACTCCCGAGATCGCGCCGGATGCACCCAGATTAGGGATGTTTGAATTGGGATAGACCAGGATCTGAGCAAGAAACGCGACGACGCCGCAGACCAGATAAAAGATCAGATAACGCACACGACCAAAGCTATCTTCGACATTATCACCAAAGACGAACAAATAGAGCATGTTGCCGAGCAAGTGCGCCCAGCCGGCGTGAAGGAACATGGCGGTGATAAGCGTATGGACCGGAGGAATGCCCGACGTAAAATCAAGCGGGAGTACCGAATATTTCACGACGAATGTATCGCCACGTTGTAATTCGAGAAAGAAGACGACCGCGTTTGTTGCGATCAGCAGAAGCGTTACGATGGGAAAGGATACTCGCTCGGTGTTGTCGTCGCCAATCGGTAAAAGCATGTCGTGTGCATTCGTGAAATCGTGGCGAAGATACCAACGGAAGTTGCTGGGAGGGAAGAAATCGAGTGCCAGGGTGACTACGATCGATCGAGTGGGCATTGCGGGGTTCGAACCTGCGACCTTTCGCGTGTGAGGCGAACGCTCTGGACCAACTGAGCTAAATGCCCTGAGCTACCAACCAACCGTTACCGGTTGCGTAGCAGCCGAATAACTGAGTGCATTGGGGGACGGTTCCAAACATAAGGCCGTAACCGCTGTCGCATTTTTTCCCATTCCCCATTCCCCATTCCCCATTCCCTGTTCCCCGCTCCATGTTCCCCGCTCCATGTTCCCCGTTCCCAAAACCGTTTTCAGATTTTGAGAAAGAGGCCGTATGCTTTTTGATCTTTAGTTTCCAGGTCGTATATTCGTAGTCCTAATAACGCCTGCAATTTTACCCTCGATCCATGATTTCTTCTAAAATACTTCGGCTTGCCGCAGTCTTTACTGCCATCGTGCTTGCTCCTTTGTCCCTTCACGCACAAGCTCGCGATTTCCATACCCAGCGCGTTGTTCTCGACGATGGGAACGGCAACACGACTACCATCCAGACCACCGGCGCCGCAAACGGAACGTTCACCGTTCCGAGCAACACCCCGAACTCGGGCGACGTGATCACAAGCACGACTTCAGGCGGCACTACCTGGCAGGCGCCGGGTGGACTCCCGAGTGGAACTGTGATCATGTACACTTCTTCGACTGCACCATCGGGATATACGCTGCTCTCAGGACCCACGATCCTCTCAGGTGCGAATTCGTGGACATCGGAAGCTGCTGTTCCAACCTATCGAAACGTACCGATGACGGGCGCGATCAACGGGAAGATCTACGTCGTCGGCGGTTACGCATCGAGCCTTGCCGCACTATCGTCGATGGATGTCTATGACGCTGCGTCGAACACGTGGAGCACCGACGTCACGACCGGCACTTTCACCGGGCGCGCCGAGGGTTCCGCTGCTGTTGTCGGCGGTAAGCTCTATGTCATGGGCGGCAATAAGAATCCTGGTTATAGCACCGATAACCAAGTCTACGATCCCGTGGCAAAGTCATGGACCACGAAAGCTGCCATTCCTTCGACCGGTCGATACGGCCCGATCGCGCTTGCCTCCGGTAACTACATCTATTTGATCGGCGGCGGTAATGGCCAGAATCTTCTCAATAACGACGTCTATGACGTTTCGACTGACACGTGGAATACAACAAAGACAGGCGTGGCGCTCACATCTGTTATGTCGGGTGCCGTGGGCGCTGCCCTCAACGGCAAATTTTATTTGCTCGCGAATAATGTAAGCCCCGATTTCCGCTCGTATGACGCAACAACCAATACCTGGTCGACGCTCGGTGTTACGGGACTTACAAGCAGACAATCAGCCACACTTGCTGCTGCCAATGGAAATATTTACGCGATCGGAGGAGTTATCTCCAGCGGGCCGCCCAACCCTCCGCAATATCTTAACACGACCGAGTTATTTAATCCCTCGACCGGTACGTGGAGCGCAGGGATATCGAACGGACTGACTCCACAATATGGTGCGGTCTCGGCCGTCGTGAACAGCACGATCTATATGCTCTGCGGAAAGAATGGCGGCGCAAGCAATGCCACGCTTAACGAATCGATCATCAGCGGAACCTCGATCTACTATTATGTGAAGAACTGAGGCGCGGGGAACAGAGAACAGCGAACTGGGAAAAGTGAACAGCCAGAAGCTCGAACCCACTTTCGATCCCTCTTTTCTCCGACCCCCACTGTCCCCTGTTCGCCATTCCCTGCTCCCGCGACCAGCCAGTCAAGTACACTGTTGGGTTTGACCCGAGCATTCCATTAGCTCCTTGACTTCGCTAAAGCTCTCTCCGGATGACATTCCCATGTGCTCGCGTGGAAAAACGTTTATCTGGATCCGCGTGGCCTAAAGATCCATCGCAACGCTTTAGACCAATTTCATTCCCAGCCTCGAAGCGGCTTTAATTTTGCAACGAGATCGAACGAACATTCTCAAACTGACTCATGCCATCCTGGTTCATCTATGCTGCGCTTAGCGCCGTCTTTGCGGCGCTTACTGCTATGTTTATCAAGCTCGGAACTTCGACGATCGATTCCGATATCGCGACCTTCTACCGCACGATCCTCATCGTCTTCGTTGCACTCGCAGTCGTGCTGATCAAGCAGAAGCGTTTTACCTTCGGAGAGGCATCAAATAAGGAGATTCTCTTTCTGAGTCTTTCCGCCCTTGCGACCGGACTCAGCTGGCTCGCCTATTTCAAAGCGATGAAGGAAGGACCGATCTCGAAAGTATCGCTGATCGATAAATCGTCGGTGATTCTTGTAGTACTCATCGGTCTCCTCTTTTTTCAGGAAAAGATGAGCATCAAAGGCGGCATCGGAGTTGGCCTCATCATCGGCGGGTTGTATATGCTGTATCTGGGATAATCAATCTTGATCGCACGCGGCGCAAAAGTTTCATCGCTGACTCCAACGTCTCGAAGCGTCATTGCGAGGAGGATTGATTCGCAACGCGAATCAACCGACGAAGCAATCTTTCTGAGCGGGGGAGAATCGGGGCAAAAGGGTCGCTTGGTCTGTGCTCGAATGGAAAAACAGCATGTGGGTTAGGGACAAAGTAATTGAACGGTCATTCTGAGAAGCGTCCGATCATCTACGTTTGAATCAACTCCATGCGCGACGAAGAATCTTGCCTTTCGTTCGCATGACTGCAAGGACCGAGGCAAGAACAATCATACTTCCTAACTCATAATTCATACTTGCCCGACCACCCTCTCCCTAAATCCCTCTCCCATTCCTTGGGGGGAATGGGCGAGGGACTTTTAAGGACTTTTTTTTAAGAAGAGGAGAGCCAGTGCACTCCCTAAGGATCGTTACATCACTCCCTGCACATCCACATCGACCGTCACTTTGACTTGATTCGATGCGAAGCGGTTCTGATACTGGTCGAGCGCGCCGGTGATAAGTCTTCGAATTTTTTCTCCGTTTGGGTCGCTCTTCTTGATATCTTTGATGAGCACGTGCCAGCGATATTCGTTGCGAAGTTTTGTGATCGCTGGTGCGGCCGGACCGATCCGCTCGTAAAATGATCCGTGTTCCGGAAAGAGCAATCCAAAGGCAAGCGCCCGCTCTTTGACCGCTTGCTCGTGCAACCCACGAAACTCGATCAGGATCAACCGGCTGAATGGCGGATAATTCAGCGCTCGCCTGTCTTCCAACTCAAGCCGGAAAAATTGTTCGTAGTCATGCTGGCTCGCGAGGACGATCGCTCTGTTACCGGGCTGCAATGATTGTACGAGAACCTCTCCCGGCAATTCTTCCGAACGTCCGGCACGTCCAGCAACTTGCGATAGCAATTGAAACGTCCGTTCAGATGCGCGAAAATCGGGAAGGCATAAACTCGTATCGGCGCTGATCACTCCGACGAGTGAAACGCGCGGAAAATCGAGACCCTTCGCGACCATCTGCGTTCCGAGCAAAATATCGGAGTCACCGCTTGCGAAGCTGGTAAGAATGCGTTTGAACGATCCCTTTCGCGCGGTCGTGTCGAGATCCATTCGTTCGATCTTCGCATCCGGAAAAGCTTCCTGAATATCCTCCTGCACGCGCTCGGTACCGAGACCTCCCAATCTGAGGTCCTCGCTGCCGCAGACCGAGCAGGTCGTTCGCTTCGGTGTGTAATATCCGCAATAGTGACATTGCATCTGCGACTTTGCGCGGTGATAGGTCATCGTGACCGCGCAATTGGGGCACATTTCCGGCTCACCGCAATTCGTGCATTCGAGATACGTCGAAAATCCTCGGCGATTCTGAAACAGAACGATTCCTTCTTTTTTCTTGAGACGTTCGCGAATCGCGTCCTGCAGTTCGGGAGTCAATGCCGTTCGTGCCCGGTCGAACCCTGGACGATTTGCAGCGCGCCGTTGATCGATGATCGTGACGGGTGGCAGCGATGCGCGCTTTGCCCGTTCCTTCATCGTGAGCAACTGATACTTTCCTTCGATCGCGTTTTGATAGCTTTCGATCGAAGGCGTTGCAGAGCCGAGAACCGCAACGGCGCCGAGCATCGAGGCGCGAACAACTGCGGCGTCGCGAGCATTGTAGCGCGGCGTTTTGTCGAATTGCTTGAACGTCCCTTCATGCTCCTCGTCGACAATAATGAGACGGAGATCTTTGATCGGCGCGAAGACCGCGCTGCGAGCGCCGATCGCGATGCGCGCGCGGCCCTCGACGAGCGAGCGAAAGGCAGCACTCCGCTCGCCAACTGAAAGTTTTGAATGTAAGACCGCAATATCCTCGTCGCGTTCGATCGAAAGCCGTGATTTGAATCGTTCGATAAGCTGCGGGGTCAGTGCGATCTCTGGTACGAGTATCAGCACACCATTGCCCGAAGCGAGCACTTCCTGCGCGACGGAAGTATAGACTTCGGTCTTCCCTGAACCTGTAACGCCATGCAGCAAAAACGTCTTGTGTTCGCCGAGACGAACCTGCTCCGCGATCACTTTGGTCGCATATCGTTGTTCCCCGGTGAGCGTAAGATTCTGGATGTCATGCTCGCCCGGCAGATCGCGCTGATATTCCGCAGTGCGGCTTTTGATTGGTACGCGATCGAGGATAACGAGTCCCTTCTCGTGCAGCGCTTTTAACGTTGAGGCAGTCGCGCCGGCAGCTTTGAGCAACAACGGTACGGCAAATGAATCTTCGGATGAAGTTTGCGCATGCTGAAGTAATGAAAGCAGAATATTGGCCTGCCGCGGCGCCGTGCGTTCGAGCGCGGAAAGCGTCAGACTGAGCGACTCCGATCCGGGACGCAGATGATCGGGCAACATTGCGACCTGCTCGGTCTTGATTCGTGCATTGCGAACAAGTGGGCGCTCCAGATGAAGCACTCCTTCTTCCTCGAGCGTGTGGATGAGCGCATAGATTGAAACAGACTTGAGCGCTTTTTGAATTTGCGCGATCGAGCGGCCTTCGGGATGATCGGCAAGCAGTCGGAGCAGTTCCGGCCGCTTCTTCCCTTTTCCTGGCTTTAGTGACGCCGCCAATCCAAGTGGATCGGGATGATCGAGAATAACACGCGAGCTTGTCTCGGGTTTGAGACCTTCCGGCAGTGCGGCCTGAAGCACATCGCCCCAACTGGCCATGTAGTACTGTGCGATCCATTTCGCCCATTCAAGAAACTGGCGATCGAAGATCGGTGAAGGATCGAGGATATCGGCGATCGGGCGAAGTTTTTGCTCGATCTCGGGCTTCAGATGACTGGCCGCAACAAGAACTCCTGTGACGATCTTTTTGCCAAGCGGCACCAGCACCCGCACGCCGGGCCGCGCGAGTGGAGCTAACTCCGGCGGAATAGCATAGGAGAGCCCATCGGTGCCTCCCGAATGATATTTAAATGGAAGCGATACAGCAACCGTGGCATACTGGACCTGAGCCATGAAGCTTGGTTATCGTTGAAGCAACGCTTTGAGTATTGTGAGCTGCCCGCTCCTATCGAGAGAACGGTGTCTCCCAATTTCAAGCACCTTCCGCAGACTTTCCTTCGAGGTTGGCAACATGCTCCAGAATGAGCTGTTTCATTTTGTTCTCGACCTGCTCATGCGCCGTGCCTCGAACGATCAATTCGAGTTGTGGGCAAAACGCAGAATAAACCGTTTCGCCCTGACGACGCACGAGGATCTCATATTCGACATCTCCGACCAGCATATTTTCTCTCCTGTTGCTATTAAGTTAAACTTCTGCAAATTCCTCGACGCCCAATTCACTTGCTGCATGCTCCATCAATTCCTGCATCAGGCGAGGATCGAACGGCGATCGAAGTCCCGATGACTTGAAGATCGTGAGTACCGATTCCCTGCCGCCCATCTGGCAAAGCTTGAGATAGGTCTCGAGGGCCAGCTCCTTATTCGATGCATCCATCAGTGCAAGCTGCATTGCCCCCGTCTCCGCGATCGCGTAGTCGATATAGTAGAACGGAGCGCGGAAAATGTGGCCCTGCCCGTACCACCGCGCGACCTTCTCCCGATCCATACCCGAAAAGTCGATCCCTGGTTTATAAATATCCCAGATGCGCGCCCACGCATTGTCGCGTTCCGTGATCGAGCAAGTCGGATGTTCGTACACCCAATGCTGGAATTCATCGACAACGCCGATATAGCAAAGGATCTCGACGGCTTCGCGCCAGCGGCCACGGCGCACTTTCTCTGCATGCTCCTCGGAGAAAAAGTGAGACATCTCTTTCATGCTCAGATATTCCATTCCCATCGAATGGACTTCCGCAACATCGAGCGTTGGGTGCTGGAGATCGACCGATTCGATCGCCGACGATTCCCACGCCTGGAATGCATGACCCATTTCGTGCATCAATGTGCCTACGTCTTCCTCGTCGCCTGTCGAGTTGCAAAGAATTGCAGCGCGGCCTTCGTCGCTAAACGACGTGCAAAAAGCGCCAGCCGATTTATTCGGGCGATTCTCAAGATCGATCAGACCTTCATCGACCATCCGTTTGAAATGTCCGCCCAATCTCGGAGAGATCGCATCAAACACTTTCTGCGCCTTTGCAAGCTGCGTATCGACGGGTGCAATGCCTTGAGGAAGCGTGAGCGATGGCGTGTATGCCAGATCCCACGGTTTTAACGCGGCCAGGCCCAACTCAGCGCACTGGCCTTCAAAGATCTTCGACTGTAGCGGAACAGCATACTTAAGCACAGACGCTCGAAAGGCCGCCGATTGTTCCGGACCGTAATCGGTGCGGCCCATGCCGAGATAACCGAGTGGAATAAAATTCTTGTGGCCGAGATTGCGTCCCATCTGATCGCGTAAGTGGACCATCTCATCAAAGATCGCCGCAAGTTCGTCATGATGCTGGATGAACCACTGGCGGTGAGCGGTATACGCATCCTTGCGAAGTGCAGCATCCTGGCTGCTTTGCATCGCGCGTGCAACCGCGAGCGTAACTTTTTTCCCATCCACCATGACTTCGCCCGAGCTGACGATCTTGTCATATCGATTGCCAAGGTCGCCAACTTTCACGCGCAACGCAGAATTGATCGGCGCAAGCGGCTGGATCTCCGTCTCGAGCGCCCGAATCAGAAAGCTTCCGTACCGAGCGGCAACGTCATGCTTGTACTTGCTCGTTACAAGTGCGTTCACAAGCTTCGAACTCGCATCGTCGCTTGCTGGCGTTACCTCTTCACGAAAATAGCGCTCCGCTTCGTCGAGCATCCGGTCGGCCATGTTCTTCGACTGCGCATAATAAATGCGGCTGCCTTCGCTGCTCACATAGGATTTCAGCGAATTCCAATCTGCAAATAACGCAAGCCATTCGTCGGCAGAAGCTGAGGCCTCCGCAGCAGCGATACGATCGGTTAACTTTTTATACTCGGATTCGACAAACTCCTTGGTGAGTTTGTCGGCGCGCTCAGGATAATGCTTGTAATTCATTCGTTGGTGCTACAGATTGCAGGATCGAAATCGCTAACTCCCCGATTCAGACAAAAATGTATCCAAATCTCCGCTGAAGAACAGTGGAGAGGGGAGCAAAGTTACCGATGACTGACCGCGTAAGGCTCGCTGCCCACCGATTCAGAAATCGAGCGGCTATTCCTTAATGAAGCGTTTTGTCGTTGAACCGAGTGGACTTTGAATGCGCAAGAGATAGCTACCCGGGATCAGACCGGAAAGATTGAGCACGCCAGAATGTCCCGAAAGTTTTCGCTCCAGCATTTTTCGTCCGATCAAGTCATAGACCTGACAGTTGCTCTGAAGATCGAGATTCGAGAGTGTGAGTGCGTTATGCGCAGGTAGCGGGAAAAGCTGGATAGGCGTGGATTCGGCGTTCCTCCCGACGCTACTGGCCCCTTCCGTATATTCGATGATCCGATCCGCCGGTACACGATAATGTTTTTCAACGGGCCTGCGCGGCCAAAAGATAAGGATCGAATCGATCACCGAGGCGTTCGCAAGCCCGAAGTGCTGCGTTAACGTTGACATCGACATGAAAGCCCCACCGGTTGTTACCTGCCGCAAATGCCGAATTCCATTGGTCCACACTTCTACGCATGTTCCGATGGCTTCCCTGCCACAGGTCGTACCATGTAACTTCATCTCGAGCCAATGACCGGTTGACGGAGTTTCATTCTGGTACAAACGATATCCCCTCGAAGGATTGACAGGCGAGAAGGAGAGCGGGCCATAGACAATATCCATTTTGCCATCGCGGTTAAAGTCGATGAGCGCACCGGCGCGACCGCGTTCCGTGACTTTCATTCCGGTACTGTCAGGCGTCATTCGCTCAAAACTTCCGCCTGTATTCCGAAAAAAGGTTGACGTATCGAACTCATAAACATGCCACGGCTGGATCGTCGGCATTGACCCATAGACCATGAAGAGATCCTCCCAACCATCGTTATCGAAATCACTGAAAAGCGGCGTCCACGAGGATCTGCTAATCTTAATCGTGTCTTTCGTTGTGTTCGGAAAATACCCGATCATCGTACCACGCTCGGCGGCAACGTCGTGAAAATGATTGCCGTCATTTTGCATCAAGGGTTCGGGACCGATATTGGACATCGCAAAATCAAAATCACCATCGCGATCGTAATCCGATACGCCGATCCCCATACAGAACAGACGGTTATCCATCCCAATCTGGCTGCCAACTTCTTTGAACGTTGCCACACCGGTCTCGCTAAGCATGTTCTTATACACATGATTAGGCGCTTGATCCGGGCCAAAATCGTTGCCGACGATCAGATCCAAATCTCCGTCACGATCATAGTCAACGAACAATGCAGCAACAGAACAGGCCCCATCGTTTACGCCATACGCCGCAGCATCCTCGAGGAACGTACCATTGCCGTTATTGACGTAAAGAAAGTTCGGCAAGCCAACATTGTCGTAGCGGCCGGCGCCCGGTCGGTTGGGATCCGGGATCGTACGCAACGTGTCTGCCCAACGCGCGATATAAAGATCGGGATAGCCATCGCCATTGAAATCACCGACGGTTGCAGACATATCTTCATTCGCACCCGGCGGATCGATAATGCCCGCAGCTTTGGTGACATCGGTGAATGTCCCGTCGCCATTATTGCGATAGAGGATACTATGATTTTCGCATGTGACAAAAAGATCGACGTATCCATCGAGGTTGTAATCGAACGCGACACCGCCATGCGTGTGGCTGCGACCATGCTGTGCTACGCCAGCTTTTTCCGATACGTCCGTAAACGAACCGTCGTGGTTGTTATGATAGAGTGCGTCGTCACCAATGCCGCCAACACAATAAATATCATCCCACCCATCGTTGTCATAATCGAAAACGATCATACCGGGACTATAATCTGTTGTGCTCGCGCATATCAAATTGAAGCCAGAGGTCTTTGTGATATCTTTAAACTTGATCTGCGCCTGAAGATCCGCGTGGACCAACATGACCCCGGCAAACACGATCGCTAAGATCGCTTTCAACCCGTAATTATTTCGTAGCGCCTCTCGTAGCATATTACTTACTATCATAGATCGTCTGACCACCGGCGATTCCCGGTATAAACCAGACAAAAAGATTCGAATGTTCGTTGGTGCCGACTTGCGGACCAAAGGTGAACGTCGAGTCGGTGTCGTTGTGGTAATGACACGTGTATTTGATCAGTTGTCCCGGTTCAATGGTTACCGGACTATCTTTGTAGGAGACAAAAGGCGGTTCTGACCACGCAGTACTGTTGTAGATCACTCCCAGCGAGGTGTCACCGATCGCGTCCCACTTCTCGACCGTAAATTGTTTGCCCCGGCTGTGGAAATGACCAGTCATCGAGAGAATCTGAATTGGCAGTCGCGCAGGCAGGAAATCACAAAACTTTGAGAACGAGGTATCCGAATGGGGCGGAATCAGTATATGCGGATTCGAAGCAAAGAGCATCGAAGCAATCAGCGATGCTTTCTGTTTTGCACGATAAAGATTGATCACGATCTTCCCTTTGCCGTTCGGGGTTGATTGCGTCGTGGCATTGACATAGTGGATCTGCATAACCATTTGCGCATGTGGTGCCAGCCGGACGGCCGCGCCCGTTGGCAAAGACCAGTCGAGATAGTGCTGCTGACATTCGATCATCAGATCTGATGAATTCCAAATCCCAGTCGACGCAAACGAGTATTCGGTGGTGTCCGAGTGATCTTTGAACGAACGAAAGAGATTCATGTGATGCGTGCCGTCATTGGTCGCGATCTCGATGCGATCGACGTCGAGTGTGTCATCGACAGGCAGCTTAAAGTAATAATCGAGTTGTACCTCCTGACCTTGCGGGACATCAAAGGGCCCGTAGACCAATTGAATGCCATCTGCGGCCGCCGGCACCGGAAGCATCACATTCCCTTGTCCATCCAACTGAGGTACTGTCGTTTGCGTCACTTCCGTTGAAGATTTGCAACCAAGTGCTGCAATGACAAGTATCGCGCAGACGCTAAAAAGAGCACGCTTCATAAATTATCGAAGTCTTAAACCGGCGAAAAACACAACAACGAAGTAGGTGTCAGGGCAAGGATTTGTCTCCGGCCCCCTCTCGAAATGCATCAAGTGGAGGTAGTGGTTCCCCATCTACCGGGGGGGCGAAAGCGGCTAGTCAGCTAACTCATTTCGTTATGAGGATGCGACGTACCTCCTGATGATCTGCCGTGGAGATCCGGATGGTGTAAAATCCAGTGGCTGCGTTTGAGAGGTCGAAGGTCGCGATATTCCCCAAAATCCCTGCCTGAAGACGTCGACCAAGCAAATCTTCGATCACATACTCGCATCGATTGGCGCCAACGCCCGACAGCTTAACTGTGAACTTACCTGTTGTAGGATTCGGACGAATACTTTCGATCGCGAATGAGAACTCGTGAGCCATCGACTTCGATGTAAGACCATCGCCGCATCGGGGGTTCAGGGTAAAAATCGCGAACGCACTATCGATCGCGGCCAGACCAAAACATGGTGCGGGGCCATCCGCATAGAGAATAAAATCCCGCACGCCGATCGTGGTTTGAAGTGTGTCGGTCACAAAACTTTTCATCGTGAGCACTCCGAGCTCAGTCGTGTCCGCAAGTGTGACTAATTTTGGAAATAGCACCGAGAATGTTACTCCCGATCGCGTGACGATGAAACGGCCAACGCTGCTTCCGGCGATCGCGGGCGTAAACATGGTCGGGGTTAGCAGGTCGGTGTTGAGTGCGATCCTGACTTCGATGCTGTCCAGACCCATCGAAGCACTTTGCGCTGCATTCATCGCACCGGTCAGAAATACTGGTTCGCTAACGAGTGCGCTCACTGTATCGCTCAAGCTTGCAGATGCGGCGAAAAGACCCAGGCGAACGCCCGGCGCTGCGCTCGCTGCAATCGCAATTGTCGTATCGTGCTCGAGGCCATTTGTTGAATGATAATGGAGGCGTAAGTTTTGATTGAACTGTCCGGCCTGCTGTGGAAAAAATCGGAGCGAGATCGTGACCGAAGAATCGACTGGAAGAACCTGACCGGTTACAAGCGACACGATCAATGGCAACGATAACGTAGAAACCGAATCGAGCGTAAGCTCAGAGCATGTCCCGTTTCGAAACGTGAACGAGGAAAAGCCGCTATCGCAGACTGCGCGAATCGGTGCGAGAGTGATCGATGTCGTCGAAAGCTCCGCATGACCCGAATCGGCCACTCCAGTGCCAAACAGTTTAACGCTCGCATTCCCTGGAGCATCAGAAAGAATTTCCAGCGTCGATGCGTTGCTGGTAGCTGCGCTGGGTTGGTACGCGACGAGTATCGTGTCACGAGAGCCGGGAGCCAGTACGATAGGATTCGCGCCGATCGTGCTGAATTCAGTAGAGCCTGGGATCGTGAAGCCCGTAAGATGAAGTGAATCGCAACCGACACTCGTCAGATAGATCTCGCGTACTTCCCTGCCTGCACAGAGCGAAACATTCCCAAATTGCACGACACTATCGGAAACCGCCAAGAGTACGGAACCGGGCGAAGCAGCAAGCGGCACAACGATCAGCGTGTCGAAGAGCGTCGTATCACCCGCTTGGATTGCGCGGACATGCGCTCGAAGCGTAACCGATGAAATACCGGAGGCTTGCGGAATAAATTTCACTTGAAGATCATGCGCCGATCCAATCGGGAGCAAGATCGGAAATTGACCGGGGATAATAGTGAGGACGCCGGCAGACGACACCGAATCAACGGTGAGATCGAGACATGTCGTATTCGAAAGCTTGACAACGCTACTGGCCGAATCGCATTTCGCAGCGCGAATCGTATCGGCAATAAACGTCAGCGCCGTTGCGTCCGGCAGGCCAGTGCCTTTGAGATAAAACGTATCGATTCCGAGCGATGTCTTAAGCAAGAGTTTCGCATTCTCAACTCCGACGATGGATGGCTTAAAGTTCAGGAATAAGCGATGGGGTGCGTCGGTATTGTTCAGAAGGTTTTTCCCCGTGGATGTTAATCCGAAGTCACCCAAGTTCTTGCTTTCGAGCCACACACTATCGATCGAAAGTGCTTCGCAGCCTTGGTTGCCCACCCCGATGGAATCCATTCGAAGCCGCGCTGTGCAAAGCGACTGCGAGCCGAAATTGATCGAATCCGCGTGATCGAGTGTGAGGATGGCAGAGCTTTTTTTCACCAGCAGCGTAAGCGCAAAGCTGGTATCTCCGGTTGTGCGATCGTCGTGGGTGAAGTGGAGCGTGACCGTCAGAGGATAGACACCAGCAGCGAGCGTTTGGATCGAGAACCTTGTAGTGTCAAGTTCAAGACCTGGCTGCGCGTTATGGGTGATCAGCCAATGCACATCGCTTATAGGCAATCCTGCAAACGTTAAACTATCGACATGCGCCCGCTCGCAAAGACCGATGTAGGTGAAGCTCAGAAGAAAACTGCTGCTATCGCATTCTGACGTGATCAGCGTATCGCGCTGCAAGGCAGGAATATTTGTCGCAAGATCGATCTGTCGAGGATGCCCGATAAACGTGATCGGATTTCCACCGCCGTTGAGGGTTCGAAAAACCTGACCGGTATTATCGACCGCATAGATCTCGTTATCGCTTAAGACTACAAGCTGGCGTGTATCGTTGTGCGAGGTCGGTCCGCCGATGGGTGCCCAGGTAGTGCTTTGATCTGTCGACCGGAGAATGCTTTGCGTGGTCGTTGTAGCAGCGTAGAGTGAATGAGGCCCAACGGCAAGTGAGCCAGCGAGATCGTATGTATTTAGCGTTAGGGTCGGCGACCAGCTTGCTCCGCCATCTCTCGAACGCCAGATGATGCCTTGCTGAGCGTTTGCTCCGGCATTCTGCTCGTTGACATCGTAGAGCAAATTTGCATCGCATGAATCGGCGGCGAAACTCCAGGAGTCTGCGTTCGTGCGGCCTGCCAGACGCGCCCAGGTTTGCCCGAAATCGGTCGAACGTTCGAGGTAGCCGATGTTTGTCGTGATGTTGCTGGCAAAGGCGATCGTGCTGCCGTCCGGGAGATTTCGGAAATCCTGCACCCAGTCGTCGATCGGATGTCGCGTCCAGGTGAGGCCGCCATCGTTCGAGACATAGATCGCACCGGGCGAACCCTCCGTGCCCGCAAAGACAGTATTCGCACGAGTACCGAAACGAACGCTTGCGACCGGTTCGGCAAACGTCGACTTTTGCCAGGTCGCGCCATTATCATGCGTGAGATAAACGTCGCCATTGAGATCGCAAACGCCGCCATTGTTTCGATCGAAGAAATCAATTCCTAGGATGGGATAAAATCCGAACGGGCCGGAGCGTGTCCAGCTTTTGCAGGAATCGGCCGAAACAAAAACGCCGCCTCCGCCGCCCCAGAAGAGGCCGCTCTTATAGGTTAAGACGCCGTTGGCATTGCCCGGCGGCAGCCCGATCGAGCCGAGCGGTGACCACTGCGCACGAGAAGTGCTGCACATGGCAATAAGCGCGATAATCGAAACCACCATTCTGAAAAGCTTCCGTGACCCTGCGGAATCAGCTCTTTCTTTCATAACGTATTTGAGACGACACCATCAACACGAACTTCAAAGACTACGGACGATACGAAGACACTTGAGCGCGGAAGAGGTAACAGGCACCTGCGTACTAAACTTGGGGAACGGAGCCTCTACCCTCTGATGCTTTAATAAGCCACAACGTATTTTCTACTTACGCACCGATAAGCCCCATGGCCACCGCGAGATCAACGAAGAAAATTTCAACGAAGGCGCCCCGTGCAAAAAAGGCAGCGATCGATATCGAATCGGGCCTTAGCGAGAAGCGTCTGTTCAAACCTACGAAAGCTTTCAGCAGCACCTCGCGAGTCCAATCCATGGCGGAGTACGAAAAGCGTTACAAGTCAAGCATTCGGAATCCGGAAAAATTCTTTGCCGCGCAGGCCGAAGAGCTCGCATGGTTTAAAAAATGGAAGACGGTGCTGAAATGGAAGGCGCCGTTTGCTCAGTGGTTCGCGGGCGGAAAGATCAACGCGAGTTATAATTGCCTCGACCGGCATCTTACGACAAATCGAAAAAACAAAGCCGCGATCATCTGGGAAGCGGAGAATGGCGATCAGCATACCTACACTTACGCGCAGCTTCACCGCGAAGTATGCAAGGCTGCGAATGTCTTAGAAACGCTCGGTGCTGTTATGGGCGATCGGATCGCGATCTACATGGGCATGACGCCGGAACTCGTGATCGCAGTTCTCGCTTGTGCGCGCATCGGAGCGACGCATTCGGTGATCTTCGGTGGATTTTCTGCAGAAGCAATTCGCGACCGAGTCAACGATGCCGAATGCAAGATCATCATCACGGCCGATGGTTCGTGGCGGCGTGGGCAGCAGGTCGAACTCAAGAAAAATGTCGATCTCGCATTGCGCCGCGAAGGCATTCATATCGACGGCGAGGAAAAGATCATTGGTGGATGTCCTTCGGTCGAAAAAGTCCTGGTGCTTCGACGGACCTTCGCCGAAGTTGAAATGCGCGCAGGCCGCGACGTCTGGTGGCACGAAGCTATGAACGAAGCATCGGCCGACTCTACCGCCGCCGCACTCGATAGCGAGCATCCGCTCTTCATCCTCTATACTTCCGGCACAACGGGCAAACCAAAAGGCATCGTGCACTCGACCGCCGGTTACCTGCTTGGAGTCTATCTGACGACAAAATACATTTTCGATATTCGTGACGAAGATATTTTCTGGTGCACTGCCGATGTTGGGTGGGTGACCGGACATAGCTACGTGATCTATGGTCCGCTTGCAAACGGCGCGACCATCCTTATGTACGAAGGCGCGCCGACCTATCCCGAGCCGGACCGATGCTGGGACATGATCGAGCGGCATGGTGTGACGATCTTTTATACTGCACCAACAGCCATTCGCGCATTCGTCAAAGCTGGCGATGCAGTTCCCGCAAATCACGATCTTTCGTCGCTCAGATTATTGGGCACGGTCGGTGAACCGATCAATCCCGAAGCGTGGATGTGGTACCAGCGCGTGATCGGCGGCAATCGATGCCCGATCGTCGATACGTGGTGGCAGACCGAGACAGGTTCGATCATGATCTCACCTATGCCAGGCGCAGTCGCGACAACCCCGGGCTCGGCCACACTTCCCTTTTTCGGCATCGAAGCCAAAGTGCTCCGCAAAGATGGCAGCGAGGCCGGCCCGAACGAAGGCGGCTATCTGACGATCACAAAACCGTGGCCCTCGATGCTTCGAGGCATCTACAACGATCCAGAGCGATTCCAAAAACAATATTTCGACGAATTCCCCGGCATTTATTTTACCGGCGATGGTGCGCGCCGCGATAAAAAAGGATACTTCTGGATCATGGGCCGCGTCGACGATGTGATCAACGTCAGCGGGCATCGGTTGGGTACGATGGAAGTCGAGAGCGCGCTTGTCGGTCACGAATCGGTCGCCGAGAGCGCCGTCGTCGGCAGACCCGACGAACTCAAAGGCTCAGCGCTCGTAGCATTCGTGACCCTCAAACAAGGTTGGCTCGCCGACGATGCACTTAAAGAAAAACTACGTCAGCACGTCGCAAACGCGATCGGCCCCATCGCCAAACCCGACGAGATCCGCTTCACCGACGCCCTGCCCAAAACCCGCTCCGGAAAGATCATGCGCCGACTCCTAAGAGAACTCGCCAGCACCGGCAACGTAGCGGGCGACACAACCACACTCGAAGATTTCTCTGTGTTAGAAAAGCTTCGGGCTTCGGAGGAGGAGTGAGTTGTGTAAAAGTAAAATTCATAATTCGAGTCTGGGAGAATAGTAACAGCACGGAGGGCTTGTAAGAGCGCTTCTTGAAATCAATCAACTTAAGTGCGGTGTGTATATTTGAAATTCATAATGCCATTTGGTCCACTCTAAAAAAAACTCTCAAAGAACAATCTGAAAGCAGATCACAACCGAAACACAGATGGCAGAGTATCGGCTGGGACTCTAAAAAAAACTCTCAAAGAACAATCTGAAAGCAGATCACAACGGCCCTGCACGCGGCAAGCGCGCAGGGCTTACTCTAAAAAAAACTCTCA
>JBBSDW010000038.1:0-22799 GCA_038240295.1 Kapaibacterium sp. (SeqCode)
AGCTTCCAACGGGCGCAGCGCTAAATTATGTGCTCACCTCCGATGCGAATGGTGTTGGTACGTGGCAGGCAGCTTCGGGTGGCTCGAGTGGATCAGGCGGTTCGCTCTCGGGTGGCACTACGAACTACATCCCGCTCTGGTCTTCGGCGAGTGCGCAAACATCCTCGGTCATCTACCAATCGAGCGGCCAGCTTGGTATCGGCAACACACTCCCCGGGGCAACGCTCGATGTCACCGGCACGGGAAAATACAGCGGCCTCCTAACGGCGAATGGCGGCGTAACGCTTGGTGGCACTCTTACCCTTGGCGGGAATTCGTTTGCCGCCGATACGGGCAAGTCGGTCGGGAAATATGTGCTTGTGGGCTCGGACATCGCAAATGGGTATATCAATATTTCGTGCGCGAATGTGACAGCCAGCAGCGAGATATTCATCACGCCGCGCCGGCCATCAGCGTTATCAATTAATACACGTTATTACCTGCTTGCCACTGTAGGTGTCATCAACACCGCAACCCACACTTTTCACGTTGTCTTCTGGCCTGCCGACTTTGCCACGGGCGATATCATCAATTGGTGGGTGATCAATTAGAGGTGCGGGGTACGTAAGCCCCCCGCAGGCTTTATTTGAAGATATCGATATACTCGCCAAACGCGTATCGGCGGTTTCGGTTGAAGCCTGTCATTTCCCGGAGTATGCCGAGCTGTTCGAATTCGAGCAACCATCTTGCAGCTGTTGAGGTGCTCAAGCCGAGTGCTTCCTCAACACGCTGCCGATCCACGATCGGCTGTTTGTAGAGCATCCGCATGAGTTCGGCCGCCACAAGCGCACGTTTGCCGAGCTTCGCCAATCGCTTTGTTTCGATGTCCTGCTTTAACTCCACGATCTTCTCGAACGTCAAGACCGATCGCTCGGCAGTTTCTATGACGCCAATAAAAAAGAATCGCAGCCACTCATCCAGATCGTTCTTTTCGCGTACGCGCGTCAGCAGGTCATAATATTCCGTCCGGTTTCGTTCGAAGAATTCGGAGAGATAGAGCGTCGGCTTCGTGATGAGGCCTTCGCTCACCAGATAGAGCGTGATCATGAGCCGCCCCAATCTTCCATTGCCATCGAGGAATGGATGGATGGTCTCGAACTGATAATGCGCGAGCGCAATGCGCGTGAGCGGCGGCACCGAGATCTTCCTGTTATTCAGGAATTTCTCGAGATCCGACATCAGGCCCGCAACCTCCGAATGGATCGGCGGCACATAGACAGCGTTCTTCAGCGACGAGCCCAGCCAGTTCTGGCTTCTGCGAAATTCTCCAGGATTTTTGTGCTTGCCCCTGACGCCCGACAACAACCGCGCATGCGTCTCTTTGAGCAGCCGGTTCGAGAGCGGGAGTTTGTTCAAGCGGTCGATCGCGAAGTTCATCGCCTCGATATAGTTATGAACTTCCTGCCAATCGTCGCGGCGTTCGAGCTCGACATCGGCCGAACGCTCCAATGCTTCTTCCATCGTTGTCTGCGTACCCTCGATCTTACTCGAAGTCGTCGCTTCTTTTGCGATGTGCATTTGGATGAAGTAGTCGGTCTCGGCGATCCAACGGCCGGCAGCGTTCAGCTCCCCCAGCTTTCGATCGGCCGCAGACTGCACGGCAGCAAGCTTCGGCTCGTTGATCATCCATTCCTGGTCGATCGACTCCGGCAAAAAGCTCTTATACTGATCCTGCTTCCGATAAACTCCTGCTTTGAATGTACGTGTGTCCACCATTTTTGACGATATAAATATCCTTATGTTCAAAAAAAGCTGTTTTTGAGCAGATAAATTCCCTTATGTTCAAAAAAGTCAAAAGTCGAACATAAGAGAATTCATCTGGTCAAAAAGTGGGGACACGTTGTGAGGAAGCGTTCGGGCAAAATTGCGACGTTCACCGCCGTAAACAAGAAAGCCCCGTGCGATGCACGGGGCTTGAGCATTGAGGCGTTAACGCTTAGTTACACGAAATGCCGAAGCGGGTGGTGATGCCGGTGAGCATATCGTACATCGCTTTGGCGGAGGCAGAGGCGGCTTGCTTTGCGCGCGTTTGGTCGGCTTCGGTCGTTGCGGAAGCTTCGATCATTTCCTGCTCTGTCGAGCGATGCCATTGATCGACTTCAGCGTGTACGTTGAAGAAGCTGAGTGCGCGGTCGTCGGTGATGGCGTAATGCTTTGTGAGTCCGTCGATCTTGGTGATCGCGACTTCGGGGATCTGTGACTCATAGCCATAGAGCGCCGAGAGTCCTTCGAGCGAATCGCCATTGCGCGTGAGGTCGCGCATTGTTGCGATGAGTGCTTCGGTCTCGGGCATGAGCGCCGCATTTTTTACAGCATCGCGGTCGAGGCCGAGTGCATCCGAAAATCTGAGCCAGAGTTCAGGATGGTTCACTTCGCCACGCTCTTCTTCGATGAGGTTTTCGAGCAAATGCTTTCGAGCCGCCGTGTCGGTGGTGTTTGCATGCACCTGGCTGACGAATGTCGGGAAGGCGCGCTCGAACTGATAATATTGCTTCGCGTATTCCTGCAAGGCCGGCATCGTAAGCGTGCCGTTGTTCCAGGCCTGATAGAATGGATGTTGGAGTAGCGCGAATTGATCGATCGCGGCGTCGAGTTCGGTTGTGAATGTGCTCATGATTGCTGAAGCGAAACGGGTAAAAATCGTGGAGATTATCTGGCTGCAAAAATACAACGAGAATCGAGCGCTGGCAATAAGCGCTTAGCCGATTCCAAGAAAACTTTCGGCTGATTGGAAACGCGCGAGGAATGTTCGGCGGGTGTCGGTATGCTCAGGTTTGCGAAGATTTGGGTCGGCTTTCGTCAGTTCGGTTGCATCGTCATGGGCTGTCTGGAACATCTTCGCATCGCGAATAACATCGGCGATCTGAAGCTCTGGCAAACCCGATTGCTTGGTACCAAAAAACTCGCCCGGCCCACGAATCTCAAGATCGACTTCCGCGATCTCAAATCCGTTTGTCGTCCGAACCATCGTTTCCAAACGTTTCAGTGCGATCTCGCGGTATTCGATCTGCGCAGAAGTTTCCTTGCCATCCGTGCGCGCTTTGAGTTTGTCGGAGGCGACAAGAATGCAAAACGATTGCGCCGAACCGCGCCCGACTCGTCCGCGAAGTTGATGAAGTTGTGCCAAACCAAATCGCTCGGCGTGTTCGATGATGATCGCCGTCGCATTCGGAATATCAATGCCGACTTCGACGACCGTCGTAGCAACAAGCACGTCGACTTTCTTCTCTTTAAAATCGACCATCGACTGGAGTTTCTCATTCGACGAAAGTCTGCCGTGCAAGAGTCCGAACCGGATGTCGGGCATGATGGCCGAAAGCTCTTCGAAGGAAGCGGTAGCGGCCGCGAGATCCGATTTCTGCGATTCATCGACCAATGGATAGACGACGAACACCTGCTCACCGCGAAGCTTCACTGCGTTGCGAATCGATTGATAAAGTTTTTCGTGCTCTTCCTGATAAAGCAGTTTGGTTACGATCGGCTTTCGATTCTTCGGATATTCGTCGATGACCGAAACATCCAGATCACCATAGAGCGTGAGGCTCAGCGTGCGTGGGATCGGCGTCGCAGTCATGATGAGTACGTCGGGTGCGTGCTTTGCTCCCGACTCTTCGCCATTCTGATAGGCTTTTTCGAGAAGCTTCTTGCGCTGCGCGACGCCAAATCGGTGCTGCTCATCGATTACAACAAAGCCAAGCCGATCGAAGCGGACGCCTTCTTCGATGAGCGCATGTGTACCGACAGCGATGTTCGTCCGTCCGTCAGCAATATCGGAAAGTGCAAAAGCTTTCTCCTTCTTCTTGAGGCCGCCGGTGAGGAGCGTGATGGTGAGCGGAAGGCCTTCGAGGAAGTTCGTGAGCGTTGCATAATGTTGCTCGGCAAGAATTTCTGTCGGCGCCATCAGTACGCATTGATATCCGTTCTCGATCGCCGAAAGAATGGCGAGTAGAGCCACGATCGTCTTACCGCTTCCGACATCGCCTTGAAGCAATCGATGCATCGGCTTATTTAATGGGATGCCGCCCGTCGCCTTCTTCGACATGTCCCATGCGATCTCGCGAAGCACCCGAAACTGTGCAGGGGTTAGTTCAAAGGGAAGCTTCGTTAGAAATTTTGCAATCAGTCCCGAAGCATTTTGTGATTCATGATTGATGAACGCGCTGAGGGATCGGGTGTCGAAGGGAATTCCGGGATGTGAGCGTAAGGCGTTTCGTCTGCGCTCGAGCACAAGTCTGAGCTGCAAAAAGAACAACTCTTCATACTTCAATCTTCGAATGGCCTGCTGAAGTGCTTGCTTCGATTCCGGAAAATGGATCGAATGAATTGCTTCGCTGCGGCTGACGAGTTTGTAATCGCGAAGCAGTTGCTCCGGCAGTGTTTCGGCAAGTTCGGCCGCTGCCGATTCAAGATCGAGCGCACTCCGCATGATCGTACGGATCGATGCCTGTGTGAGCCGCGCGGCGCTTAGTGCGGCAGGCAGACTGTAGAATGGCAGGATGCCGCCTTTCTGAATTTCTGTCGACTCGCCGAGCACTTCGACATATTCCGGCTGCACGATCTGTGCGCGCCCGCCGAACTCGCCGAGCCGGCCGATCAGCAAAAGCTCCTTGCCAACTTCATAGCGCGTGGCAAAATAGTCGGCTGCTGTGAAATAAACAATGTCAAGCACGCCGCCCGAGTCATCCTGAATCACCACTTTCAAGAATGCGCTGTTCGGACCCATTCGCATTTGCCGGGCAACCTCGCCAGTCACGAGAACCGATTTACCCAAATGCTCGATGATGCCGCGGAGCTGCTGAATTGCTTCGGCATCCGCGTATCGCCGCGGATAGTAATTGAGGAAATCGGAGACACTCGTTATCCCCGCCTTCTCCAAAGCGGCCGCACGCTTAGGACCGATGCCTTTCAGGAATTGTAGCTCCACGCTAAGCGGTACGGCGAGTTACGGAGACGGTGGCGTTCTTCTGTGTCATCGTAATGTAGAACCACGCCGAAGCTTCTCAGGCTCCGCATGGAATAATTTGAGTATTGCTCTCGGTTCCACCGCTTACAACCCAATTTCCTTATCGGCGCACGCAAAATGAAAAAGCCTTTCGTTCATCAGAACGAAAGGCTTTTTGAAATTGCATCCCACTTGTGTTACCGCGAAGAACTCGAGCCGCCGCCGCTTGAAGGCGACGGGCCGCGATCGACATTTTCGTTGATCTGATTGACGGCCTGCGTCAGCGGCATACGCTCGCCTTTGCCGAGTTCTTTCATCGCCGATTTTGACATCACGTTATCGATTAGGTGATATTCCTTCGCCTGCTCGGGTGACATGTAGTTATCGCGCTCGGCGTCCTTGGCGATCTGCTCATAGGTTTTGCCCGTGTGGAATTCGTAGATCTTGTATAGCGTCTCGCGGATGCGGAGCATTTCGCGAGTATAGATCTCGATATCGGTCGCTTGACCCTGCGTGCCGCCGAGTGGCTGATGAATCATGATGCGAGAATTGGGCAGTGCTGTGCGTTTGCCGGCTGCACCACCGGCAAGCAGCAGCGAGGCCATCGAAGCCGCCATACCGAGGCAGATCGTTGCGCACTCCGGCTTGATATATTGCATCGTATCATAGATTGCAAGACCTGCCGATACCGAGCCGCCCGGTGAGTTGATATAAATGTTGATGTCGCGATCAGGATCTTCCGACTCAAGAAAGAGAAGCTGCGCAATGATGAGCGAACTTACATTGTCATCGATCGGCGTGCCGATAAAAATGATGCGCTCCTTGAGCAAGCGTGAAAAAATATCGTAGGCGCGTTCTCCGCGTGCCGTCTGCTCGACGACCATCGGAACGAGTCCGCCGATCACCTGACTGCTCTTCGATTCCCAGTTCAATTGACTTTGCATGCCGATAAAAGGATCGATAATATTCATGATGTTAATTTGTCTTCAAAGATAACTTGCTAATTTGCCTTCTCGTAGTTTCATTGCTGCACGTTGCGACCGATCGATTTTTCTTTCGGGGTGACCTTGGTGCGCAGCCATTCGGTCACTTTCGTCGTCTCCATCTGGTGCCGAATTCGGTCGTCCTTCTGATAAAATTTTAGCAAGTTATCCTTCGAGAGGCCGTATTCGGCTGCCTGCTTTTCGGCAAGGGCATCGAAATCGGATTCGTTTGCCTCGAGCTTGTTCGCTTCGATCAACTTCTCCATGAGCAAACTCCACTTGCCGCGCTGCTCGGCCACGTTCCACATCCGCTCGCGGAAGGCTTTTTCGTCGAGTCCGAATTCTTCCGGATACCCGCGTTGACGATTGCGCTCTTTGTAATCGGCGATCATCTGGTCGAGCACAGCATGGGTGATCGTGCGCGGGACGAGAAATTCATGCTTTGCGATCACGCCGCGAACGATGCCTTCGTCAAATTCTTCCTGACTGCGCTGGATGCCGCCGGCCTCAAGCTCCTCGCGAACTGCATTACGCAGTTCCTCTTCATTCGAAGCTTTGTCACGTGAGATCTTCTTGATATATTCTTCGGTAAGCTCTGGAAGTTTAACCTTGCTCACGCCGACAACCGTAACTTCAACTTTCCCCTTTTCGGAAAATTCGGTCGACTCGGCGTTTGTCGGATTTTTCGGAAGCTCAACTTCGATAACATCCCCAACGCTCAACCCCATCAAGGCATTGCGAATCTCGGGAAGCACATCGGGATCGGCGAGGTAGGCCTGCACGCCATCGGTGTTGTTTGGCTCCTTGCCTTCTTCTGGTTCCAACTCGCGGAGATTGAGCGTCACGAGTCGCTCTTCGTCGTCGATGGCGTCCGTTAGTTCTTGTTCTGCTTCGGCAAACCGCATGCGTCGAATTCGCGCATCGACATCCTCGTCCGAGATGACATAAACCGGCTTTTCGACTTCCATGCCTTCGAAATCATGAAGCTCGATCTCAGGGGCGACCTCATACGCGATCTTGACGTGCGCACCTTCGCCTGCGTGCCGGTGCAGATCGGTCATGACGGGATAGCCCAAAGGCTTGATGTCGTTCTCCTCAGCGGCGAGGCGAAATTTTTCCTGCGCCAGTTTTTCGAGTGCGTCGCCCTCGATCGAATCACCATGCATTTTCTTCACCATTCCCATCGGCGCCTTGCCCGGACGGAATCCCGGCAGCGAGAGCTTCGGCCGAACTTCGCGATAGGCGACATCAAATGCCTCTTTAAGCTCGGCCTCGTCGATATGAATTTCAAGCTCGTGCTCGATCGGTGAATGCTGATTGATCTTTGCTTCCAAACTACTTCGAAAATAAATGATACAAAGTGCCGGGGACAGGACTTGAACCTGCACATCTTGCGATACCAGATCCTAAGTCTGGCGTGTCTGCCAATTCCACCACTCCGGCAATGCTCACCTGAAGTCAGGCTTTGCGAAGGCGATAAACAGAAATTAGAGAGGATTTCGTTGCAACAAACCAATTCAGGTGCATCATGCCGCTATCACGAGACTCTCAACATCCGGTCGTAGATTGGCGCATTCAAGCCCGTTAAAGAACGATCACCGTCCAACTACGATGAAAGATCTTTGCACCAAGCCAGTTGCGTATCCCGTGATTCGGAGAAAATAGGTGCCGGCCAGAGCGTGATCGAGTTTGATCGGTAAGCGATGATCACCGGCGGATAGGTGATCGAACTGAGAAATTGCGACTTGCCTGCCGAGAAGGTCCGTGATCACAACATGAATATCGTCCGCCTTCTCAAGTTTAAGCTGGGCAAACCCTTCGCCCGCAAACGGCTCCGGATAAATGGAAATCGTCGAGGAGACCGTTTGAGCATGAGCTTCAACAGCTTCCGGTACCAGCCATGATGCGAGTCCATGTGCGGGCATCATGCCTGCTGTGTCAAAATATCCGGCTGCGATCACTCCACCATACGGCATTGCCGCGAGCGATGTGACGCCCTCGCTTATTCCGTTGCCAAGCGATCCCCATTTCGGGCCGCCGTACCATCCAGCGATGTTGTTGAATTTAGCGCCGGTCGTGCTTACGTCGAAATGCGAGGCATAGAGTGCGTTGCCACTCGTCGTGAGTGCACCGATCCAGAAGCCAGGATCGTCGCCGAGCGAATGCCATTGTGTCCCGTCCCATCGAGCAATACCTTGCGCGCTGTCGTTGCCGATCGTCGTGAATTCACCGGCTGCGTATAATTCGTTCTTGTAGATCGCGAGCGATGTGACGTGCACCTCATTGCTATCAATCTGACCAACCGCACTCCATTGATTGTTCGCCCAACGAGCGACGCCTTTTGCTGGCAGGTGATCGGCGACATAATCGAAGAAGCCGCCGGCATAGAGCGTGTCCTGCACCATCTGCAACGCAAAGACAGGCACTGCTCCGCGCCAATTGGTGACGCCGCCGCCGAGTGGCTTCCACGCGCTGCCGTCCCAATGCGCAATGTTGCGAAGTGTGTCGCCATTCGCCATTACGTCAACGAAGCTTCCGGCTGCGTAGGGATTACCTGCCGGGTCCACAGCGATCGCATAGACGCCATAGGGCAACGGATCGAGCCCTGCACCGAGTGGATACCAGTTGTTCGAAGTCCAGAGTGCGAAGCCTGGCGAAACGATCGTATCGGCGCGATGAAAACTCCCGCCGACATAAAGCAACTGCTGATTGGCCAGCGTGAATGCCTTCAACGCGTGCACTTCGCCATCGACCCCAGAGCCCAACGAGCTCCATGCACCGTTCTCGAATTTTGCAATGTGGTTCGCGGCGATACCTGCGACGTGCGTGAAGGATCCGCCGATATAAATCGCTTGACCTGCGACCTCGACGGCGTAGATTTGACCATCCATCGAAAAATTCGGACCGAACGCTACGTTCCAGTATTTATTCCGAGCATCGGGTTGAGCGAGCAGCATTGAATGCGCGAGAAGCACGAGCAAACTTGCGAGAAAAAAAGAGCGGATCATAATGGGAAGGAATGTCCAATAAAACTTAACATATCGCGAAAGAGAGAACCCGAAGACTCGATAGATAAATGCCCGTCCGCAAGGCAGGGATATGCTGCGGCGGCCGAGGACTGCCGCTCTCGTGAGATTGGTCGTCGGACTAAAGTCCGACCTACAATGGGCGAACAAAATAAACAGAGCACTCTTTCTTCAATTGTGAGACTTTTCCTCTCCTCAAGCCTCTTATCTTCGTTACCCACAATAGCGCGAGCGATTGACAGAACAATCAGAACACAAAATCGAGCAGCCACCGAAAGAGCGATTCACAGAATTGATCACTCCGCTTCTTGCGCGCGTCTCTCGGTATGCGTTTGCGTTAACCAATACCGAAGACGACGCAAAGGATCTCGTAAGCGAGGCAAGTTTGAAGGCGTTCGAGCAAACCGATAAGCTGAGATCGACTGAAGCGTTTTGTAGTTATTTGTTTATCGTTGTTCGCCGTATCCATGTTCGCCAGCTCCGACGCGCACGGTTGCTTAATTTGTTCAAAGCGCAGATTGAGGCCCCGACACACGACCCGCGATCGTCCATCGATCTACAATTGGACATGACTGCGCTTTATCGTGCGCTCAGTCAGTTGCCTGCAAAGCAGCGCGAGACGGTGATGCTCTTTGAGATCTCCGAACTTTCGATCGAAGAGATACGAGAGATTCAGGGTGGTTCGATCTCCGGAGTCAAATCACGATTGAGACGCGGTCGCGACCGATTGACAGAGCTGTTGTCCGATACTCCGCAACCGACAGAGAGCAAGAAACTTGCACCGGAAACAACGTTAGCTTCGCAAAAGATGGCAGCAGCTTATGCGAAGATCAATCAGCTAATCCCTATCCTGCTGAGGGCAAATAGATCGGCCGATACACTGGTGAGCGCTGACTTCATCCTGTGGTATCAACCGACAAAAGAATTTCTCGCTGCACTGCCAAACGCTGTTGTGAACAAACTGCGCACAGAATATAATATTCCCGACTCGCTTGGTTTGATGCACGTTGCTCAGTCCTTGAGCGTAGAGCATGGGACAATCACTTCGGTCGCTGCCTTTCCGAACCCGGCGAAAGATAAGCTTCGCGTTCAGATCAAGTTGGAGGCACCGCGCGTATGCGAATTGGTTCTTCGCGATCTTGCAGGCAACGAGGTTTACCATCACGAAATTTCTCAGTTTGGGTCTGACGGAGACGCTTCGATAGATGTCTCACAGTATGCCGAAGGCATCTACCTGCTCGAGATCTCGACCGATAAAGGGGAGCGCTTTTTACAGCGGATCGTGATCAGGAAATAGGGGTCGGTTAGCTGGTCAATAGGCTCGCGCACATGTTGATATTCCAGCCTGCCCCCGTCC
The DNA here is from genome assembly GCA_038240295.1 of Kapaibacterium sp. (SeqCode). Taxonomy (GTDB): domain Bacteria; phylum Bacteroidota; class Ignavibacteria; order Palsa-1295; family Palsa-1295; genus JABDDM01. Next base: position 10,348 of record JBBSDW010000038.1, read on the forward strand.
TTATCGACGGCGGAAGACGTGATTCCACATATCTTCAATCCCAAAAAAAAAGAGCGGCAGTTGCCGCTCTTTGTGAGGCTTCAAAAAGAATCGGAAATCAATTCTGTCCACCCATGTGCTTGAGATCATCCATCGTTTTGTGGGTGAATTTTACGTCCGTTGGCGGCAGGACTTCTGCGTCGCTGACCGAATGCTGATCGAACTTTACGAGATCGACCGTCGCGGCGGTTTGGCCGCCGGTGATCATCGTGATTCGGACAGGTGCGAGTCCCTGCGCGAAGAGTGCGGAAAATACTTTTGATCCGCCGCTCTGTGGGTTGCTCTTCATCGATTCGATCATACCGTTACGGACGCCAGCCGGAAGGTCGGCGGTCGCCCAGATATCCATCGAACCGGCTTTTGTCGTCGCAGTGAATTCCTGCGCCTTATATCCGTCGACGGTTTCCGATTTCCCAGTCGGTACAAGTGTGCCGGCGTCATCTTTGGCCGAAGCGCTATCGTTGGGAATGTCCATCGTAAAACCGGTCTTTGATTCGCCCATGACCATAGACATCGTGTGGGTCTCGCGGTTCATATACATCCGCTGACTTCCCATGGCCCCCATATCGATCGTCGTAGACGAGAGGTTGCCCTTCATATTTGTCGTCATCGTCAGCTTGTCATCGCCAAGCTGAGGAACTGCGATCGAGTAAGTGATGGTCCCTTCAAATTTAGGAATGGGCACCTGAGCGAACGAACGCGCCGGAGCGAACGAGAGCAGCGCCGCGGCAGCAGAAACTACGAAGATTGAAGCACTTTTTGTCATGATAAAAAATCAGGGTAAATGGATAACGTGCACCGCCCGAGCCCAGCCCGGCTTTCAGAACAGGCGAACGAGTGCAGATCGGGCGGAAGTTCCGAAGCATCTCTCTTACGTAAACAGTTTACGAGAGATTCAGCAACCGCGGAAAAATAAAGTTTGGCGCCAATTCGAGGCGCGGCCCATAAATCGTCGTATTATTGACGATATGAGATTTGCAGTTATCCTTCCTCTCCTGGCTTTCCTGGGGGTGGAACAGCATTCTATACTCACCTATTTAGAGGGTGCTTTCGCCACCTATGGCTATGTGATCGTCTTTGCCGCGATCATGATCGAAAGCATGGGAGTGCCGTTTCCGGGCGAGACGATGCTGATCATCGCTGCGGCCTATGCCGCGAGCAATCCGCAGTTAAGCATTTATCTCGTCATAGCTTCGGCCGCAAGCGGCGCGATCGTCGGCGATAATCTTGGCTACTGGATCGGACGAGAAGGCGGTCGCAGGTTGATCATGAAATATGGTCGCTTCGTTGGTCTGACGGACGAACGCTATCTCAAAGCGCAGGTTTTTTTAAAGAAGCATGGCGGCAAGGCAGTCTTTTTTGGCCGGTTCGTATCCGTTGCGAGAACCTGGATCGCTGTGCTCGTTGGTGCGCACCATCTTAATTGGGTGCAGTTCCTGATCTATAACGTGCTCGGAGGGATCGTCTGGGCAACGCTCTACGGATCGCTTGGATATTTCTTCGGACAGAATCTTCCATTTCTCGAAAAGATCATCAAGGATGTTGGCCTCGGACTTACTGCCGGAGTGATCGGCGCGCTCGTCGTTTATTTCTTTATTCGAAAGAAGCGCAAAGCCCGCGCTGCGAAGGCTCTCGAACAAAAAGCGGCAGAGTCGGCACCGCCCGAACCGTCACATCCACTCGAAGATTAATTGCTGTTGGTTGGCAATGACATGCTCCTCCGTCGGGACGATCATGATATGGTGCGTCGTGGCGATCGGATCGAGCCGAATATGAAGCTGGTTAAACTCCGGAAATGCCACGACCTTCGCCGACGTTTTTCCGGCCCCGTAATAGATCTTAAAGCCGTTCGGATAGTGCACAGGTGCCAGGCGATGCGCACGTTCGGAGAACGGAACGTAGAGCACGGTATTGGCATCGGTCGGAAGTCCCGTGAGTGTCATTTCGAACACACGCGTGCGGTCGTTGAATGAAAAGTTTGCGGGTTTCGCACTTGCGGCCACTGGATAAGGACGTGTCGCGATATCGAGATTTCTCGGCCGAAGGTCCCAATCGAGCAGCGAAAAATCTTCGCGCATGAAGCCATCGCGATTTGCCTTGGTGTTATAGAAATTTACATTCCAGTAGGTTGCATGAACCATCGAGCGTTCGACCGCTTCGAAATGCCAGTGCATGTGTTTGCGCGTGACATGATTGATCCAATTTTGCCGCGACCCGAATTCCGTCAGGAATGGCACGAGCCCTTTCGCGCGTGAATGCTTGACGCCGAGCTCGATGGCCTCCCAATATTCCTCACGCTTCCGTTCGTGAAAGTGCAAGCCGAGAAGGCCGGTCATGAGCGAGTCGTAGTAATGATAACCGAAGGAAATCCGGTCGTCGTCTTTCGACGATGCTCGCAGGTTCGAACGGTAGTTTTTATCTTCGCGCAGGTTTGCATTCCAATCGCTCTGCGGCGAGACGATCACAAAAAGCTGGTCGGAATATTTACGAATGCGAAGAAGCCCTTCATCATAAAAATCGCTGAGGAGGCCGGCTTCGAACGTGTCGTCGGGAAGTTCGGCCGGATGAGGTTCGTTGATGATCTCGAGCCCGAAGATGCGTTCGTTCTTTGCGCATCGCTCTGCAAGAAACTCGACAACCTGAAGCAATCGATCGCGAACCTTGAAGTGGACGAGCGGCGGATCGATTCGGCTGTTCGTGAGATCATTTCTCCAGAATTGCGTAAAGGTCCGGCGCAGGCCTTTATTCATCACATAGTTCAATCCCCAAAGCGCGGTGTTCATCATGATCGCGCCATCTGCTGCGCCATCCTGCTTGACCCACGTCGGAAATCCATTGCCGCCATAGGCAGGCTGCAAGAGATCCTGATGAATATCTACGTAAAGCATGAATCCGAAATCGGAGAGTCGATCGACGATCCGAAAAAACTTTTCGAAGTAATTGAGATCGAACTTCGGGGTCACTGGATCGCACGTTGGTTCGAGTGCCTCCCAGCTGAAGGCAAGCCTGAGCGTATAAAAACCGCAGGCGAGAAGGAGCTTGAGATAGGGCTCGAACTTCGGCCAGTCCTCCTCGCGCTCGATCGGAAGGAACGGAGCATACTTCGCGTTCGGGCCGAGACAAACCCCGCGAAGCAGAAGATACCGGCCATCGTTTTTATCGCGCAAATGAATGCCATCTCGAACAATGTTCGAGATCGCAGGAAGGATGTATGGACTTAGGCGTTCTATTTCGCCCTGGCGATTAGGCTCCAAACGTTTCGATTCGTGGTTCAACATTGCGCCTTTTACCGTAAGGGAATAACCCCGAGGGGATAGCCCCGCAACGAGCGCTCACACCGTCAAAAACGTGCGGAGCATCTAAATGTTTGCACCCAATTTGGTCGATCACTTTTCGAAATGTTCAAAAATAAAGCGCTGATCCCGATCGCAGTCGTCGTATTCGTCGATCTGCTCGGCTTCTCGATCATCCTGCCGCTCCTTCCATACTATGCGAGTACGTTTGCGGCTTCGCCGGAGATGATCGGATATCTCGTCGCGACTTACTCGGTATTCCAATTCCTTGCCTCACCGATCTTAGGCGGGATGAGTGATAAATATGGTCGGCGTCCGCTCCTCATCTATTCGCAGTTCGGATCCTTCGTTGGATACGTTCTGCTCGGACTCGCGCATTCCCTGCCGTTACTCTTTCTTGCGCGAATCGTTGACGGAATTAGCGGTGGAAATATTTCGATCGCTTCGGCGTACATCGCAGATGTCACGGAGCCGAAAGATCGCTCTGGCGCCTACGCGATCATCGGTATCGCCTTTGGTCTCGGCTTTCTTGTCGGTCCGCTCATCGGCGGTACGCTTGCCGAACATTTCGGATATTCCGCTCCTGCCTATGTTTCGGCCGCCTTCTCTTTTTCGAGTGCACTGCTCACGATCTTTTATTTGAAGGAGCATACACATTCGAGGGATGCGGCGCAGGCAACAGGACTCAACTATTATTCTCGCATCTTTGAATACCTGAAAGATGCAAAGCTCCGCAGCTATCTCTTAGTCTTTCTCTTTTTTGCGCTGCCATTCTCGCTCTATGTTTCAATGGCCTCGCTTTACATGAAGATGGAGTTTAATGCAACGCCCCAACAGGTCGGACTTTTCCTCGCATTTGTTGGATTGCTGGGGATCATCTATCAAGGCGCGCTCATTCGTCCGCTCGTCAAAAAAATTGGTGATCTAAAACTGATGCGCATCGGAATGGTTGCGATGGCCGTCGGCATCGGTTCGATCTATTTTGTAACGCATTGGTGGCAGTTGCTCCTCACGGCAACGGTATTCTCATTCGGCACGGGCGTCGTCCGCCCGACGCTTTCAAGTCTGATCACAACGGCAGCGCCTCCCAATCGCAAGGGTGGTGTCCTCGGCGTTTCGAGTATGCTCGAGAGCGCTTCGCGTTCGCTCTCGCCGATCATGGGTGGCTGGATTATCGCACTCTATGCACCAAATGTGATCGGATTAGCCGGCGCAGTGCTTACGATCATGGGGGTGTATTTTGCCTTTAGCGTGAAGGATAACCGGGATCTGCACGTCATCGAACCTGGATTACGCGGATTATAATGGATTGCACTGATTTATTTTTGCCGTCGTAAAAGATCTGGGCCTCTCGAGATGGTACGCGTCTATAACCATACGTAGCGCGAGCTTTAGCTTGCGATTCTAACCTGGATTACGCGGATGATAATGGATTGCGCTGATTTCTTTTTGCCGTCGAAAAAGATTGGGGCCTTTCGAGATGGTACGCGTCTATAACCAAACGGAGTGCGAACTTCTTCAGCTTGCGATTCTTACATCACCCCGTCTCAATATTGAATGTGAGAAGGATTTTTGGTCTAACAAAGACACGCACTCTTGCACAAAGTCGGAAGCAACAAAATAGGAGAAACGAGATCCTTTTTTAATCTTCTTTCCTTGAACTGTTCGCTGCTCCCCATTCCCTGTTCCCCATTCCCTGTTCCCGATTCTCTGTTCCCGATTCCCTGTTCCCATTCCCTGCTCCCTTCCCCAACTAAGAACTAAGAATTAAGAACTAAGCACTTTAATCTTAAGCCACACTCAGCAATTCTTCAAGTGCCTTCGCGCTTGCTTTTTCTACTACTGCGTGCAGCGAATTGCCGTGCGAATCCATGGTGCAGATTCCGGTGAAGCCTTCTACTTGCAGGTGCCACATCGCTTCCGGTAAACCAAATTCTTCGTAGTCCACGCCCGTGACTTTCTTGATCGCTTCGGCATAGAACTGTGCTGCGCCGCCGATCGCGTTGACATAGATTGCGCCCGATTCTTTGAGTCCGTCGAGCGTCTTTTTGCCCATGCCGCCTTTGCCGATTACGACGCGAACGACTTCCCGCTTGATGACGTCGGCTTGGTACGGCTCTTCGCGAATCGAAGTTGTTGGGCCGGCGGCGGTGATCTTCCATGAACCATCGGGTTGCTTCATCACTACCGGACCGCAATGATAAAGCACTCCATCCTTCATCGAAACTTTGCAGCCTTCTTTTACGACATGCTTATGAAATGCGTCGCGGCCGGTGTGCATTTCACCATTGATGACAACAATGTCGCCGACCTTCACTTTGCGAACTTGCTCTTCGGTGATCGGCGCTTGTAGTACGATCTCTTTTCCAGTGAGCGAAAACCCGGCGCCTTCGGCCATGCGCTTTACTTCGTCGTTGTCGCGATAGAGCCAGCCGGTGATCGCGCCGTTCAAATCGAGCGTTACGCCGAGTCTGCGGAATGCCCAACAGTTATACGCGACCGATACAAAGAAGCTCGCGGGCAAACGGTCGTAGACGCCAACTTTTACTCCGAGGCAAGTGACTTCGCCACCGAAGCCCATGGTGCCAATGCCGAGTGTGTTGCCTTCTTCGAGGCATTCCGTTTCAAGCTTTGCGAGTGTTGTGTCGGGATTCGTGTCGTCTACGCGTCTGAAGAGCTGCTCCTTCGCGAGTGTGTATCCCGACGTGCGATCGCCGCCAACGCCAACGCCAATAAAGCCGATCGAGCAACCCTGACCCTGTGCCTGCCAGATCGAATGAAGGATGCACTTCTTGATCCCGTCCAGATCGCGCCCTGCCTTGCCAACGTGTTCGAGCGTCGCAGGAAGCGAGTACTGAATATTTTTATTTTCGCAACCACCGCCTTTGAGTACGAGCTTCGCTTCGATGTGATCTTTTTCCCATTGATCGAAATAAACAACGGGTACGCCGGGTCCGAGATTATTGCCGGAGTTTTTGCCCGTGATCGAATCGACAGAATTCGGGCGAAGCTTTCCCTGCCTGGTTGCTTCTTCGATCGCCCAGAGAATGTCTTTCTTCATTTCGATCTGATTGGCGCCAACGGGACACTTGATCTTAAACGTCGGCATGCCGGTATCCTGGCAGATCGGCGAAACATTATCGCAGGCCATGTCGATGTTGGTGCCAATGGTCGCGAGTGCGATCGTCGCATTCTTCTCGCGCTCTTTTTGCATCGCAGCTTTGAGGACGCGGCGAACGTCGCTCGGAAGGTTTGTGGATGTCTCGATAATAAGCTTCAGGATCGACTCGCGAAATTGCTGCATGGGCTGAGTAATTTTCTGATTGAGTCCGAAAAACAGGGAGTGGCTAACGAGAGTTCAGCGCGGCAATCGGCGTAGCTTCCTACACCCAGCCGAGATTGTTTAGAGAGTGGGGGAGTATCGCGTGAAGAGGCTGGCCGTCATAGCCTCATCTCAAGATCACCATCGTTTTTGTTGATCGTGCACCTCCAGCTTCGAGCGTATAAAAATAATTTCCGCTGGCATGGCCTGTTGCGTCGAGACTGACCGAGCGTGCTCCGGCGGGTACGGTGTTATCGATCAGCGTCTGAACAAGCGATCCCTTCGCATCATAGAGTCGGAGCCGTGCAAAGCCGCCATTGGTTTTGAAGCCGATCTGGGTCGTCCGGTTGCCCGCTGAAATGCTGACCGGATTTGGATAATTTTGCGAGAGTTCGATCGAAGGCAGCGGGGGCGCTTGCGTTACACCTGCCGATTGAATGATGTCGATCGTCGGGAAATCCTTGAGCAGTGTATTCATTCGCTCCGTATCGCTGGCGCCGAACCACTCTTTAAGAACCGACGCATAGACCTGCCGGAAATCGAATTCCATGTTGATGTTGTCGTCGACGGTTGCATTCGCGGGCAGCACAGGATTTGAACCATGAATTCCAGCGACGACATTTTTCCCGAAGACGAACATTGCAGAAGCTGCTCCATGATCGGTGCCGCCACTGTCGTTCGATTTGATACGGCGACCGAATTCGGAAAAGGTCATTCCGATCACGCGATCTTCGAGAGCATTGAGACGAAGTTCATCCTGGAACGCGGTGATCCCTTCGGAGACTTTCGCAAGCAGCGGGTCCTGGCCCTTGCGTTGATTTGTGTGACTATCGAAGCCGCCAAGATTGACGACATAGAGCTTCGTCTTTAAGCCGCCGGCGATGAGTTGGGCCACGATCCGCAATTGATCGGCGAGCGTGTTCGCATTCGCAGTTGGCCACAGTTGCGATTTAGTAACGCCTTTCGTCGCCGCGTCTTTTACTGGCACAGCAAACTTTTGCAATTGATCCCCGATCGTTCGGACATACCCGAGTTCATGACCCGCGCGCGTATTCGCAGTTTGCGTTTTGGTATCATTGATGATGTCGTAGAACGACGATGGGTTCGAAAATGCCATTCCCATGTTTGCCGTTGGTCCTTCGAATCCAAGCGAAACTGCGGAGCCGATCTGTACACCGACCGGGTCGGGCATCTGCGCGTTTGGATAGCCTGTGGGATAGCCAGGATATTCCTGATCGAGATATCTACCGATCCAGCCGGTCTCGAGCACCTGATTGTAATCGGATCCGGTCAGCCAGATATCTGTCGAGCGAAAATGTGAAAAGTTTGGTGTCGGGTAACCGACGTTTTGAACGATCGCAATCTTTCCTTCGCCATATAATCCAGCAATTCCTGAGAGCACCGGATTGAGGGCAATCGTCGAAGTTAATTTCAGCACCGCCGATTCCGCGATCGCAATATTCGATCGGGCTGCCATGATCTCCGAATATCGATCGAGCGGAATAACCGTATTGAGCCCATCGTTACCGCCGATAAGTTGAATGAGCACCAGCACACGGTCGGCCGGGATGCTGCTCGCGATAAGCGAATGAAGCAGCGGATTGTTCGCAAATGCCTTGATCGAATACCCACCGACAAGAAATGGCAGTACGGTTGCGGGCGCTGCAGCTTTCAGGAAATCTCTACGTTTCATATTCGTTCGTGCTAAGCGTTCTTCACATCAGTTGGTATTCGGCGAGTTCGAGCATGTATTTCAGAAGTGTCGTGAGTTTGGTGCTCACGGCCTGCTTCTTCGCTGCGTCGCTCGGATTATTCAGGAAGTTCGTCCACTCCGCGGTCCATTCGTAATTCGGAAGTCCGGGCAACAAGGTGTCGTGCAAAGTTTTAAGTTGATCGACATTGAGTGGATTGGGATAGAGCAAGTTTGCCCAGTCGTTTATGAGTGTGTCTGGCTGTGAGGCGTCGGAAGATTGCTCAGCGAAGAGGGTTGGGTCGAGATAGCTCAGGTAATAGGTCTGCACTGCGATCTGATACTTATTCGAGACAAGATCATCCGCAAATTTTATGCGTGAATCGAGCGTATCTGCATTGAGCCAAATTTCGTGAAACTCTGGGATCTGATAATAGGCCGGCCAGCCTGCCACATTAGGCGGTTCGAGCAGGTTCATCTGCAAATTGCCACCCGTGATGAGGAGTCCGATCCAGCCATAATAGATCGTGATCACGCCTTCCTGCGAAGGCATCACCACGCCGAGTGTGCGTAGTGATCCGACGATATAATCGAGCGGGGTCTTGATGACGCAGCCGCGATAGGCCAGATCATAAAAATGAGAGCTCTTCAGCAGCAAGGCGAGCACTGGCTTGATCTCGAAATTATTTGCCTTTAGGGAGTTTGCAAGCGGCCCGATCACGTTTTGTTCGACGGAGTCGTCGATCACATAATCGACAAACCAGCGATAGAGCTTGCGCGAGATATATCGCGCTGTCGCGTCTTCGTTAAAGATCATCGTGAGCAGATCATCGACCTCCCGCTCGGCGCCCGCTTGATCGGAACCGCCTTTGATCACGGTGCTGCCGTAACGTGCGGAGAATTGCTTATCGGTTGTGTCGTGATGTTGAGCGGTGAAGCTATAGCCCACGGTTGCCGGATCGTCGCTCCAGCCAGTCAGTACACGAGCTGCGGCTTTCACATCGGCTTCGGTGTAGGTCGTGTAATCACCTGTGGAAGTTTCGGCGCCTTTGCCGATCGTGAAGAGCTCCTGCAACTCGCGACCGTAATTTTCATTCGGCGCACCGCTGACGTTTTTATTACCGCTTAAATATCGGAGCATCGCCGGATCGAAGGTGATCGACTTTACCATCGACTTGAAATTTCCGAGTGCATTCGTGCGAAGGAGCGTGCATTGCTTGTACGAATAGCGCGCATCGCCGACCGATGCGGCGCCGCAGGCAAAATGATTATGCCAAAAGAGCGTCATCTTTTCCCGGATCGAAAGTTTCTGTCCGATCATCAGACTAAGCCACCATGCGCCGAGCGATTGCGTCCGATTAAAATCATTCGTCGCGTCGTAGGGCAGATTAACCCACGTTTGGCCTTGCGTCACGCCGCCGATGTCATAATGGTACCACACGAGCGGGGCGCTTGTCTCGGCAGGCTGATCGGCAAGGAGAAGATCAACGGCCTGCGACATTGATAATTGCGCGAGCGTCACAATGTCCTTGCTCGTCGCGCCGAACATCGAGCGACGAGTCAGGTGTGCAGCTTCGGTTGTGCCCCAGGCACCCTTGTAGGGATCCATTGCTGTGGAAGTGGCGGTGTGAAGCTTGCCCATAAGTCGTCCCAAATAAAATCGATCTTTGCTAAGTCTTTAAACCAATTCGACCGTTAACAATTCGTTGCCCAACTACGTAATTAACTACTTAGAGATAAGCTATGCAAAGCGTGCGCAAACGCTACACGAACGCCGTCAGAAATTTCGCGAGTCGTGTCGTCGTCGGAAGTCGCAATTTTTTTCTGATCGAGAGCGCATGCGTCTCGATCGTTCGAACCGAAGTAAACAGCACGTTTGCGACATCGACCGAACTTAAGCCAAGCTTTAAGAGAATGCAAATTCGCTTTTCGGTAGCCGTCAGATCGGGATAGCGTGTGTCAAGCGCGAGTGCGAATTCTCGATGAAGTTCGGACGCGCGAGATTCGAGCTGTTCGTAGTCTTTATCCTTGAAGCGTATCGTTTCGATCAGCCCAAGTATTGCATCGATCGTCTGGTTGGAGTAATCGCTCTTTGACCGTTTCATCGCATCGAGCTCAGATGTGAGCGAGGCGAGAACGGAGCTTTTTTTCGCAAGATGCACAGCAAGCAGTTCTGTCTCTCTGGCCTTCGCATTGAGCCGGATCTCGAGCTTCTCAAGCTGCAACTGCTGCAATTCGCGTTCGCGCCCCAGATGGGCGAGCTGCTGCTCGGTCTGCAAACTCACGAGCGCGCTTCGCTGCTCGGTGTTGAGTCGTTCGATCTCGTATTCCTGCACTCGCCTGAACCACCGAATCGCCTCGGGCAACAGGTGCAGCTCTTCCGTGACGCGAGCGATCTCCTGCGCGATCTCATGCTGAAGTTCGAGTCCGCGCGATTTCGCAGCAGCATGCAAACCGAGCAAGTGCCGATAGACACTTTTTGATGGCGAAGTGGCATGTTCGATCAGCAGTTGCTGTATCGAAAAAAAGATGAAGCTGCCGCTCTCGGGTTCGTCACAGAGAAGCTTTAGAGCTTTATGATTCAGCGCTGTCGCTTTTGCGAGCGATCCATGCAAGCGTTCGTATTTCGTCAGGAGCACAAGTGGCCGGCAGGCGAGTGCATGCATTCCGATCTCGCTCGCGGTTGCAAACGATTGCTCCGCAAACCGCTTTCCCTTCGTTGCGGGGCCCGTCGTCAGATAAAGCTGAGCGAGGTTACGCTGCGTGATCGCCAGGCTCCGTTTGTCGCGAAGCTGCCTCGCAAGTTTTAATCCCTGCCGGCAATATTCAAGCGCAAGCACATTATTTCCGAGCAGTGCATGTACGTATCCAAGATTGTTGAGTGCTCGCGCAACGGCAGTACGGTCATTGAGCAGCGTGGCGATCGAAAATTCTTCTTCGAGAAAAGAGGCGGCCTTATGATGTTCGCGCAACACGATATATCCGATCCCGATCGAATCATAGAGCGCCGCAAGGTGTGCTCGCTGGTTTCGTTCGATTTCCGAAGGTTTGGGAATGCGCTCGGACAAGCGCTCCTGCCACGTGCGTGGAAGAAAAAAAGGCTGGCGCGAAGAAGCATCGATGCGTGACGTTGGCATCGAATACGAAGTTTGTGTTCGCTCGCTGACGATCTGATGCAGTTCTTCCAGCGTCTGCTTCTCGTTGCCCGCAGTTAGCTTTACCGTTGCAAGTTCGCCTCGTAGTTCAAGCACAGCATCCAGATCTCCCAACTGCTTATAGCGAATGAGCCCCTTCTTGAAATGTTCGACCGCGACCTCGCGATTCCCGTAAAGCCGCGCACAATGGCCCGCGATAGCTTGCGTAGCGGCGATGAGATTGCTATTTTTAGCAGCGATCGCGAACGCTTGAGCATTCGCGCATGCTTCCACGCAGTCCGCGATATCGTGGTCTGCGAGGTGGAGCGCTCGCTGAAGTGCGAGGGCGATCTTTTGCTGCGGATCGCGCGCTCCTTTTGGCGCACGTGATCGAAGTTTCGAGTTCACATGTAATGTTCGGCTGCGCTCATCAACGTTGGAACAGTGAGCGTTCGAAGTTGTATCCCTTGCGAGCTTTTGTAAAGCTTGAATGCGAACTTACGGAACGAGAAGTCGAGTCGATATATCTGGGCGATTAATTCGACTTCATGCTGACGAATTCTCGTAAGTCAATGACCATCGCTGAGCGTTGGCAGTGGGTTACGCGAGAGCCGTCACAAGTTTCGGATATCGTTGAAGACCATGAACGCCATCAGCGAGAGAACGAGGACTACTCCGACTTTTTGTATACCGAGCTTCATTTTTTGGGAAAGCTCGCGATGCAGCACTGCTTCGACCAAAATGTTGATCAAGTGTCCGCCATCGAGCGCTGGGATCGGAAGGATATTGATGAAGGCCAGCGAAAGCGAAAGCATCGCAATGAAGATCAGGAACGACGAGCCACCATCGCCAGCGCTCTGCTTTGCCAATTTGAAGATCTTGATCGGCCCACCGAGCGCGCTCGATGCCGGGATCTTCCGCGTCACGACAAGCCAGATGCCATGCGAGATCATGCCCATCCGATCCTTCGCGAG
>JBBSDW010000039.1:0-22070 GCA_038240295.1 Kapaibacterium sp. (SeqCode)
GATTCGACAGCGTGGTACAGGCACGGATAAATACTGTACCGAACGATGGCCGCTCTCGGGAGTTCCTGATGAGCGACACTGGAGACGCTGCGGAAAATGCCCCGGGCGCACTTTCGATCCCAATGATGGCTTACTGCGACTTTATGGGTTCAAAACGGAACATCCATGCTCACTGGCATGAGCAAGACGACGACCGAAACATTACGCAACTTCGCCGTTTTCGAATGATCTTCGATGGACAGCCACCCTCGATGTACGAAAACGAAATAACCTTTTTTGGTGCACCAGCGACGGTGTTTCCCGGCGAGTACATTTATTACTCGCGGGTGGATACAAGCCTCCACGCCTGGCCCTCCGTTCTCGATACATTCGTTGGACTTCGATGGACGAGAAAAGATTCATCAAATGCCTCCTATCCGGCTTATGTCAACTCGGTCGCTGGATTTGCAGACATCCCGGACGGATTGCGGATGACGAACCGCGTTGCGTCAAGGCATCCAATAATAAACGAATGGCCGTCGAGGCGCAGTTACAAGGTTGGGGTTACTTGCAGCTAAATGTCGGCAACTGGGACTCGGCGAAAGGAATTTTTCCAAGCCAGGATTCGCTCACGCACGCGTTTCACTTCGACCGGCATTTCGGATATTATCAACGACCAACAACCCCTTACCAGCAGAAACTTTTAACGAAGGATCAAGACCGCAATAGGCTGCGATCGCTCGCGCGTTCTTGAATCGGGAAGCATCAACGATCTCCAGAGCCCAAATATGAGAACAGACAGGCCCGACGCCAGGACAGGTTTGTAGGTGTCCTACCAGTTTTTTTCCGCTAACGCATTCTCCCCCTTCAGCAAGGAAAGAAGATCGGTTGATGTATTCGATAGCTCGAAGTTCAGCTCGCTTAGCGTAATTAGTGAGCTCCGCATAAGACTGTACATATTCGTTGAGTACTTCGAGAATAGCCGGCTTCGATACGAGAATAAAAAACATAATTACTGGACTCGGAATACATGACACTACGCAACTAGCGCAGGCATACGTCCGAGATTTTGCATCACATTCAGGAGTAGGACCATCATGTCTAAAAGCAGTTCGAGAGTGGTTGACGAACCATCAAATTCACAAAGCCAAGGAACAATCGCCGATAGTATCGACGGAACTGGAATCTACGTCTGTGGAACAGTGCGTTCCCGTAAAAGAAAAGAAGTTACGACCAAGAAAGGTCAAAACAATGTCGTTAGCTATTCCGTTATGACCGACGAAGGTATTATTTACGTTGATGAGTGGGACCCTACGACGATCTATGGCGTCGGTTGCGTGTTCATTCAAAAAATTGCTTGTCGCGCTTACGTGTCCAAAAACGGAGGAGCTCGAGTAGGGTTCACTATTCCGAGAAACGACACGTCAGACTTTTAGCAAGTCACACCGGCCTGACGAGAACGCCTCCATTCTCAGCGTCTATCGAGGCGATGGTAGCGTTGTTCGAAGCGGTGTTGTACACGTACAGTTGGCCGTGATAATAGATTGGAGGGTGACTGCAATCTGTCATATTTCCAAGATTCGGTGCCTTCCTCCAAATCAATTTACCGGCAGTGTCAACTAACCCTACTGAATATCCAGGCTCTAGAATCACCCCACGGCTGGTAGGTATCGGAGTAGCGCCTATAGGCGAAAATGGATTCTCTTTCCAGCCGACCCAACCGATCGTACTATCGGGAAGTGGCATGACCTTTCTACAAAGAAGACGACCTGTCTCTGCATCAATGGCGTCCACCACCCCGCTATAGAATTGCGCACCAGGCTCATTCCAAAGTCGGCATCCGAAATAGAGCACGCCATTTCGGTAAGCAGGCTGAGACATATCGCTGATGTTTGTCCAGTCGTCGCCTCCCTGTGAACCGACCAGATCTGCATTGATCGAATCCCACAGGACATGTCCATCCGCTTTCGCAAGCGAGACAATACGATGTGAATATTTTGTCGTAAAAAAACCGCCGTTGGGGATTGAGCAAAATGCGTAAGGCCATTCGCAAAGCCGTCACCATCAGGAAGATCATGCCGCCAAATAACCGTCCCATTGCTTGCAGATACACACACGAAAGCCGATTGATTACCTCGCAATGCGTTAGAGCCAGCCGTCACATAGATCCTGCCATTATCGAGGATCAATTCGTACGGTGACCAATACTCCGCGTATCGGTTGGACAACTGGAGGGGCGTCCTCCATCGATACTTCCCATCTCGCTTACTGAAGCACGCGAGCCCATCATCGGTACCGATCACTAGGCTTGAGTCATCGACGGACAAGGCCAGACTTGCAGCGATGTCTGCCGAATTAAACCGAAATGGAGAGGGAGTCTGCCATAAAATCTCAACGGAATCGCCGTGTATGACCTTCGGGAACACATACTCCGGCGGAGCTGCTGGCAAATTCATGCACGAACAAAGCATCAAAAGGCTTATACAAAAGCTCTTGTGTACCATCCATGTTCCGTATAAAACCTTAGTGTGCACCGGCACCGTCAAGTGCTTGATTGATGTGCCCATAATAGATTGGGTCGTATAAAGTAATGGCATGTCCATGATTTAGCCTTGTCCCATCGGCATTACCATGAATCGCAGAAATGGTAGGGCTTGGAATAAACTTTTGAGACTCGACACCGATGAATCCATCGGAAGGTGCAGATCGACCAGCCGTGGCATCTTCCCATTTGAGTTCAAGCGTGAGTTGTCCATCGGCGGCTACGGTCCAATCGCCAGCTCGCATGCGACTTTCATAAGAAGTTTGGAAGCGTGGACACGATTTAGTAATGGAGTGGAAGCGAGTTCCGTTCTCTCAGATTTTACCCCCAAGCATTTTCGCGAGTGCTGCACGTGCGCGATGAAGATGAACTTTGACGGTACCCATCGGGATCTGCAGGATCTTCGCGATCTCTTCATATTCGAGATCCTGCGAGTGCCGGAGTTTGATCACGCGCTTGTAATTCTCAGGTAGCTGTTCAATCGCATCTTCGATCGTTTTGGTCCGCTCGTTTGCGACCATCATTTCGTCCGGCACCCACGATTCATCTTTGATCTCGAATTCGCGGGAGTCATCGTCCGACTTATGCGTATTCTGCGTCGGCGGTGCGCTGATCGAGAATGCGTTCAGCTTACGGCGGCGCAAATAGTCGATCGCATGATTCGTTGCGATTCGATAAAGCCACGTAGTGAATGCATATTCTTCCGAATAGGAGTGAATATGTAAGAATGCTTTTGTGAGCGCCTCCTGCACGAGATCTTCAACTTCATCCGAAGGTGCAGAGCGAACCAGCGGACGTACAAGCCGTTCGATGCCATGTCGGTGGCGTTGAATGAGTTCACCAAAAGCCCGATCGTCACCTTCGCGCGCACGGCGAACGAGCGCACGATCTTCACCCTGTTTTTTTTGCGATGTTGTTAGCTCGGCACTTGCGATTTGGGGAAGGACAGAGGTGGGGACAACGAGAAGGTCAGCATCTGCGTCTGCCGTTGGAGTGGCAGCGTCTGGTTTGGCAGTCACAAGCGAAACAGTCTCTTCTTTTTTTGAAGGGACTGACCTTGACGTTGACGTTTTGGGTGCCGGACGCTCTTTCGCTGCCAAACGGATTCGTGGGTAATGATCTTGTCAGCGCAAATTTACTGCAACGAACGCTCACCAGGCCAAGAAGCAAGTTCAGTTCGCAGGTTAATGATGCTCGATATTTTCAAGTCCGCCATACATCATGAACCAGGGCTTTGCATATTTATCGAGGACTTCGTTGAGCGCCTGAATGTTCTTTACGCCCCGATCGAGCAGCCATGCCTCGGTCGCAGTGCTTCCTTCGGCACCATAGATCGGCACCGCATCCTGCCAGGTGGCGCGTCCACACAGTACTCCACTAAAGTTTGTGCCTGCTTCGCCTGCGAGCTGAATGGTCTCGCGAAACACATCATCGGTGACACCGGCACTCAAATAGATGAACGGTTTTTTGGCGGCGCTTGCTGCTTCTCGAAAGAGCGTCATCGCATCTTCGCGAGAATAGACGCTCTGGCCCGTGCAGGCGCTTGTGCCAGCGCAATATTTCATGTTGATCGGGACTTCGACTTTGAGCACGTCAACGCCATATTTCTCTTTCGAGAATTCTTCCATGTATGCCGTCACATACTTTGGCTTGAGCTTCGCAAACTCGGCGCCTTTTTCGTCGTACTGATCGTCATAGGCAAGCACCTCGATAAAAAATGGAATGTCGAGCGCTTTGCATTCGGCGCCGACGCGTTCGATAAATGCATTCTTAAGCTCGACGATCTGCTGGTCATCGAATGGATTATAATAG
Source organism: Kapaibacterium sp. (SeqCode) (assembly GCA_038240295.1). Lineage (GTDB taxonomy): Bacteria > Bacteroidota > Ignavibacteria > Palsa-1295 > Palsa-1295 > JABDDM01. The sequence goes on from JBBSDW010000039.1 coordinate 4,334, forward strand.
AGCAATATTTTTACAGCGTTCGCACCGGCCTGGCGCAATCGATAGACGCTCCAGACATCGAGGAGATCGGGCAGCCTGCCTTTTTTAGCGGCATCATAACCTGTCTTCTCGTAGGCGAGGAGTACCCCGGTGCCCGGTGCGCGGAATTCGATTGATGGCAAACCATATTCGGGATCCATCAGGATCGCCGTCGCATAGGGCGTGAGGGTTTTCGTTACGAGCGTTTTGAATTCGGTAAGCTCCTGATCGGTCGCATCTCTGCCCATCGCTTTGCCGATCGACTTTTTGAGTGAACCGCGCTGATCCATCGCGGCAGCAGCGATAATGCCTTTGTCACTTGCGCACGCCTGAATACCATTATACTTTCCTTCGGAGATCGTTACCATCGCCATCAATCAGATATAGTGAAAACGTGAGTGAACACAATGCACAAAAACAGCCAGTTGGCACTACACAAACACAGACCGAACCGAATCACAAACTTCTTTCATATCCCGAATCATCTGCGCCGGATCGTTCGCGCCATAGACGCCCGAACCAGAGACGATCGCATCGACCCCGGATTCATAGATGTCTCGGATATTATCCAATTTGATACCACCATCCGCTTCGATGATCACGTTCAAATTCTGCGATTCGATCGTATCGCGCAAAGTCCGCGCACGTCGAAAGAGGGAGGGGATAAACTTCTGACCGCCAAAGCCAGGATTGACGCTCATAAGAAGTACGAGGTCGATATCGGGCAGGATCTCTTCGAGCGTACCGAGCGGCGTCGCAGGGTTCAGGCTGACTCCAGCTTTTTTACCAAGCGAATGAATATGCTGGATCGTGCGATTGAGATGCCTACAAACTTCCAGATGTACCGTGATGATATCAGCGCCGGAAGTTGCAAAGTCATCGATAAAATTATCGGGCGCTTCGATCATCAAGTGACAGTCGAGCACAAGCTTCGTGACGGGACGAATCGACTTGACTACCGGTGGACCGATCGTGATGTTCGGCACAAAGTGGCCATCCATTACATCGATATGAAGCCAGTCGGCGCCGCCGGATTCAACCACGCGTATCTCTTCCTCGAGCCGAACAAAGTTCGCCGAGAGAATGGAAGGAGAGATGATCGCCGATGGGCGTTCCGAGTTGGTGCGTGGTCTCAACTGATGTCTGTGAAAGAAGCAGAGAAATTATTTCGCGCCTGCCGATTGGCTTTGTTTTTCGAATTCGGCTTTGCGATCGGTGAATTCCTGCGTCCGCTTATCGCCAGACGGAAGCAAACTGATCGCCTGCGTTTCAAAAATCACTGCATCCTGTGGCCGGCCTTCTTTTGCAACGACGACAGCTTTTGTATCAAGCGCATTCGCACGTTCGTTCACATCGGGATAAGCAAGCACTGCACGTGTCGCGTATGCTTCGGCCTGCGCGAGCAGGATTCCTTTTTTCTGTGCTTCCCAGGCGAACATGTTAAAGGCATCGGCATCCATGCCATGTTTATCGGCCCACGCATCCATGCGAGCGCCGGCGCGTTCAGGCGTCAGTCCGTTAAAATCATTCATGAGAAGCATGGTGAATGCACGACGCGCTTCGGGGCGATCCGGATACTGCTTCATCGCATCTTCGAGCATCGTGATCTGATCGACGCCGGTCAGATTGAATCCCTTCGCATATAATGCCTGCTCGTAAAGCTTCCTGGTGTCTTTTGCATCGAGCGAGATGACCTTATCATAAGCGGCGATCGCATCGGCCGACTTGTCGTTCATGCTGTAATAATCGCCAAGCGTCATCCATGCCTTCGGATCGCTGGCAGTCTTTTTTGCCGTCGTCTTTTGTATCAAACCTTGCAGGCCACCGGCGGCAGCCATTTCCATCGAGCGGCTGAAGGCAGAAGTATCCTGATAACCAACGACGCGGGTGATCACCTTGCCGTCGGCGGCAAAGAACATCACGGTCGGATAACCCTGAATGCTGTATTGCTTTGCGAGCGCAATGCCATCGCCTTTTTCGGCGTTGATCTTGAGCGAGATAAAGTGATCTTCAGCGTATTCGCCGACATTCTTATTGGAATAGGTATCGCGATCGAGCACCTTACACCACGAGCACCAGTCGGTGTAAAAATCGACCATGATCGACTTTTTCTGCTTCTTGGCGAGCTTCATAGCCTCCGGCATCGTGAGATCTTTGAAATGGACCTCGGCAAACAGCGATGCCGGCAAAAGGAGAATAATAACTGCGAGTGCTCCGAGACGTTTCATACGTAGCTAAACTTAAAGATGGGTCTGTGGCCAATGATTGCTATTGTGACCAACGTTTGGTCGTCTGGCCAACGATTGGATTTGTGCCGTGAATCAGGTCAACAGCTCTCTAACGCAGGAATCGCGAAACTGTTTCTTGATCTCAATGTCCGCAGAGAAAGCCTATAACGAGTCACCACTATCCAGCGCCCGCTGAAAGCTATAAAGCGCAGCCTGAATGCTTCCGCCCATTCTGAGCGCCTGATAAAGCAGCTTCGTATGGCTGATAATTTCCTCCGTATCGATCATCGCAGCCGAAGAAAGATCGGGAAGGGGAGTGACCAGGAAGAGGAGATGATCCCGAACTTCAGAGCTATTTCCCAATTGCTCGATCGCATGCGTGAACGCGTGCATGTGCTCGCCTTCTTCGATCGGATATCCCAGCAGCGTCACAAGCCTCATTCCCTGTTCGCCTGATTCGAGGACAAGCTGCTCACGAAATCCCTCGACGCCGGAACGCTCGGCGATCGGCTCGAACCGATCGAGCAACGGCAGCATTTCGCGCGCTTCGATCTCGGAAACAAACTGTGCTCGTTGGATCATCCGCTTATGCCAAACCCGGTACCACGAAAACGGCGAAGTGTTCATCTGGTGCCAGGCATCATCCATAACAAGCTTCTGCGCTGCCCGAGACATCCGCCGCGTAGTGATCTGCCAGTATTTCATAAACGTAGGTCGGGTTTCAACCCGACCGCGATGCAAACAACAAGATGATCCCTGGTCACACCACCAATCTCCTTAAAAGCCTCCCAAAAGGAATATACGATGGCGCACAAAAATTCGGCACAAGCCGCGATCAAGATGGCCTTCTCGCGCCCTTCTTTTTCTTAGTCTCCTGCAATGGATATTTCACGCTGAGTGCCTGCGAACCAGGATAGCTGCTCAAGCCGATCAACTCCTCTTCGATGCGCAGCAGCTGATTGTATTTCGCAATCCGATCGGAACGCGATGCGGAGCCGGTTTTGATCTGACCTGCATTGCAGGCGACTGCGATGTCGGCGATCGTTGTGTCCTCGGTTTCTCCCGAGCGGTGGCTGATGATCGCAGCGTAACCATTGCGCTGGGCAAGCGCGATCGTGTCGAATGTTTCGGTGATCGTGCCGATCTGATTTACTTTTACGAGAATCGCGTTCGCAATTTTTTCGTCGATCCCGCGCTGTAGATATTCGACGTTCGTGACAAAAAGATCGTCGCCGACAAGCTGCACTTTGTCGCCGATCGCCTCGGTAAGCATCTTCCAACCCGCCCAATCGTTTTCGGCCATGCCGTCCTCGATGCTTGCGATCGGATACTGCGATGCAAGGTCTGCGTATGTCTGGACCATCTGTTCGGTCGAAAGTATTTTCTTTGTGGACTTGTACAATTCATATTTCCCATTGCCGCGCCACATTTCGCTCGATGCGCAATCGAGCGCGAGCAGCACATCGCTTCCCGGATTATATCCCGCCTGCGTGATGGCTTCGAGAATGACTTCGATCGTTTCGTTATTTGACGTAAGCGCCGGCGCAAATCCGCCTTCGTCACCGACATTCGTATTGAGACCCCGCTTTTTCAGGACTGCTTTGAGCGTATGAAAGATTTCGGCGCCGCAGCGAAGCGCTTCGGCAAAACTTTCGGCTCGCGCGGGCATGATCATGAATTCCTGGAAGTCGAGCGGGTTATCGGCATGCACTCCGCCATTGATAATATTGAGCATCGGCATCGGCATCACGTGCGCACCAGTGCCGCCGAGATAGCGATAAAGTTCAAGACCGACCGACTGCGCCGCCGCACGTGCGACTGCCATGCTCACACCAAGTATTGCGTTCGCGCCAAGCTTCGATTTATTTGGCGTACCATCGAGCGCGATAAGCATTCCATCGACCACGCGCTGCTCAGTCGCGGGAAGATCTACCAATTCTTTCGCAATGATCTCATTGACATTATTGACGGCATTACGCACGCCCTTGCCGCCATATCTCGATTTATCGCCATCGCGAAGTTCGACCGCTTCATGTTCGCCCGTCGAAGCTCCGCTCGGAACTGCCGCGCGGCCAAACGAGCCATCTTCCAAATAACATTCAACCTCGATCGTGGGATTACCACGGCTATCGAGAATTTCGAGCGCAAGAAGATCGACGATAAAAGACATAGGCCGAAAATGTGAAAGACGCACCAACCGGCGCGTTGTTTCACAAATTTACGAAGTTATTGGAATTTATCGCGCGAAGCTCGATCCCGATCTTTCCACCGCTCGGGGTGAATTTGATTGCATTGGAAAGCAAATTCCACATCACCTGTTGCAGCCTGCCGGCATCTCCGGCGGTCGGTTGGTTGATCGCCTCGATAGCGCGATCGATAGTGATCTCCTTGGCCGATGCTGCGGGTAAGATGGTCTCGATCGCCAGTTCGATGAATCCCTGAGCGTATATCGGCTTTATGGCGAGACGCAGATTTCCGGAAACGATGCGACTCATATCGAGAAGATCCTCGATCAACTGCACCTGAACCCGTACGTTTCGATCGATCACGTCGATCGCTTCGGCAACGAGCGTGGAATCATCTTTGCCGCCTTTCAATAACTGCGTCCAGCCAAAGATCGCATTTAGTGGTGGGCGGAGTTCATGGCCTTAGGTTGCCAGAAATTCATCTTTCATCCGGCTCGCATTTTCTGCGACCGAGCGCGCTTCACGTCCGCGCTCGAGTAGTGCTTCGCGTTCAAGGCTCATCCTGCGCTGATCGCTGACATCGGTGTTTGTCCCAAACCATAACTGGATCGCACCGTGCTCATCGCGAAATGGCATGACGCGGGGAAGGAAGGGACGAACCTCCCCGTCGGCACCCTTGAGTGGAAACGTCATATCGAAGGGTTCACCTGTCTCGATCGACTCGACCCATTTGGCCATCACGCTTTCAAGTTGGTTCTGGTCGTGCACCGATTGCCAGCCCCAACCTTCCATTTGTTCGGGCGTTGATCCGGTGTATTCGTACCAGCGGCGATTATACCAGAAGATCCAACCATCGGGGTTGGCCATCCAGGCGAGCTGCCATGGCGGGTTTAGATCATCGAAAAAAGGGGAAATTAGTACCATCGAGCTAGAACCGAAACTTTCAGAGTGAATCGCTGTTGCAAATCAGGCAGATAACTGCGACTTTGTTTGTTTGTTGTTCCTTTCGGTCCGGCTTTTGATTGCCAGAAGTGCTGGATAGGGGAGGGTTTCATTGGCGTCCGAAGAGGCGCCGTCTGGCGAAAGGCTCGCTGATTTTGGCCTGATCTCACTGAAGTTACGTATCACAACGAACGATAAGCGCTGACAATAGGTCAGAGTAAAAACGTCTCACGACATAAGCGGCTCACACGAATACTTCTAAATTTCCAAACCGGAAATAGACTTGAGTTCACTTCAAGCCCGGTGGAAGAACTTGGGGAAGGACTGTAACGAGCATAGAAGCTCAAAACGGATCGGAAAGATCAAAACGGATCTCACAGGCTGTAACAGCCTACGCGGCGCAGGTGTCGCTTAAATGAATGTTGCCCCCAACGCACCGTGGGCTTTTCTCGGATGGTGCGACTCACAATTGAACGAACGGAGATAATCCCGTTTCGAATTAGCTCTCATTACTGTAGCATAGAATCACTATGATCACGATCATTGGCGGCGGACTTTCGGGTCTATCGACCGCATATTTTCTCCACCGCGCTGGCAAGGATGTCACAGTCCTCGAATGGTCGCGCGGCCTCGGCGGCAGAGCCGGCACGCGTAATCTCGGTTATCGTACGATGGATGCCGGCACGCAGCGCATCGACTTATCACCGCACGGCTCGAACCCCGTCGAATCCGAAGCCCGCGCAGCACTCAAGCGAGTATTCGAAGAGCGCGGCGTGATGCCGAATTTGAAGCCATTTCCAGGGCCGATCCTTCGCTTCGACGGCCGTTCGATCGGAACGGCAAAGCCTGTCGAAGGCGCCGACTGGTCATATATCGACGGTGGTATGCGCGTGATCGCGGATGCGCTCGTCGAAGGAATTCCGGTCAGAAGCCACACACGTATAAGTGATATCGTGGTCGATGGCAAAACAGCGACGCTGAAAAATCAGCGAGGTGAGTCGATGCCGACCGATGGTATCGTCCTTGCCATTCCGGCGCCCTATGCGCTCGCGATGCTGTTGCCGCATATCGATAAGCATAAGAAGCTCAAGAAGCTGACCGACATGCTCAACGAAGTGCAGTACGAACCGATGATCGGCGCTGCCTTCGGCACAACGAATCTGGAATTCAAAGAAGACTTTACCGCACTTTTTTCGGACGACGTTACCGCGCCGATCTTCTGGCTTTCGCAGGAGCAAAAACGCCGCGAGCTTGGAGTCAGAAAAAAAGAGAGCGCCTTCATGCTGCAATTGGGCGCAGAGATCAGCCGCGATTACGTGCTCAAGTCGGACCGCGAAACATTTGCCGCGATCGAACGCGTCTTCGAAGAAGTGCTCGATATTGCGTTGCCCGATATCATCTATGGGGAGATCCAGCGCTGGCCTGCGGCATTTTTAGAGAGCTCACCCTTTGGCGGTGAAACACTCAAGCCAGCCGAGCTTGGCGTGCCTCTTTATCTTGCTGGCGATTATGTCGTCGGTCAATCCTCGATCGCGAGCGCCTTCTGGAGCGGCAAGCTCGCCGCCGATAAGATTTTGGGCGAAGATTGTTTGAAATTTATTGCAGCGCCGGTTCGCGAACAGGCACAGCTTGCACAGGAGCTTTGGGCGGCACCGATCCCGCCGGCACGCGCACCGCACAAGCCGAAACAAAAGCTTCGCAAGAAAAAAGATCTCAAGAAGAATAAAAAGCGCAAGTCGCGGACAGGTGCGCGCGGAGATCGTTATGCACGCGGTACACGTGGGCCAGGTGCGCGGCCTTACGGACGTCCGCAAGGCGGACGCCCAGGCGGCGGTCGTGGATACCAGGAACGCGGTGGTGGTTACGGCCAGCGTGGCGGCGGGTATCAGGAGCGTGGCGGCGGGTACGGCGGCGGCCGTGGCGGCGGCTACGCACCTCGCGAAGGAGGATATGCTCCGCGTGAAGGCGGCGGTTACGGAGGTCCTCCACGTCAGGGCGGAGGCTACGCACCTCGTGAAGGCGGCGGCGGATATGCTCCTCGCGAAAGCGGCGGTGGGTATGGCCGTGGACCAGGCCAAGGCGGAGGTTACGCTCCGGGCGGTGGCTATGCGCCACGTGAAGCTGGTCGCGGAGGCGGATATGGCGGTGGCGGCGGACAGGATCGCAGGCCAGGCGGTGGTGGCGGCGGATATGCTCCTAGGCCGCAGGGCGGTGATCGTGGCGGATACGTTCCGCGACAAGGTGGAGGCAGCGGCGGCGGTTATGGCCAACGCCCACCGGATAGAGATCGCGGAGGTTACGGCGGCCCACCGCGTGAACCCAATTTTAACAGACCACAGTCGAACGAGCCAGGTGCATATCGCCCGAGGCCGCAAGGCGGCGGCGGATATCAAGGCGGCGGAGGTGGCGGCTATCAGGGTGGCGGCGGCGGTGGCCGCGGTTATCAAGGTGGCGGCGGAGGCGGTCGCGATTACAACCAGGGCCAGGGTGGCGGAGGCTACCAAGGCGGTGGCGGCGGCGGTTACCAGGGCGGTGGCGGAGGTCGCGGCTATCAGGGCGGCGGTGGTGGAAGCCAGGGCGGCGGAGGCCGAGATCGCGATTTCAACCAGGGCGGAGGAGGCCGTGGCTACGATCAGGGCGGTGGACAAGGTAGTGGCGGACAGGCCGGAAGCCAGCCGAACAGGCCGCTCCGCGGAGTGCCGGTCTATTCAACAGGTGTTCGCAGACCTGCCGACAACAGGCCACCGGATGGTGGCGGCAGACCACCCGACGGAGGTCAGGGCAGGCCACCAGTTCGCCCACCGCAGCCGGGTGGAGGAGCAGCCAATAGGCCGCCTTCCAACGAGCAATACGGTCAGCGTTCGCTTAGCGCCGAAGAAGAGGAACGTAGAAATCTGGCGAAGCGCAGACCGCGCCCGCCACAGCAGGATGAAGAAGCGGGTAACCGATAGCCGCTTCGCAGAGTTGAGCGGGCTGCGAGATTTGCAGCCCTTTGAGGAAACTCTCTCAACGCAACAATGTTTTTGACCCACCTGTCAAATCCGGCTCGTCCGCAAAACGGGCGCCTGGAAATGAGAGTTGTTTTGAATGATCTATTGATTAACTGAACTATGCCAAGCGGAAAGAAGCGTAAGCGCCATAAAATGGCAACGCACAAGCGCAAGAAGCGTCTTCGGAAGAATCGCCATAAGAAGCGCGTGCGCTAAGAGCTAATGCTCAACGCTTATCCCTTCTCATGGCTGGTCTCTACCAGACTTCGCTAATGACAAACGCCGCATGGAGTGATCCACGCGGCGTTTGATCGTCTACCGTTCTGGGAGAACCTAAGGCGTCGGCGCTTTCATCGTTGCGAATTTCGAAAGCATGTCGTCGATGGCTGGGATGACTGCTGTGTCGCGCTCCTGGGCGGCCGCTCTTGCTCGGACAAAATAATCTTTCGCTTGTGCCACTGCTTCAGCGTGATCTCCGCCTGCGCCGATCTTCATCGATGCGATCATGCCGGCAGTAAAAAGTCCTCGAACATTTTTTGGATCGTCTTCCAGCGCTTTTTCGATCTGGTTGAGCGCCGCTTCGGGATCATGCTGTGAGCGTTCGATGGCAGCCGCATATTCGACCCGGATATCGGCGTTCGCCGGATTCGCCTTTAAGTAGGCCTCATAGGTGCGCATCGATTCTGGCCAGTACTCGACATCGAAATAGACATTCCCAAGATCGAGCAATGCTGTCGTATCCGCCGGATTCGTAGCGAGCACCTGTTTCAACGAATCGATGATCGGCTGCAGGATAACGCGCTTTTGATGGAGCTCTGTCGTATCGCTCGACATCCCACTATGCGGATCGCCTTGATTCTGCGACGATTGGTCGGCCTGCTCCTGCAAATATTTATCGACAGGTTTTGTCACAAGATACACTCCATAGCCGGCGACAACGATCGCGAAGAGAATGACAAGCAGCGTCGCCTGCGGGATCTGTTTCGGAATGGGCGGCGTCGTCATCAGTCGATCGAGCAGCAGTTGCTGCGTCGTCGGAGCTTTCATTGAAAGTAGGATCGCAGGATCTTCGTTCGACTCGTTATTCGAATCTTTATCAGCAGCGTGCCGCAGTGCCGGCTCGGCAATCTCGGCCCCGCAATTCGGGCACAACGCCGAGTCACCTTTCGCTGAGCGCTCCAGGAGTGAACTCTCGGTGCCGCATGCAGCGCATTGCTCGAGGTCCGAATCCGCGGTCGGCTCGCCCAGTTCTTCGTTAAGCAACGACGGCTGTTTCGATTGCTATGGGCACACCTGGCACACCGAGCGCATCAATCTTTGCGAGGCTTTCGAGCGACTTCTGGCGTTCGTCGATCAACGAGCGAAGTTCGCGGGATGGCTTGAAGGTCGGCACAAAATGCTCATCGAGCGGCACCTGGGCACCGGTGCGTGGATTACGGGCCATGCGGGGCTTCCGCTTTTTGGTCTTGAATGTGCCAAATCCGCGAATTTCGATGTGCTCGCCACTTGCGAGCGCATCTGCGATGGTCTTGAAAAATCCTTCGATCAGGATCTCGGTCTCGAATTTGGTCACGCCTGTTGCAGTCGCAACACGGTTTACGATATCAGCTTTGGTCATAAAGAGCGAACACGCGGAAGTTGTAGGTGGGGTACGGCCCCGACCCGTCAGACGAACGGCTTAACACTTTCAAGTAGTGAGAGCGTTCGCATTAGACACCGATCCCACGTGAAAGCTTTCACGCGCTGCAAGCCTTTTCCAATAAGCGTTTCTCGCAAATTAGCATCGTTCATGATCCGTTCGAGTGCCTGATCGAAATCGTTTGGGTCCGCGGGATCGAACAAAATTCCGGCATCGCCCACGATCTCGGGGAAGGAGTGGACGTTCGCAGCTGCTACAGGGATGCCCGATGCCCATGATTCAAAGAGAGGATTCCCGAAGCTTTCATAGCTCGATGGAAACACGAAAGCCAGGGCGTTCGCGTAAAGATACCGCAGATCGGTTTGATTCAGCTGATCCGTAAAACGAACAAGGTGCTCTGTGCCAAATTCTTTGCAAAGCTGGTGCAGACGCTCAATATAGACAGGGTGCGTCCCCGTCCCTTTTCCGGCAAGCACGAGCGGCACCTCCAACGGCAAATGGTGAACGACTCGCGAATGAGCAGCGATGAGCTTATCCTGATTCTTGTATTGCCAGAGTGCAGATACATAGAGAAGATACTTTCCTTTCTCGAGACCAAACCTGGCGAGCACTTTATCGCCCGCTGGATCAGAGCGATTCTTCTGGCCATCAAACAGCGTGGTGTCCACTCCGTGAGGAATGACTTGGATCTTCTCAGCTTTGATCCCGATGAAGCGAATCACATCTTTCTTAATATCTTCGCTCGGCGTGATCACTCGTGCGGCGCGCTTTGCGCTGAAGGGCATCAGCAATTGCCGCATGACTCGCCGCGGAAGATCGACGCCGTAGGCATTGCCATAATAATGCGGGACCGCGCGAATGTTCAACACGTAAGGCACCGGGCAACGAAAGCTTGCGAAGTTGCCCGGGAAATACATGACATCGACCTTTGCCTTGCGAATGAGTCCCGGCAGCCTGAACTGCTCGCCGAAGATTTTATGCAACGGCGAACGGCTTGAATCTTTTACGATGACGATCTCGAAGTGATGATCGCCAAGATCGAGGTTATCGCGCTGGCCCTCACTCAAAAAAAGAACGATCGTATGCGGAAGCTCATGCGAGGCGAAGGCGCGCAGAAAATGTTCGATATAATTTCTTCCACCGGTGTCGCCGCTAACATCGCCAAGCGATGCAATGCCGATCTTCATAGGTGAGCGGGAAGTTGTTCGTACTGCATGAGCGCGCGGTACCAGCCTTCGAGTGCGATGATCGCCCACACTTCAAGATAATGCGCGCGCCCCTTCAGGAAACGCTCGACTGTTTTGCCGACGGCTGCGCTGTTCAGATGCCTGTCGTCGATCAACCGAAGTTGGCCTTGCTGCAAAACGGTAAGATAGGGATTGAGCGCTCCATCGCGAAGCCATTGCGACATCGGGAGTTCGAAACCGGTCTTCGGTTTCGTTAGTAACTCATCGGGGATCAGATCGGCGAAAGCTTCGCTCAAAAGCGATTTCGATGGGCCCGCTGCTTTATCTTCAAGCGGTACCTGCTGCATAAATTCGATGAGCGGAACATCGAGAAATGGCGCACGCGCTTCGAGGCTTTGTGACATTGTCATTACGTCAAGATCGCGCAATAACATGCTCGGCAAATAATTTTCGATGTCGAGCCGCTGAAGTCTCGCGCTCGCATTTTTCTCCTGATCGAGCGAGTGTGCATTCAGTACGTCGTCGGTCCACTCGCAAACCTGGGAGGATGCGATCGTGCAAAGTTCGGCGACTTCATCGCCCGAAAAAAGGATACGTGTTCGCGATGGTTCGAGGAGCATCCGAACTGCGTTCTGAAGTTTGCTTGTTGAATGTTCGAGCCTACGAAACAGCGAACCGCGAACACCCCTGGGCACCGACGCGACAAGCCGTTGAATGTTCGGATGCTTTGCGAGCCACCGAAATTTTTTGTAGCCAAGAAAAAGTTCGTCGCCGCCTACGCCGCTTATCACGACCTTCAGCGAAGGATCGGCTTCATGTGTTGCGCGCGAAACAAGATAGCTATTGAGCCCATCGCCCGTAGGGCTATCCATCGAAGCAAAAAAATCGGGGAGCCACCGAACAACATCGCTCGCCGAGATCGTGAGTTCATGATGGTCGGTCCCAAACGCCCGTGCGCTGAGCCTCGCGAGATCGCGCTCATCGTTCTCGGGTTTGTCGTTGACAAATCCAAGAGTGAATGACTTGATCGGTGCAGGCGAATCCTGCGCCATGAGACCGGTGACAACATTCGAATCGAGTCCGCCTGACAAGAACGATGCAACAGGAACATCGCTCACAAGCCGGTAACGAACCGCCTCTTCGACTTTCTCCCGGATCGTCTGCACCAGCTCGCTTCTCGGACGCCCTGTGCGAGGTTCGTAGTCCGCAAGCCTCCACCACCGTTCGATCTTGATCGCTCCATCTGCATCCACACGAAGTGTGTGACCCGGCGGCAGCGTCGAGACCCCCTCGATCATCGTTTGCGGCGAAGGAAGCGAGTAGAAGGAAAGATACTTCGCAAGCCCCTGCTTGGAAAGAATGGGTCGCACCAGACCGCTTGCAATTAGTGCACGAAGTTCGGAAGCGAAAATAAACTGTCCATCCTGAACTGTATAGTATAGCGGCTTCTTACCGACCGCATCCCGAGCGATAAGGAGTGAATGGTTTGGGGCATCCCAATTCGCAAACGTAAAAAAGCCGCGAAGCTTAGCGAGCGCCGAAACTCCTTGACGCTCAATCAACTCTTGCAACACGAAGGTATCCGAGCGCGCGTCCGCGATCGAATATTTCTTTGCGAGTTCTTTGAAATTATAGATCTCCCCGTTGAAGACGATTGAAGAAGCCTGATCCGGTCGCACCATCGGCTGATGCCCGTGAGCGCTGAGATCGATGATCGAAAGGCGACGATGCCCTAGCACGATGTTGGCGGATGCGTAGATGCCTTCATCATCGGGACCGCGATGCGCGAGGGCGTGCGTCATTCGGCGGACACGAGAGTCCGCGTCGGTCACAATCTGATTCTTTCCAAGAGCGAGAATACCGGCGATGCCACACATTACTACGAATTTACCGCACTTTCTGCCGCAACTTTAAAAACCCCTCCTTTTGAAGGAGGGGTTTGGGGTGGTTGCGCCCGGTGCGATGAATCTCGAAACGTGCACTGCCTCGACCGAAAAAAACCACCTCCAACCCCCGCCTTCAAAAGGCGGGGGCTTTAGAGAAGCTTTATTTCTGGATCGAAATTCGGCTCGTCTCCGTCCATGTTTGCGAAGGCATTCCGCCAACGATACGGCAATAGTAATCGCCGCTCGTTAACTGCGAGCCATCGAAGTGGAGTTCGTAAATGCCCTTGTTGTGAATGGCATTGTCAGCGAGTGTGGCAACCTTGACGCCGAGCATACTATAGATCTCAACGGTCACAGGCACGTTCGTACCACGAACCTCAAAGCGAATGTTCGTCGGGCCGGTGCTTGGGTTTGGCGACGTACCGACCAGGTGCACAACGCTTCCGTTGTCGCGGATATAGCCTTGAATCAGTGCCTCACCGCAGCGTAGGGGCTGCACATAGATCGACGGATCGTTCGTCGTTGGTGTGTAACAGATCGACGAGCCATCCTGCCTGAAGAACGTCAGGTTCATCGGGGTGACGGTCGTCGTATCGGCTTTTGTCAAGCGCGAGGTCATGATCAAATGCGCGAGCGTGCGCTGGCCATCGGCGATCTTTGTCGTACCTGTTCCACGAATGTTTACTGTGAGGTAGTTCGTGTCGTTCGATTTGCCAACGGTTTTTGCGATGACCGGTACGTAGCCATTGTCACCCGGCGTGGCACGGAGCGAATTGAAATCGAACATATCCGAATTGAAGACGACTGCGACATCGTATCCATAGATATTTCCGATTCCGAGATCCTGCTTTACCGTGATCGGCACATCGATCGTTTGATCGACAATCGCACTGTACGCCGTATTCGAGACATTGGCGCTCGTCACTTCTACCGGCAACACATGCGCATTGCCAATAATCTGACGATTGACAATGATCTGTGTGCCATCGCCCGAGTCATACGTGAATGAAACAACCGCGCGAGCCATACCTGTAAGGATAGGACTATAAAGCACCGGAATGTCGATGCAGCTATCCTTCTTTAACCAGATGCCGCCAGTCGCAACAAAGAGCGTCGAATCGCTGGTGAGCGACCCAAGTGTGCCGATGTCGCCGAACAAGAATTGGTTCGCATTGACAGCCGGCTGATTGTTGTAATCGGCAGAGACGATCGAAGCGCTGATAAGTTTAGCAGGCTTCGAACCTCGGTTGCAGAATTCAACCATCTGCTTGTTCGACTCGCATGTCCAGGTTGTGTCGTAGATGGCACCGATAGCGCTTACCGAACGGCTTGCGTAGGACGCACTAAGTGGAATGCTCAGATTCCCACCGCATTCCGCAGTCGTGATATTGAGCGTTCCGGAATATGCACCTGCGACTGCGTTGATCGCCGACACAGTTACAGACACCACATCGCCCGGTTGCAGGATCTGCCCTTTTGTAAGTCCTGAGGTGACCGTAAATGTCGGATCGCTCGTCGAGAAGTCGACGATCGTAAGTGGCGAAGTGCCTTGGATGTTGTCGATCGACACATTCAGCGTTTGTGACACACCCGGGTCAACCTCGGAGAAGCTGAGCGAATTCAGATTCGATGCAATGACCGGATGCGAGACATTCGCGGTGAAAGCAACGGCAGATGTATCATGCACGCTGCCAGCGACAGTGTACACGAGCAAGTTTGCATGCCGAATCCTCCAGGCATTTGCACCTGTCGTATTTGCAATGAACTGCACCTGAACTTCGAGGCTGCTATTAGCACTGATCGAAAATTGTGAGGTCCAGTTACTTAGCGATCCAACTTTAAGAATGGTGAATTCATTAGCGTCGGCTCCGCCCATCACAACAGAATCGATGAAGCCGTCGGCACCTCCGGTGTTCTGGAGTTGAACGGTGAAGATCGTGTCGCGGACGCATACGGTTTGTGCGAGCCCTTTGTTCAGGTTCCAGTTGACGCCAGCTTTCACGGCCGACCCCGTCAGGATAGAGATGTCGCGGATCGTATGAGTATACGGCATCGGAGTTAAGTTACCCCAGGTGGTGACCGTGGTGTCGGTACCAGGTTTCAAAGGAGTATAACATGCCCCAATCGTCACGGATTCACCTGGATGCAACACGATCGGCATCTTAGCGATGGTCGCGGCATCGAGCGTGAAGACATTCGAGTTGAACAGAATATTTTTTGTCAGCGTCAGATCTTTGTTCGGGCTGACGTTCTTGATCGTGACGGGCAGACACTTCGTTGCGCCCACAACGACGTTGCCAAAATCGACATCGAACGAATAGATCAGTGGTACGGCGCCATAGCCATTGACCTCTGCAAGATTTGCGGTATAGCAATCGGTTACGACCTGGATGCTATCCTTGTGAATATTGATAAGTCCGGTATCTGTTGCGGTGTAGCAGACATGGATTGAAACCGTCTGATTTGGTTTCAGGATCATAGGAAGCGCCGGTGTCGTCGTAAGTGTGAACGCAGGCGTCTGACCATTCGTGATCGACTCAAGCGTTACGCCCTTGACAGGAATCGAGAGCTTGCCGTTGTTGGTCATCACATAGTCGACGCAAGCGCCTGTTCCGTAGAGAACCTCCGACATTAGCTGCGTGCCTGGCGTCGCAGCTACTTTTACACCGGAGTAGCGGAAGGCGTATACGGTATCCTTGCCGGCGCGATCCGTGACATAGACTGCTGCAAAAGCATCGAGCAATGCATTGTTGACCGTCACATGAGCCGTCACGGATTTTGCACCGAGATCATAAGGATCGACCACGAGCGACACGTTCGAACTTACATAGGGTTTGCCTCGATAGACGAGCCCATTCGGATCATACAGCAAACTGATATCACCAATGCCGCGTCCATCGACGGAAGAATCAGTAAGGGTGAGATTGAACGTGGTACAACTCGAATCGAACTTCATGCGTGGCGGTGCTGCGTCGGAGATCGAACCAAAACTTGCGGCCGCAGCGGCGGCGTAGCCATAAGTCGCTTTGATCTGATCGTTATCGCGTGTGCCGTAATTATAAACTGCGAAATCGCACTTACCGGTGATGATCGCCTGCAAGGGCTGATCGAGCTGCACGACACGGACCGAGTAGTTATCGACCGTGAATTTCATTCCTGGAGGAAGCGAGCCGATCGCATGCGCCGGCGCACCGCCGACCGAGACCATGATATTGTCAACGCTATCTTTCTGCGCTACGACAGCGAAATACGTGAGAGCATAACCCGTCGGCACTTTGAACGTCGCGTTTTTTCGCCAGTTATGACGCGGCACGAGGACCATTTCGGTGTTCGATGTGCGCGGCGAGGCGCTCTGATGAATATCGAGGTAGTAATCATACTGCACGACCATTATTGGCTTGTCCGATGTGATATGAACCGGATCGGTCGTAAGCGGAAATTCCCAGTACGTGCCGACATTCTGTACGCGGCCGTTGAAGGTGATCGACGTAGGCTCGTTGGAATAGACGCGGTAGAGGTCACCGGCGTAATCCTTTTTGATGCCCCATTTATTATTGAATGGCGCCGACACATAGTCCGTACCCCATGCTTCGACGGGCAGCATCTGCTCGACGGTGTAATCGTTATAGTCAAAGTGCCCCTGAATGACCATTGCATCCAGTGCACGCATAACTTCGCAACCGGCGATAACGGCAACAGGCTTGCTCGATGTCACAGTCGATTGTGAAAGATCGTCCTGATCGTCGCGAGCAGCACCCTGCACCCAGTAGGTCTGACCATGATCGAGATGAATCGTCCATGTGTCGCCTGCACTATGATATTTCGTAGGTGAATGGGCATGGATCGTTACATCCGTATTGTCCTCGACGGCTGTTACCACGAACGCGCCTGAAGAACTATCGAAGCAGTTAAAGCAAGAGCTGTTGCCCTGACCAGTGATCCATGGCTGATCGTTATAGGCCGAGATCACATAAGTCTGACCAAGCGAAGAAGTCGGAAGCACCAGGAATAATCCTACATTGGCATCATCATCTGAAAGTCCCTGCATCGAGATCGGATTCGACGCGATCACATGCACGCTTCGACTCTCTACGCGTTCTTCCTTCACCGGCTTTGCAAGGAAACCACTCTTGTTAATGATCTTATATTCGAGCGGTTGATTGGGTTGGATGGTCCGTTCGTCCTTGATCGTATTGTCATCCGAGTAGTAGACGGTGACTTTTGTGTTCGGGACGTTCGTACACATGAGCAGCCAAACCGCTGTCGAAGCCTTCTTACTCGGCAGAAAACTTACCCAGTAATCTTTAGACTGAGCAGTGCCCTGCGCCTGCGCGAGTTCGCCGGAAGCAAATAGAAACGTCATACAAAGAAGTACCCACGGTCCAACACGTCGAAGATCGATCATAGAGCCGGATCAGATGAGTGCCATCGTAGCGGCATGCTTCAGACATCGCCGGCAACAATAACACGGTTGAAACAACATAAAAACCAATGCCGCAAACACTGAGAAGGCTCACAGCAACTGCGAAGCAGTTCCTAAAAAGGAGAAGATACATATAGAGAAAGCATTCCGAAGAAAGATAATTCCTGTTCGAAAATCTTAATTTTCGTCGGCGTTCCGTCCCGCATCGGCTCAACGCATTCTTTGCTCTGAGCCGGAC
>JBBSDW010000040.1:0-22041 GCA_038240295.1 Kapaibacterium sp. (SeqCode)
CGGTTATCCAACCGGGCACAACAATCGGGTATGTCATCCTGAACGAGCGTTAGCGAAGTGAAGGATCTCATGGAATGCCCGTCCACGATAACAACCTAACGCCGACCGCGGATCAGTATGACATGACTCGAAGTGTTGTCCCGGCGAGCAAGCTTTCGACCAAGTCATCCTGAACGAGCGTTAGCGAAGTGAAGGATCTCATGGAATATTGGGGACAACTGACTCTCGGAATTTCAAGCGACTAAGCCACTACTCCAGCATTCCATTAGCTCCTACACTCCGCATTCATCGCTTGTGCGATGAATGCTTCGTTCAGGATGACATGACTTGAAGTGTTATCCGGGCGTGAAAGGTTGGGCATGTCATCCTGAGCGAGCGTTAGCGAAGTGAAGGATCTCATAGAATCTGTACCGCCAGCGGGCGCCTCTTTTGCCCAGATTCTGCCCCGCTCGTGAAGATTGCTTCGTCGGTTGATTCGCGTTGCGACTCAATCCGCCTCGCAATGAAACCATGCGCGGATGACATGACTGAAATTTCGGCACTGGCAAATGGCCGCCGAATGATTGCCCGTTCATTCTCTGATGCAACTCAATGCAAGCTTTCGGCTTAGACTTCTTCGAGGAGGGCCAGCTAAATTGTGCTATTTTTGCACGGATAGGGCAACTACGCGCACCGAAGTTGTTTGTCCGATTTAGGCGGCACAATAGTTGAAGTTGGTGGTGCCCTGTCGCACTGGGACTGTCCGGATGAGTCCGAATGGGCTTATCATCACTCAGGACTCACCGTTACCATGAAGTTGAACAGAGAATAGAGCAGGCGCTGCATACATCATTGTCGGCAGCAACTTGCTGAGTTTCGATCACTACAATACAGAACCTTATGAAACGAATCATTACGCATTTATCAACGCTCGCACTCGTAGCAGGCATGGGCGCGTTCGCGACGTCGTGCACGCCGACGAACACACCCGTTACGACCGGAGATGGCATTCCGACTGGCCTCAAAGTAAACTCGCTCAGCAACACCTCGATCGGCGTTACCTGGCAGCGCAATTCCGATGTGAATGCTGATACGGTAACAGCAACCCCTTCGAATGGCTCAGCACCGATCCTGACCTATGCTGCATCTGGGCAAGCTTCAGCGGTCATTAACGGACTGACGGACGGTCAGGCCTATGCAATTACTGTTCACTCAAGCGGCGGGACGTCTGCTGCCACTACGTGGGCGCCGGCAGATCGTTCAGGCCCGTTCACACTTTACGAAACTTCGGACAATACATCAGGTCACTTCAGCGGGCTTGACCTTGACTTCAATAACGTTCACACCGTTTCTGTAGGTGGTGGAAATGCGACCGCGGACGTCGTGCTTGCTTCTGACACGAGCGCCGCTGCACTACCAAGCGGTATATTCCTTGGAAGTGCTGGAGTTCAGGGCACAGGCATTGCCCCAGGCGTGGCTAAGGTCACGTTATTCAATTACCAATCAGTGCTCGTAAATGGCGGTCTGGATAGTGATTACTACTCCAGCGACCTGAGTGGCCTCATCCTCGGTACTAGCTTGATCGATCCGACGGCAACAACCTCGGCTGATTTCAATGGCACGACAGCCACTTCACTTGGCGCAAATGACCCGAACCATGATGCAATCATTCGTGTGAAGACGCAGAGCGGTCACTACGTTCGTATCGATGTTATTCGTCAGCCGACCGGACTTCTCTGGAAGACCGTGAATGGCTTTAACGCTATCGACGTGAAGGTATCCGAACAGTCAGTTGCCGGCGAGCCTTATGCTGCTCGTGGAACAAAGTTCTACCCGAACCCGAACATTCCGCGACAGAGTAGCAATCGCGCATTTATCGCCAACTAAGCTCAAAAAGCTCAGTTAGCCTTAAGCCGGATGTCGAAAGACATTCGGCTTTTTTTGTCTTGCAATGTGAGATTTCGGCACAGTTCGTGCTTTCTATGTGGTCAGTTACACTAACGATAGATAGTTATGAGCGCAATTACGGAAGGCATCGAATTCATCGCCTCGCCAGCGACACGCGAGGTGGTCAGTAAATTTTTGAAGTCGAAGAAGGCCGAGCGCGTGCTCGACGCGAGCATCGCCTTGTTTGAACTGGGCATAGTGCTGGTCCCGCTGATCAAGCTTGCACTCGACCGCTCCAAAGAGCTTCTCGAAGCGATCAGCACCGAACCGCCTCGCGAACACGAGCATGAAGAGACCGGCGAGTGGAACACACTTTCGAAAGCGAAGCAATTGCTCGCAGGCTAAGCGAGAGCACCCGTTTTAATTGCATCATTTTAATCGAACTCCGGATGGAGGCGCGTCGCAAGTGAAGGAAATTGCGATGGGCCTCCATTTGGCAATTCCGCCGTCGGCGCGTACCTCGAGCCTCCGCCTCTTTGCACCGAGGAGGATAGCGTTTCAGACTGTCCCTGAGCTGAAAAGCCCGTGACAGCAGCTGTGTCGTGCCTTGCTCGGCGCAGCGCTTACCCCACGCTTCCGCGTGGGGCTATGCATGGCCGGCCGCTCTGCGACGAGGGATCACAAATTCGTCGGCGCTTGCTTTCAGCGGTTGTCAACTCTTCGTTCGTGACGAATTTGTAATGGAACAGACTTCCCATACGTGGGTTTTAGAAGTGCGAGCCAAAGCCTCAGATCTGAGGCATTCCTGGGAACAGATTTTTACTCTTCATGCGTCGACTTTCATTCGGTCCTGTTACTGGTTCGCTTACGCGTTACTCCGTCCCTTCGCTTTTTTTGTGCCTGGTCGCTTTTTCAATGCTCGCTGGTTGTTTGAGCGACCCGATCACGGCTCCTCAGGTTTTTTATCGGGGCATCTTCAAGCCGAACACAATAACGCATCGCGATACGAATTACAACGCGGCGACCCAGATGGGCGATCTTGTCATTCGGTGGACGCGCTCCGAAAGCGACACACAGCTTAATTTCAAAGGCTATTACGTAAAACTTTATCGAGGCATTCACGATCCGATCGATACGATCACGCATGCGATCATCCCGGATGGTCCCGCGATCGACTCGGTACATGTAGCTCGGGGCGTCCATCAGTACATTTTCAAGAACCTTGCGCTCGGACTTTATTCAGATGCAGTTTGGGGAGAGCGCTTCGAGAACCCCGCACGACCGGACTCGCTGACACTCTCGTTCGATTCTGCGGCTGAGGGTTTTAGCTTCGATCCGCGGCCGCTGCTCAATCCGACAAATCTTCGCGCTGTCGCAGGAGGGCCGAACTCGGTAAAGCTCATGTGGGATCTGCCCGCGACCGATACGAATAGCAATGTCGCCGGCTACGTCATCTATTATCATAAGGCACTGCCGATCCACGATACGCTTCTGCGCACGCAATATGTGACGCTTCTGCACGTCGATACGGTAACGATCAGCGGACTTCCGAACGGCCCCGATGTCTTTCCCGAAACTGATTTTACATTCTGGATAAAAACGCTTCGCGGCGATTCCACACTTGGCGGGCCAGATAGCTCGATGGTTACGTGGGCGGGCGCGGTGCAGTTAACGAACGCGGGCCAGGGCGACTCAACGAACAGCCTTGAGGTCGTGAGTGGCAATGGCATTTTCATCGGACAGAACAACCAGGGCTATGCGATCGCCTCGGAGCGTAACGACAGCGCACTCGTGAAGATCAACATCTCCGGCCAGCAGGTTACGCTTAGCGGCGCCCAATTCGTTTCCAGCGGCGATGAAGCAAACCGCATCGACTCCATTTATTATCTCACGCCATATCAAATTTCGGATTACTCGCAGTCGTCGTTCGTGCTGCCGAACAGCTCGTCGCATAATGGCTTCGTCGTTTATGCGCTGTTGCCGAATCCCGATCAATCGCTTTCGAGCGAACCGTTGCACGTACGATT
The DNA here is from genome assembly GCA_038240295.1 of Kapaibacterium sp. (SeqCode). Lineage (GTDB taxonomy): Bacteria > Bacteroidota > Ignavibacteria > Palsa-1295 > Palsa-1295 > JABDDM01. Next base: position 3,894 of record JBBSDW010000040.1, read on the forward strand.
CTTTTTCCGGAAGGATCCATCGACCGGCACGTTCGTGAGCGCGAATAATTCGGTGCATGTCGTCGCAAGTTATCAGCCGAACGGGCGTCTTCCCTACGACTGATCTCACATTTTTGACCGAACGTTTCCAACCGGTTCCAGAGGAAATTTTGCATCGCGCCCTTGCTATACTTGGGCGGGGCGAGATTTCTTCGTAAATTTGAATTACGGCAATCTGCGTATTTCAACGTTTACTGTGGTTGGGGACGATTCGCGCAGTCATTGTCAGGTGTTTAGACATCGCCCGCATCGGACGTTTCCCGACCGCAGATCAGTATCACAACAACTCAAGGTTTGAATCACTATGGCAAAATCAACACCCGTTAAGCCGATGACAAAGTCGGCAATTCTCGATCACCTCGCAATGACGACGGAAGTCTCGAAAAAGAAAGCCGGCGAAATGGTCGATGCACTCGTGCAGCTTTCGTATTCGGAAGCCAAGCGAGGCTTCACGATCCCTGGCCTCGGGAAGCTCGTATGCGCCGATCGCAAGGCACGCATGGGCCGTAACCCGCAGACCGGCGAATCGATCAAGATTCCGGCTCGCACGGTTCTTCGCTTCCGCGTCGGCAAGCAGGCCAAGGATGCGATCCTTACAAGCGGCGCCAGCAAAAAGGCAGCGCCGAAGAAGGCAGCACCAAAGGCGAAGGCTCGCAAATAAGGCTACCGCGCTTCGCTCTATTCACCAAAATCTTCAGACGCCTGCTTCTTTTTTTAGGAAGCAGGCGTTTTAATGTAGGCCGGGTTTCAACCCGCCCACGATCGTGACAACGGGCTGCAACTTCGCTTCTGCTGATACGTAAGTAATGCGTGGGCTCGAAAAATTGTTTTCGCTATCGCAGCTGAGATTGTTTTCACCGGCATGCTGTATCGCCAAACTGAGAGTGACGAGGTCGGGTTGAAACCCGGCCTACATTAGGAATGAAAGGACTACTTGCATTTTTCTTGTGCGTATTCGCGATCGGTCTCGCGCAGGATGCGAGCGCGCAATTCGTGCTGCAATCGGGCCGGGTCGATGAGTTGATCCGTCGAGGCGAAGATCTGAACTACGACATGCAGTTCGATGCGGCCGATCGTACATTCGATTCCGTGATCGCGATCGATCCCACCTTCCCTGCTGGCTACTTTTACAAAGCCGTTGTCATTTTCTGGCGCACGACCACGAACACCGACAACACAAAGATGGACGACGAATACAATCGCTATCTGCAGATGACGATCGATCGTTGCGATTCGATGCTTGCGAAAAACGATGAGAGCTACCCCGCAATCTTTTATAAAGGCGCAGCGCTCGGTTATCATGCCATGATCCTCTCGCAGAGAAATAGCTGGTCGACTTCCATCAGCAGCATTCTCGACGACGCCCATCAGGGATTCAAGTACATGGACAGGATCACCGCGATGATGCCGGGCAACAGCGATGTACTTGTTGTTCGCGGACTCTACAATTATTATGTCGAAGCGATCAAGGAAGAAAACCCGGCGCTAAGTCCGCTGATCGGGCTCTTCGCGACGGGCAACAAACGTGTTGGTCTGCAGATGCTCGAAGAGGCCGCAAAGAGCGCGGTCTATTCGCGAGTCGAGGCGCAGTTCCAACTTGCATTGATCTATGAAAATTACGAACACAACCACATTCGTGCGAATGCCTTCGCGCAACATCTGGTGAATCTTTATCCGAATAACGTCGAATTTCTGCAGATCCTCGGAAGCTCCGAAGTGGCAATGGGCATGACAGCGCAATATGATTCGACGTACCGAGTCATCCTCGGTCGAGCGCGCAACAAGCAGGCAGGATACACGATCAAGCAGGCGCGAGGTGCGATGTATTATATCGGACAGGCAGAACTCGTACGCCCGAACGGGAATGTCGATTCTGCGCTCTGGTTCTTGTACAACAGCGATCTCTTGAGCCGCAAGATGAGTCCCGACGAAACGAATGGCTGGATCATCAAGTCGGAACTTCTTATGGGCGAAGCCTATGACATTAAAGGCATGCGCGACCGCGCAACCGAAATGTACAAACGCGTTATGGACATGCAATCCAAAGGCGACGACCACAACACTGCGGCGCGATTTCTGGATAGTCCGTATCGAAGATAGCACTGAATTTTGCACGACCGGTTTCTGAACGTGCAAATGACAATCCTGCCCAACTTATCAACCATCGAAATTTCATGACAACGCGCACATTGAAACCTGGCACCCATTTTCACGTGCTTAAGAGTGGCCAACTCTTTCATCGCCACTGAACCATCATTTTTCCCAGTCAGCCATGAAGTCGAACCTTTATCTTACGATAGTCTGCATCGCGGTCCTCTGTTTGTTGAATAGCAGCCTCCACGCGCAAACCACCGTCGATGATACGACGAAGCGGGAGTCGCTCGCGGTAACGATTTACAATGATAATTTGGGTGTCGTGCGCGATGTTCGAAAGTTCGATATCAACGATGGCTGGAGCGAAATAAAAATGCGCGACGTCCCTTCGTTGATCGATCCGACCACGGTAAAGATCACCGCCCGCAATCATCCGAAGGATCTTAACGTCAGCGAACAGAATTACGAATACGATCTCGTAAGTCAGGAAAAACTGCTGGAGAAATATATCGATCATACAATCACGGTGGTCGATGATAAAGGCTTGAAGACGGAGGGTACGCTGCTTGCGCTCGAAGCCGATAAGCTCACGCTCAAAACCGCGAACGGCATCACCATGCTTCCGAATCTCACACGCTATACGATCGACGTGCCGAGCCTTCCTGCGGGACTCATTACGCAGCCGACGCTCGTCTGGAGAATTGATGCGTCGCGCTCCCTTTCTGGCGAACCACTCGAAGTGCTCTATCAGACTGCAGGGCTTAACTGGCACGCCGAGTATATCGCCGCGCTCTCGGAGGATGATAAGTCGCTCGATCTGACGGGCTGGGTGAGTCTCGAAAATACAAGTGGCGCAAGCTATCCGAATGCGAAGTTAAAACTCGTCGCCGGTGCGGTCCATCGCGCACCCGTGCAGCAGCTCTATGGGAAGAGTCGTGGAATGATGCAGTCAGATATGGCGGCTCCGGACCAGATGCAAGAGCACGCGATGTTCGAATATCACGTCTACGATCTGCAGCATCCAACGACGATCAAGAATAACGAGATCAAGCAAGTATCTCTGCTCGAAGCCAATGGCGTTGCCGCCTCCAAACACTACACCTACAATGGAGGGCGCAATGTCGATGTAACGATCGACTTTGTCAACAGCGAATCCAATCACCTCGGGATGCCGATCCCAATGGGGACCATTCGTGTGATGAAGCGCGACAAAGATGGCTCGCTCGAATTTGTCGGCGAGGATCATGTCGAACACACCCCTCGCGACGAAAAGATCTCGCTCACGGTCGGCCAGGCATTCGACCTCATTGGTACGCGAACCGTCACCGACTCACGCAATCTCGGAAATTCGGCGCAAACAGAGACCATCGAAGTCCTTCTCAAAAATCACAAGGATGAAGACGTCACGATCGACGTACTCGAAAACGTCGGCACATCATGGGACATCACGAAGAACTCAATGGACTTTGAAAAGAAGAATGCTTCCGAAATCGTCTTTCACGTACCGGTAAAAGCACGAGGCGAGCAGAAGCTCTCTTACACGATTATTCATCATTGGTAACGCGACTCTTCCGGCGGATGTCATCCTGAGCCGGACGCAGGGTAACAGTCATCCTGGTCCCAACAAAGGGTAGCTGTCATCCTGAGCTGGAGGCGGAGGGTAACTGTCAACCTGAGCCCGACAATTGTTAACTGTCATCCTGAGCCGGAGGCGAAGGATCTAATGGAATTTTTCGGACGCAACGAAGGACGTAAACACGCGCATTACTCTCACTCGATAACTTTTCGCTTCTGCATAGCGTGGCGCAACACGTAAGGATAGCACGTTCTCAACGAGAGATTCCGTGAGATCCTTCGCCTCCAGCTCAGGATGACAGCGGTAATCGCGCAGCTGATCACGCTACACTCAGAACGTAAAGTCGAGCGTCTCTTTGACCGAGAAATTGCTGACATCCGTCCGTCGATGGGTTAAGCGCCAGGCAAAATCGACGCGCAGGAAATTGAGGATATTTCCCAAACCGAAGCCTGCCTCGACGAAGGGCTTGCCGCCCATGGTCTCGACAGGGATACGCAGGTGTGCGAGCGTTGAATCGCTGATACTCGAATAGCCGACGTTTGCAAGTCCGAACCAGTGCAGCTGGAACCTGTCGAGAAAGTGGATGCCGAACACTCGTGTCGGCAAATCGTAAAAATTCTGTTCGAAATAAAGCTGCATGATCCTGTCACCCTGGAATTCACGATCGCGCGTCGTCAGGAAAGCACGCGCACGATTTGCAAATCCGCGCGGCGTCTCGAAAATAAAGAGATGCTGAATGCCCGGCTGCCCCGTCGGCATGGCGCCAAGATTGAGATAGACGCTGCTCTCGCCCCACGGTCCGACGCGCGCAACGAATGCAAAGAGCAGATCGATCTTTGTATAATTAAAGTCGCCCCCAAGCTTCGTCGATGCAACTTCTCCGAGCACGCGTGTATAGAGCGTGTACTTGTACCAATCGTTCTCAAGGAGCAGCGTGCTTGCCATCGAGGTTAGCTTGCCATCGTTGATCGGCGGATTGTCTCGGAAGGGTGTCGAATTCCTCAAGACACTAAAGTGAACGAGGCTATCGTACATCGAGCTTTCGGCTTCGGAGCGATACCGAAGGTCGACCGAGTTCTCGCGATTGAAATGGTAAGTTAGAAGCCCGTCAAATCCTTTGCCCCAATAATAATCGGAGAAATCGCTCTTGTAGAGAACGGAGGTGAGCGTATTCATGAGGATACCTTTTGCCTGTCCGCGTCGTACGCGGTCGTCATGGAGGCGAAATCCGGCAGTCAGATCGGCTTCGAATCGATCTTCGCGGCGCGCAGAAAAATCGCCCGAACTGCTGTACGAAGCCTCAAACGATTTTCGGGTATGCCAAATCAGCGCCTGGGTCAGTGTAGCATCGTAACCGAAGCGCTTATCATTGAAGCCATAGGAAGCAAGTCCATCGAAACTGATCGGCCAATCGCCAATGCGTTCGAAGCCAACTTCTGGTTGTATACGAACTCCCTCGACCCGGTTGTATTGTATGATGTTGGGATTGATCAGCGTGCCGAGAATAAATCCGATGGGGTGAAAATGCTCCTGATCGGGAGTCACACGTGCCACGCTATCAAGGTGTGCGTAGGCGTGTTCTTCTTTTGTAGTGAGGGGCACCGAGCGAACACTCTTCCATGCAGCCGCGCTGATCGAATCGGCACCTGGTGCGACATGATGGCGTTGTTTGCCCATCAGCGAATCGGGCAGCGGCTGATTCACAACATAGTTCTGCATTACGCTCACGTGATCGAGATGGAAGATCGGAATGAACGGCAATTGCACCTTAGCTTCGACATAAAATCGCAACTCGGCGGGCAGATAATAAGTGTTACTTACCAACGCGTACGTCTCCTGGATCCGGGATTTCGTCAGCGGGCCGAGCTTCACACCATCGCTCAGGCTGAGATCGACATACGCAAGTTCATACTCGGCTTTGCCGATCCAGATCGTACCCGTAAAGCCGCCAATGAACGTGCTGCGAGGAGCGATCGATAGTTGATAACAATCGACGCCATTGATCACACCTTCACCGATAAGATCGTAATCGTAATACGTAAATGGATCGTGCGTGATGGGGCCCGGAAGATTATAATCGACCACCTCGATCTTGTCATAGTACATATCGATCACCTTGAGCAAACTGATCCGGTTGACTTGCGGCGGAAGGTTCGCCGTCTGCTTGCGGGCGATGATCCGTTCGCCATAGCCTTTTTCTTTGGACCAGTACCCGTTCGCTTCCGATTCGAGCACCGAGAGTACATTCGAATCGGCAGCGTTCAATGTTTGCAGCGTAATGCGTGCGTAAACCTGGAATTGATAGGTCGAAAGTTTCGATTGCCAGACATCTTTAGCGGCGATCGCTTGCGTGACAATTCGCTCTGCTTCCCTCCTGCTATCTGCGGCCGTGATCGTGATCGTGCCGCCAGTGATCGGAAGTATGCTTAGCTTGATTGTCCGAACAAGATCGGCGGTGAGCGTTATGGAAAGTGTATCGGGACGGTAGCCGATCGCAGTGATTCGGATTCGCTGCGGAGTCGAGGCAGGCACTTGGAGAGCGAAGTGTCCTTCTGCGTTGGTCACTACACCACGGGTCGTGCCGAGGATCGCCATTGAAACACCAGGAAGGACTTCGCCGGTCTCGACATTTTCGACCGTGCCACTAAGCCGATACGTCGACTGCGCAACGCCCGTTCGCGAAAGGCAAAGCAGCGTGATTATCAGCGATATTTGCGCTGACCGGAGGTTGAAATATCGCGAGCGGCCTTCGTCCATAAAAATGTTTGCTCCATCAATAAGCAAACATTTAGCCAGACCGAGACCTCTATGGCAAAAAGCTACTGGAGGACGAGCATTTTATTCGTCAGGCGCTGACCATTGCTTGTGGTGAGCACGTAGTAGTAGGTACCGGCGGAGATCTTTGCGCCGCTATCGTCCTTGCCGTCGAAATCGAATTCATTCTCGAACGTCGGCTGTGGCATCGTCCGAACAAGGCCGCCATCGATTGAATAGATCTTGAGCGACGCTGGCCCATTTGCATAAAAATGGATACGTGTGATCACGAACGTGCCTGCATTTCCGAGCACGAATGGATTCGGAAAATTCTGGGCAAGTTCGAACGAACGCGCGCCGTAATGGACTTCGACGTGATTCGAATAATGAATGTCGCCATTCAGATCGACCTGCGCAAGCTGGAATAAATACTCTCCGGTGTCATGCACCGGATCGAGAAAATTATAGGAGCGCGGCACCGACGAATTCCCCCCGGGGGAGCCCGCAACCGAACCGATCGTTTGAAACGCGTCGCCGTTGACGCTTCGCTGAATATCGAAGCGAAGGTTGTTGCGTTCGCTATCGGTGTGCCAGGTGAGGAGCGTGCCGTGATCGCTGGGCGTCGCCGCAAGGGCATCAAGTTCGACCGGCAATACGTTCGCCGCAGCTTCGTAGAGTCCGCGTCCATGCGTCGCAATTCGAATCGTCGTTTTGTTCGCATGGATCTGCACGTCCCAGCATGGCGCGAGCCCGACGCCAGAGCCAGCGATGCTCCATGTTTTGCCTGTGTCGAGCGTGTAATAAATTCCGTTATCGGTCGCCGCATACCAGGTAGAACTCGGATTGACCGAATCGATCGCCACTGCATTGCAAGAGGCCGCTGGTAATGCGGTCGTCCCAGATCCCGATACGTTCTTCCAGGTTAGGCCGAGATCGGTCGTGAGCATTAAACGCGCTTGCGAAGTCGATGTGCTGCCGAGTGCGATAAGAGCCGTCGTTGCACTTGTCGGATGGCACGCGATGCCGTTCACGGTCGCGCCGGGAATTCCGGACGTCCGTGTGTTCCAGGTTGTTCCACCATCACTCGTGACCTCGACCCTTCCACTCATTCCGACCCAGATGACGTTTGAACTCGAAGGCGAAAGTCCAAGGGCATCCGCCGTCTCGGTCCCGTGAAGCTGTGGCGAAATGCTGGTCCAGTCAAGACCCTGATCGGTCGAGCGAAAGACGTGCGTTCGCGCAGTGTAAAGCACAAAATTGTTATGGGGCGCCATCTTGAAGGGACAGTTCCAGGCGCCTTGCTCAAGGCTGCTCGCAAGGTCGCCCGACCATGATGAGCCAGACCATTTATAGATCGCACCGAGCGGTCCCTCCGCATAATAAATATTTGGGTTGACCGGGTCGACGATCGTCTGGAATCCGTCACCGCCAAAGATCTGCGGACCTTGCGAGCCGCCAGAAACGACCTTCCAGATACCGGCATCCTGCGCACCGGCGTAGGTCTTATGACTGTCGTGATTGTCGAGCCCCAAGTGGTAAAATCTGAGCGTCGAATATCCGACGCTGCTCGAACTCCAACTTGAAGCGGCGTCTCCCGAATGATAGATGCCGCCATCTGTTCCGAGAAAGCATTCGGTCGGATTGTTCGGGTTAAAAGCGAAGGAATGGAGATCGACGTGCGGATTGCCGTTGCCGAGATCGCCGTAACCGGCAAATTGCTGCCAACCGTGCGTGTCATTCCAATTGAGCCATCCTTCGACTCCGCCCAAATAAAGCGAATCGTGCGAGGCCGCATTCGGACTGATCGCGAGGAACAGATCGTACCAACCCTGACCCGCTGCAAAACTATTTGGTCGAAAAAGCGTCGACGGGACGTTCGCGACCTTCGACCAGGATACGCCCGAAGTCGTCGACTTATACAAACCAAGCAGATCGCCGCTGTTGGATCCTGTTACCGAAAAGAGTGCGTAGACTTTGTTCGTAGCTCCCGATGGGCAAACGATCGCGCCGCGCTCGATGGAATCCCCGCGAGGAAGCCCGATCGTAGCTTTGGTCCATGACACACCATCATCAAGCGATTTGAATACGCCGCAGGTTTGCGATGGCGTGTTGAAGTTATTGCCATCGATCAGATAAAAGATCCCGGTGTTCACCAAAGCGCCGCCATACGTCACGTCCCACACCACGCCAGCTGCATTATAAACTCGCGACCACGTCGAACCTGCGTTCGTCGAACGCCAGAGGCCCTGTGCTGCACCAAAGCCGGACGCAAAGACGATACTGGATTTCGTTGGATGTACCAGTACCTTTACAACGCCACTTGTAAAGGTCGTCGAACCGATACGTGCCCACGTGTTTCCCGCGTCGGTGCTTTTATACAGTCCTGAGCCGTTCAGTGCATCGGCAGCGCTGAAGCCATCGCCCGTCCCGACATAAAGCGTCGAATCGTGATTCGGATCGATCGCGATCGAAGCGACAGCAAGGTCGGGAATTACCAGATCGGTCAGTTCGCTCCAATTTGCTCCATCATCAACAGACTTCCACACGCCGCCGCCTGCCGCACCAGCATACATCGTGTTCGGATTGCTTGGATCGATCGCGAGTGCATTCGTACATCCTCCCACGCTATAGGTTGATGGCGTTGTCACGACGTTGGGCCCAATATTCGTCCAGGCGTTGCTCAGCAATCCATATTTATTCGCGCCCGACTTCGAGGCCGTCATCGATTCGCGATAGAGATCCTGCTGCGACTTTTGGAACGAGCGATACCGCGCGTCATGATCCATAACACCCGAAAGCCCAGCCGCATGATGATACTCCGACATTTCCCTCGCCATTGGTGCAGACTGCCGGATCTGCGCGGGCAATTGGTTCAGACTTTGATAGAGACCGCTGTCACTCGGCAGCTGATACGGAACCGCAAGCGTCTCCGTCTCCTGCGCGGAAGCCTTGCTTGATGGGGCGCTAGCGATTGAAAGCAACACAAGAGCAAAGGCTCTGGCAAAAAGCCTCGATTTGGATATCGGATCGGTCATTCGATGCAGCGTTGTGATATTGAACTTAGGGCAGCATAAGTAAAACTTATATTGACGGTTGAGTTCATTTTTCGAGGGAGCGCGAACCTCGCGAATAGAGCTCGCACGCGCCTTCGAATACATTTGAGCCGTAAGTTTGAACATGAAGCGACGTCAGGACCAAAAGAAACTTCAGGAAGAAAGAAAACGCGAGGAGTTCGAGTTTGAAGCTGTGCGCATTGCTTCTGGCGATCGGTTCGCGCCTCTCGCCCAACGCCTTCGACCCACTTCATTAAAAGAAGTCATCGGTCAGCGTTCGCTCATCTCGCCTGGCAGGCCGCTCGAAGCAATGGTTAGGCGTGGGTCGCTGCATAGCATGGTGCTTTGGGGCCCACCTGGAACCGGCAAAACAACGCTTGCGAATATTCTTGCGAGCGAGGTCGGTGCACCATTTTATTCGCTCAGTGCGGTAAGCGCATCGGTCAAGGAAGTTCGTGAAGCGATCGTGATGGCCGAGGAAGCGAACGCGTCGAGTCCGGCCAGGTCGGTGCTTTTTATCGACGAGATCCACCGCTTCTCAAAATCGCAGCAGGCTGCCTTGCTCGGCTCCGTGGAAAAAGGGACGGTGACGCTTATCGGCGCGACGACCGAAAATCCTTCGTTCGAAGTGATCTCGCCCTTGCTAAGTCGCGCACGAGTCTATGTGCTCGAATCGCTTACGAAAGAAGATCTTGAAGAACTCATCGAGCGAGCCCTGACGGAAGATCAGGAACTACGCGAATCGAACGTAACGATTGGCGAAGCAGAGCGGCGCGCGCTCATCGCACTCTCCGGCGGCGACGCTCGCAAGCTTCTCAGCGGTCTTGAACTCGCCGTACAACTGTCGCGATCTGCCGAAGCAGAATCATCTGGGACTTCGATGACGATCGAATCCATCGAAGCTGCGTTTGGCAGAAGCGCCTCGCGTTATGACAAAGAAGGCGAAGAGCATTACAACATCATCAGTGCGTTCATCAAGTCGATGCGCGGTTCCGATCCGAACGCCGCGATCTATTGGCTTGCGCGTCTTATCGAGGGCGGCGAGGATATTGAATTCATCGCGCGGCGCATGATCATCTTTGCAAGCGAAGATATCGGCAATGCAGATCCGAATGCGCTGCTGCTTGCGACCACTTGCTGGGATGCCGCGCGCGCCGTTGGATATCCCGAAGCACAGATCGTCTTCGCACATGTGGTGAGCTATCTTGCCTCCGCTCCCAAATCGAACGCAGCCGTCACCGCGATCGCAGCAGCGATGGGCGACGCAATGAAAGATCCGAACCGCGCAGTTCCGCTCCACCTTCGCAACGCTCCGACTGGACTCATGAAAGCGCTTGGGTATGGCAAAGGCTATCAATATGCGCACAAGTTCGAAGGAAACTTCACCGCCGACACGACCTATTTACCCGAAGGTTATGAAGACAAGCTTTACTACGATCCGGGAAATAACGGCCGCGAAAAAGTTATTCGCGAGCGTCTGGAGCAACTTTGGCCAAAGCGATATCCACCTAAAGTAAAGTAAAGTACGAGTGCTACAAAAAATGCAAGTATGAAAAAAGTAATTGTCCAGATGTCCGTTTCGCTCGATGGCTATTTTGAAGATCCCAATCATGGGCTGAATTGGCACATCGTCGACGATGACTTCAACGCTTTCGCTATCGAGATGCTGAACGCTTCGGACGTGCTCGTGATGGGACGCAAAACATACGAACTTATGGCGGCATATTGGCCCACGGATGGGGACAATGATCCTGTCGTAAAAAGTTGATGAACAGTATACCGAAGCTCGTATTTTCGAGAACATTGAAACACGTGGACTGGCAGAACTCTCGTCTGGCTACTGGCTCGATCGAAGATGAAATGACGCGTCTGAAAGAAGGCTCGGGCAATGCGCTCATACCAGTCGGAGGAAGTGAATTAGCCGCTGAGTTTCTCGATCTCGGACTCATCGACGAGTTGCGAGTCGTGCTGACGCCAATTCTTCTGGGAGGCGGAGCAACATTTTTAGATGGGATCCAGAAACGTCACCCGCTTAAACTTCTTTCAACCAAAACATTCAAGTCTGGAAATGTTGTGTTGAGCTATGAGCCGGTTTCGCGGTAGCGGCGGGGCATCGGTCGCTAAAACGATATTCAACGAGTGAAGTGGTGCACCTGTAGTTTGCGAAATCCAGTTGCTACTCGCTTATCGTATCTTGAAAACCATTTAGCTAAAAAAAATATCAAATGAAAGTCATCGTCGCAGGTGCTACCGGATTTGTCGGAGAAGGTATCATCGAAAAGCTTTCCTTCGATGGTCATGAGATCGTGGCGATCGTCCATACCGCGCACTCGGGTCAGTCGCTTGGCATTCTGCACCGCGAGATCAGGCAGGTCATAGCCGATGTTTCCGATGATGCGGCCGTTCGATCGGTGGAATCTGCATTCCTCGGCGCTGAGGCCATAGTCTATCTGCCAGGGCTATTGCGCGAGTTTCCTGGCAAAGGGATCACGTTCGAAAAAGTGCATGTCGATGGAGTTCGCAATCTTATGGGGGCTGCCCAACGATCGAACATCAAACGGTGGATACAAATCTCGGCTCTTGGAGCAGGGCCAAATGCCTCGACAGGATATTTCAAGACCAAATGGGAGGCTGAAGAGCTTGTGCGAGCGAGTGGCCTCGATTGGACGATCCTGCGGCCTTCCGTCATTTTTGACACGAAGCCTTCGAAGCGAATGAATTTCGTCGGCGAACTTGCGGCTGTTGTGAAAGCTGCGCCGGTCCTTCCGATCTTCGGTGATGGCCAGTACCGAATGCAGCCTGTTGCGGTCGAAATCGTAGCCAGCGCGATCGCGCAAGCACTAACCGATAAGTCGACGATCAACCATTCCTATGATGTCGGCGGTCCAGAAAAGATCGCCTATGAAGAGATCATGAAGATGATCGCGCGCGCGCAGGGCAAAAATAAATTAAGCATTCACATTCCTTTTTTCTTTATCGACAATGTGGCAGCGGCCTTCGACTGGCTCTCGTTTTTTCCTGTCACACACGATCAGCTTACCATGCTCAAGGAGGAAAACATTGTCCACGATGCTTCGCGCGAAGCCGAGTTCAACGCCACGTTTCATCCGAAAGCCATCACCCTTGGCCAGGCGCTTTTGACAAGCCTGAAATAGGAACGGGCACTTTTTTCTAAAAATCTTCTTATCTTTGACGGAAGGACTTGCTGGCCTATCACCGCCAGCTGCCGATCACTTTCGGGTTCCGATTCGTCGATTCCGTTTTTGTTGTGTGTTCGAAATCGCCGCGCACCAGTACATATTACGCGGCTTCCGTATAGGAGTGACAATATATTTGGGGACATCGCCATTTGAGGCGGTGCACACTCTATTGCTCGCCCTGATTTTCTACAATTATGATCCGAGTGCTCATTGCGGACGATCACGCGATCGTGCGTGAAGGTCTGAAACAGATCGTCGCGCAGACTATCGATATCAAGGTGGTTGGCGAAGCAACGAACGCGGGTGAAGTTGTACCAAAAGTTCGCTCACTCAAGCCCGACCTTCTGCTGCTTGATATTTCGATGCCGGGCAGAAGCGGACTCGATGTGCTTATCGAAATGCGGAAGGACCATCCCGAAATCCCTGTGCTGATCCTGAGCCTGCATACCGAAGATCAATACGCGGTGCGAACACTTAAAGCCGGCGCTGCAGGATATCTTACAAAAGAAAGCGCACCCGATGAACTTATTGCGGCCATTCGAAAAGCTTCGAGCGGCGGCAAGTATATCAGCAGTAGGCTCGCTGAGCGGCTGGCGTTGCATCTCGTCTCAGACAAAACTCCGAATCCCCACGAGCTGCTTTCGAATCGCGAATTTCAGGTCTTTCGTATGATCGCTATGGGCAAGACTGTCACCGAGATCGGCGACGAACTCTCGCTCTCGGTCAAGACAATCTCAACGAACCGAACCCGCATCCTCGAAAAAATGCAGATGAAGAACAACGCAGAAATCACGCAGTACGCGTTGCAGCATGATTTGATCGAGACAGGCAATGGTAACAGATAATGTAGCGAGTGGAATGGCAACTGGCGCGGCCTATCCTGTAGGAGCATGTCCTAAGTTTCATTGCCGAAGCTCCTACATGCTTTCTGTCACTTGACCGATAGTGAAACAGTTTTAAATGTCGTATTCTTGCACTACGAAGTTCGCGTAACAGCGGACGAAGTAAAATTTTTCTCTCCCACATATTGACGGACCAGACCCCGACTCTATCCCCAAGATGAGACCGGGGTCTTTTTTTGGTAAGGATGAAGGGTGAGGGCTGAAGGATGAAGCTTTGGGGAGTTATCCCTTTGGATTTGTTGGGCGGATGTCGAGCTCGGAAACGTCTGCGTGCGCGGACAGTGCGACTGCGGCGATAACCGCTTCTGCAACATCATTTGCTTGCAGTGCTGATTTCGAACGAATCGATCCGGCGTGCGCGGTTGAGAAAAAATCGGTCTCGACGCTGCCCGGAAAGATCGTGATGACGCGAATGTTATCTTCGCGCGCCTCCAGAAATACCGATTGCATCAAACCACGTACGCCGAATTTCGATGCGCAGTAAGCTGCGCCTCCGGGAAACCCATTTTTGCCTGCAAGCGAACTGATCGTCACGATCGTCCCGGACTTTCGGCTCCGCATCGCTGGCAGCACGCGTTTCGTCATCAGGAACACTCCGCGAAGGTTCGTCGAAATAACGGAATCGAATTCTGCCTCGCTGATCTCTTCAATCGGTTTGAAAATACCAAAGCCGGCATTGTTTACAAGCACATCGATGTGGCCAAAGCGTTCTTCGATGTGCGCAACAAAATCGTAAACCGATGTTTCATCGCTCACGTCGCAGACACTGGCGATCACATTCGCCGATGGCGCGATCAGCGCTAAGCGGGTTTGAGCTTCAACGATGCGCTTCTTCTCGCGGGCGCAGATGGCAATGTTCGCAGACGTTTCCTTACGGATAAAGCCTGCTGCGATCGCGTAACCAATGCCTTTCGATCCGCCGGTAACAATAATATTCATACGTAAGAGCGTTATACCTGTCGATGGTCTGGGCCTGTCATAGGTTTGCACCTATCGAAAAATAGAATCGTGGATTGTTCAGATCGATCGGCTTCGTTGCATCCTGGTTAAATCTGAAATTTTCTCCCACGGCAAATCGAGCAAGGCCGAGCGGGGTCTTGAGTCCGATGCCCATGCCGATACCATGTACGAGCGCTCCGAACTTGATCGCCTCTGGCACAAGCCAGGTCGCGCCGATATCATAGCGCATACTTACAAACGTCGGAAAGAGCAGTGCGTGCGGGATCGCGATTTGATACGTCAGGCTGCCAACGATCATCTGCCGGCCGCGCGCTTCATCTTCGTTGAGCCCGTAAAAGGATTCGATCCCTCCGAGTGAAAACTGCTCCAATCGTGGAAGCGTCAAATCTCCAAAGCCTGCCGATAATCTCGGAATGACCGTATGAAGACTCGATAACGGAATAGCCTGCTCGAACTCGCCAAAGATCTTCGTGTAGGAAATTCCACCTGCTAAAAGTTTACTTCCGATTTCGTAGTATGCACGTCCGAAGGTGCCCTCCTGCGGAAACGCGCGATCGTTGCGTGTATCGACGTCAAGTTCGCCGCGAAGCGCTGTGACATAGTTGATGGTCGTTGGAGGGTCAGGTGTACGTACCGAGAAATAGCGCTGCTGCTCGTGACGCACTTCTACAGAAAATTCGGCGACACGTCCGACATCGCCGCCGATACGCAGCCGCTCGCCAAGATCGCGCGCTTCGCGCACAACGTCGGTGACGGAGCTGCGAATTTTGCCATTGGGAACATCGGGCAGTGTCGTATAAACAGAAATATCCTTGTATCCCGAATAGAACTGCGCAAGCAATGAACTTGAGGTTCGAAAGATCCGCGGCAATTGAAAGGTCAGTGCTCCGTACCGATCGAGCGAGCCAAGCCCGCCTTTGATCGACAGGCTTGCTCCGGTACCGAAAAGATTTTCATTCGCGAGTTCCGTCGAGAACTGTGCCCCATATTCATTGTCGGCAAACAGGCCAAGCTTGAGAATGCTCGGTGCGCGCTCCTGCACGCTAAGCTTGATGATTGGTAAATGTTCGCCTGTGTCGGAGCGCAAGATTTCCAGGCTCGCAAAATCGAAAAATCCCGTGCTCGTCACATTTCGAAGTCCTCGTTCGGCCTCCTGTGCGCGAAAGATGTCACCCCTCGATAGGGGGAATTCGCGAAGCACGATCTCGGGGTGGAACGTTGCGTTTCCGCCAACGACGACATCGCCGATGCGGCCTTCGTCAATGTAGATGGTGGTGGTAGAGGCTCGGGTTCGCGTCATACTGTCGACACGAGCAAGCGTGTAACCCTGCGAATGGAAAGCGCTGACAAGTTCGAACATTTCGTGTTCGAACGTACGCCTCGCAGGTGCACCGTTCAAGAGCGTTCGCAGTACTCTGCGAACGGAGTCAGGAATCGAACGTCCGTAGGCATCGATCACAAGTTTGGGATTCCCATCGATCGCGCCGTTCTCGTTCATTGGTTGAAGCTGCTGGCCGCGCTGATCAACTCGTGAACCCGTCAAGGCAAGCAGACGAGGAAGCATGGCGCGAGCAGCGATACGTCCCGATTCGATCACGGCCGGAACATCCTGAAAATCGGCAGCGCCTACTTCGATCGAAGGGGTGATCACTGCGTCGGCGCGTGCAAGCGATTCGCGGCTGAGCCGAAGCATCATCAGCGAGATCACCTGATCGGCGACATCCCACGGCGAGGAAAGCTGATCACGGGTACGGAGCGATGCAGTCGTGTTCGAGGCGATCACGATATCGGCACCTGCAGAATCTTTTGCGACATCGACCGGCACATTCGAAAGCAAACCTCCATCGACAAGCTTCGCACTGTCTTCATCGATCGGTGTGAAGCGCAACGGCAACGTAATGCTTGCGCGCATTGCCGAAGTAAGATCGCCATGCGTGATCAATCGCCGATTGCCAGTAACGATATCGGTAGCCAATGCGATAAACGGTACGCGAAGATCCTTGATGAAATCCTGTGAGGTGCCATTCGGAGCGTTGATGACCATCGCATTCAGCAGCATCGTAAGCCGTTCGCCGCTCGAGATCGCCTGAGGAAAAACGGGTGTAAAAAATCCGGTAAACCGTAATGAGAGAACAGCCTTATCGTTATCCTTTTGATTCAGCATTCGCTCGGTACGGTGCGAGTCATCGTCATACGCAAGAATGTCCGACCAGTTGGTTCGCTCCGCAAATTGCTCGAGCTCCTTCGGAGAATAGCCGGCCGCATAGAGCCCGCCGATGGCCGCACCCATGCTTGTACCGACGATAAGATCGATCGGAATATTCGCGCTATCAAGAACGTCGAGCACACCGATATGCGCCAGGCCTTTTGCACCGCCGCCGGAAAGCACCAAGGCGACCGACGGATGCCCATGCGCCGAGAGCAATTTCGCAAGCGCACGCATCTGCTCTCCTCGTTCGATCTGAGTCTGTTGCGCACGGATCTGGCACGATACAAAGATCGAACAAAGGATCAGAAAGAAAAGCGGAAGTCGTTTTGCGGACATGCTCTGCAAAATTACGGCCTTCCCGACTGTGGGGTATGCTTTCGCTTGCCCCAGCCGTGGCCGGAAATGCGAATCGAACTATCGAGGGTGCAAGTCTCACTTACAGGTGATTACCAAAGCCGAACCTTCTCCCTCGGCGGCTGCTTTCTTGGCATTGATCAGCCTCAACCGGAAATTCCGACGGTCTTTATTTCCAATGTCATATGGTTACCGGATGGTAAGACGTTTTCATTCGAGTTCGACCTTGGTTATAACATTGAGTAGCATCGCAAATAAATATTCTGCCTTCATGCCACTCGCGTGGCAGTCTTGCTTAATCGCGGAGGATACTTCCGTTCTCACATCATCGGCATTTGGACTTTGTGAGATCAATGACATGACAGGCGCAACCACCCGGATTGAAAGCCAGACAGATCGTCTCCTTGCACAGTCGCCCGATCATCGGCACTTCCTGCTATTAGCCAACTCCACTTTTTCACCAAGCTCCGCGCTCGTTCAGATGTTGCAGTTGATCCGGGTCGAGTTAGAGATTCATATAGCAACGCATTCGCACGAACAGGGTTACTATTCCCCATGACACATTTTTCTTACCTTTTTTCGAATAGACTATTGACAAAGGGGGTAGTCTCGTACCTTTGCACTCGACGACATGTCCGGTATTAACGTGCCGCCTTCGCAGTTGTTAACCATTTTGTGAGTTTACCAATATGAACATTCACCGTCTAAAGATACCATTCCTCGGAGTCTTACTGTTCCTCGCAATCCCAGTAACGCTCCATGCCCAAATTTATGCGATAGCTGAACCCGGCGACACGGTCCATGCGCGATGGAGGACAAGTGTTTTGAGCGATGGAACCCGTTTCTTTTTTGAACTAGGAGCAATGCCAATCAAGCATGCCGGTAATACCAGGTTCTTAACTTTTGCTGATACAACCGGTATGCGACCTTATCACTACCTGCGATCAGTTACATTTGCAGCAAGTGGATCCGCAGACTCTCTTGGGTTTGCGCGTTTTGCGGGGTTC
>JBBSDW010000041.1:0-21648 GCA_038240295.1 Kapaibacterium sp. (SeqCode)
CTGAAAGAGTCGGGGTCGCGAAGCAGGCGCTTCACGCCACACGGTTTGGGTTTGTGCTGACTCTCGACCGTGTGCCACGAAGGGCCTCCTTCGTGACCCGATCCCGTCCTTTCGTCTGTGCATAAACCACATAAAACCTGGAACTCTACGCAAACCCCTGGCGTTTACCTAAGTGCGAAGAATCCTTCTACTGACCTTCGATCAGGCCGTCGGCAAGTACCGTCCCTTCATTATGGTGAAGTTCGAGGAAGCCGCCGGTAATATGAAAGCGCTCTTCTGCACCACCGAGATTTTTTACTTTGAAAATTCCCGATTCGAGCGCCGCGACGATCGGAGCATGATTGAAGAGAACCTGAAATGGACCCATGACTCCAGGCGCGGAAAAATTCTCGACGTCGCCATTGAAGACGACCTTTTGCGGAGTTACGATCTGAAGATGAATCGACTTTGCCATACTGGGTTTGGAGTTGTCACTGCTTTTCGGTGACGCGACTAAGACAAAAAAGGCCTTTTGAAAGTTCAAGAAGAAGCTGGTTCCGTTCGGCGTGATTCCGAAAGTTCGACATCAACGGTTGTTGTACTGCCAATCGCTGTATGCACTTTGTTCTCGAGACGGGTTCGAGCACTATTTCGCGAACGGTTTCGGTCCAATCGTACTCGCAGCCCGTCATGCACGATGCGATAAAATTGGTGCACCGCAAATAGCAGTAACGACATTGCGAGTATGACCTTTACCATTCTTGGATTCATGAAGGCATTCTTACCCGATCTGGCGATCGTCAGCGGATCCTGCAAAATATCCCAGGAGTTAAATCTCGCAACACGTCCCAGATAAACCCCGATAGCACTGAGCACGGGTATTGTAACAATGGCAGTGCGATAAATAGCTTTACCGAAGCGTCGCTTGAAGGCAAATAGCAATCGATCGGTCGTGAACGAATAGGAGATCAAGCCGAGCAAGACAAACGCGACGTAAATCGGAAACTCGGTCGCGAGCAAATGCCAGAGCGAAATATCGGTGCCTCGCACTTTGTCGAGAAAGTGAATGAGGTCGGTCGCGACATAAGGCGCGTTGGGAAGAAAAAGGAGGATCAGGATAACTTGGAGCGCAAAACCGACCGAACTTGTCGAGCGCTTTGGCTGCTCCCTTCGCTTGAAAAAAAGAACGGCAAGCGCGACCGGAATAAGCGCGAGGCCTGCGTTCCAGAACATCCACCAAAAGGGTCCGATCTTCGAAAGCTCGTTTCGAACGAGTTCGATCGTAGTAAAAAGTTTGATCACGAAAGGCTTACACTTGAAAGACCGGAAAAAGTCCAGGGATGGGGGGGATGGGGAACAGGGAACGGGGAACAGGAACGTGGAATGGGGAATGGGAAAGGAGTGCGGAGACGCTGTTGGAATCTTTCCCAAAAAAGGGAATGCGAATTACAGTAAGAACTAAGAACTAAGAACTAAGAACTAAGAACTAAGAACTAAGAACTAAGAACTAAGAACTAAGAACTAAGAACTCCCAGATCGAGAGCGCACTAATCCCAAGTTTGCATCGTTTATGACTCGCCTTGTTTTTTCGACAGCCCAAAACCCAAATCGATGGAGTTTCAGAGTTACCTTTCCTATTTTACGAAGACCCTCGACACGCTCGATCAGAACGAAGTCAACAGCTTCCTCGATCTCCTCGTCGATGCTTACGAAAACGATCGCATGGTTTTTGTCATCGGCAATGGCGGAAGTGCCGCGAATGCTTCGCACTTCGCGAATGATCTTTGCAAGGGCACACTAAAGTCGATGGACCAGACAAAGCGGATGCGTGCGCTTTCGCTGACCGATAATGTAGCGCTCATGACCGCCTACGGCAACGACGAGGGCTACGCTTCGATCTTCGAACAGCAGCTCCGCACGTACGCTCGACCGAACGATATTGTGGTTGCAATTTCAGGCTCTGGTAACAGCCCGAACATTATCTCTGCGATCGAATGGGCGAACAGCAACGGTTTGCACACTATCGGCGTGACGGGCTTCGGCGGCGGCAAGCTTAAGAGCATTGCACAAACGACGGTGCACGTTCCCCTTAACGATATGTGTACCTCAGAGAGTGTGCACTCGGTGATCTTCCATTATATCGCGATCGAACTTCAGACGCGTCTCTATCTAAAAGAGTCGCAGGATGTGTTATCGCAACAGATCAACTCCTGATTTTTCCGATCCCACGCCGCAGAACTTCAGCAAGATGCAGTGGTTTTTTATCGCTTAGTTGCTCGATCTGTTCGCGGCAACTAAAGCCATCGGTAACGGTGATAACATCACTATCGGTCTTGCGAAGTTTGGGCAGCAAGTCAAGTTCGGCGATCTGTTTCGAGATTTCGTAGTGCTTGGCTTCGAAACCAAACGCGCCGGCCATTCCGCAGCAGCCGGTGTCAAGTGTGGTCAAGTCTAGTCCTGTCGAGCGAAGCACCGACTCCTCTGCTGTCAGTTTCATGATCGACTTATGATGGCAATGCCCATGCAGGATTGCTTTACCGGAGAGTTGCGGCAATCGATCCTCCGGAATGAATTTTAAGAGATATTCCGACAGCAGGTACGTTTGCGAGGCAAGTTGTCCGGCTCGCGGATCATTCGGAAAGAGATTGCGAAGTTCATCGCGAAAGACGGAAGCGCAGCTTGGTTCAAGCACGATGATCGGAGTCGACGCGTCAAGATATTCACCAATTCCGTCGAGCACTTCAAGCAACAGTTCTTTCGCTTTATTCAGCATACCCCAATCGTAGAGTGGGCGGCCGCAACAGTATTTTTTCTTGAGCACGATCACCTCGACCCCGCAATCTTCCAGCACTTCGCATGCCGCCTGCGCGATCTCGGGATGAAAGTTATCGTTGAAGGTGTCGGCCCAGAGAATGGCTCGTTGGGTGTCAGGTGTCGGGTGTCGGGTGCCGGAGTCTCGTGTGAAGAACCAGTTACGGAATGTTCGTTTTGCGAATTTTGGGATCGTCCGTTCGTGTGCGACTCCGCCTAAAAATTTGAAGAATGGCGAAGTGATTGGGTTCGAAGTGAAGAAATTTGCGATGCCAGGGATCCTCGATCCTATCTTAGACCACTGGTGAATGAGACCCATCGCATAGGCCGCACGTGGCCGCATTCGGCCTTGATAATAATGCGAGAGAAATTCCGATTTATAGGTCGCGATGTCGACGTTGACGGGACAATCGCTCTTGCAGCCTTTGCATGCCAGACAAAGATCGAGCGCATCCTTGACCGACTCGTTCTTCCAGTTTGGCTCGAGTACTTCGCCGCGCATCATCTCGAAGAGCAATCGCGCACGGCCGCGTGTCGTATATTTTTCTTCGTGCGTCGCCATGTAGCTCGGGCACATCGTCCCTCCTTCCGACCGCCTGCACAGCCCCGCACCGACGCAGCGTTCGGTCGCCTGCGCAAAGCTTCCGCGATCATCAGGATACTGAAAAACTGTAAGCGATTTCCACGGCTCATGGCCTGGGCCATATCGCAGATGCTCGTCGACTCGGTAGGGCTCGACAACTTTGCCCGGATTCATTTTATTCTTCGGATCCCAGATCGTCTTGAATTCGCGGAATGCCTGCATCAGTTCGGGATCGTACATGATCGGCAGAAGTTCTGCTCGCGACTGGCCATCGCCATGCTCGCCCGAAAGCGAACCGCCGAATTTTACGACAAGCCTCGCCGCCTCGAAAAGATATTCACGCCATTTCGCGATGCCTTCTACCGTTCGAAGATCGAACGTGATCCGAGTGTGAACGCACCCGTGACCAAAGTGACCATAGAGCGCCCACTTGTAGTCGTATTTCATCAGCAAGTCGCGAAATTCTCGGAGATAGGCGCCGAGCTTTTCCGGTGGGACTGCCGCATCTTCCCAGCCTTCGTGATTTTCTTTGTCGGTGCCGGTGCTTGCGGTTGCAGGAAGCCCGGATTCACGGACGCGCCATATCCGGCGCTGATCATCAGGAGCAAAGAAAAATTTCGCGTTAGGTGCATCTGGAAGCGTGCGCAAATGATCGAGCAGTTTGTTCGCCTTGCTGGTCGCTTCATCGATACCCTCGCCGCCAAACTCGACGAGAAACCAACCGCCGCCTTCAGGAAGCATCGCGACATCTTCGAGATGCAATTTCTTGCGATGAACATCCGACATGAAATTCGAATCAAAGCCTTCGAGTCCGACAGGACCAAACGACATAATGATCGGGACGTGATCGGCCGCTGTATAGATGTCGGAAAATCCAAGCGCGACGAGCACTCGTACGGGAGGGCTATGAATCAGCTCGGTCGTTGCTTCGAGGATGGTCACGCATGTTCCTTCGGTGCCGACGAGTGCGCGTGCAATGTTGAAGCCGTGCTCAGGCAGAAGTTCTTCGAGATTGAAGCCGGAAACACGCCGGGGAAGTTTTGGAAATCCTGTACGAATAGCGTCCGCATATTTGTCGCGAAGCGCTCGCAACTGTTGGTAGATCTCGGCGCGGCGGCCGCTTGCAGCGATGATCGTTGCATACTCTTCATCCGTCGTCGGCCCAACTTCGAATTGCGCGCCGTCGTAGGTAACAACCGAGAGTGCGCGAATATTATCCGAAGTGCGACCAGACATGATCGAATGAACGCCGCAGGAATTGTTGCCGATCATCCCGCCAAGCGTGCACCACTTATGGGTTGCGGGATCCGGTCCGAAGGTAAGATGATGTTTCTCGGCCTCATTTCGAAGATCGTCGAGCACAACTCCGGGTTCGACTCGTGCGATCTTTCGAATGGGATCGAGCTCGATAATTCGATTGACATATTTCGAAAGATCGAGAACGACCGCCCAGTTGCAGCATTGACCGGCAAGACTTGTGCCTGCCCCACGCGTTAGGATCGGCGCACCGAATTTATTTGCGATTCGAATTGCCGCAACAATATCTTCACGATCTTTCGGGAGGCATACGCCGATCGGCACCATTCGATAGTTCGACGAATCGGTCGCATAAAGTGCGCGACTGCCATTATCGAAACGAACTTCTCCTTTTATCGCCGCACGGAGCTCGCGAGCGAGAGCGTCTGCTTCCTGAACATTTTCAGACATGCTGGTGGGCTATACGCGTGTAACCAATATAGTCGGTTGATTCCGGGCTGCCGCCGCCTTGACGGACGAGCTGCATGACTTGCCCGCGATGGTGCGTCGCATGATTGACGAGATGCATGAGGATATCTTCGATCGAACTTGTGAACGGATCGCCCGCAATGTTTTTATAGGCGATCAAATTCGTGAGGTCGGAATCCTGCAGTGTGCCAAGATAGTTTTTGCATGCCTCGTGTTCGGCACCGTTCTTCTCTCGGCATTCTTCGACGGAATATCCCGGCCACGTCGAAAGCGGTGGGACATCGCGTTGCTCAAGCCGGTTGACGCGCCACATTTTGCCAGCATTCAGTATGTGGCCAAGCAAGCGAAGTGCCTGCGCTCGTTCGGGCACATCCTCGGCAAGTTGCGAAATTCCATCGCAGGCGCGTGCGTTCGCCCATGCCGAGTATGCAAAGAGTCGATCGAGATTGGAAGTGGTCATAACTTTCCGAGAAGCGTTAAGGCACGAACATTCTTTGCACAAAGTTACTTGTTCGTGTCACGAAGCGCGTGAAGTAGTCACTTCGAACGCGCAGTGCTTCGTAGACCTTGTTGTTCCTGTTAAGCCCCAGCTAATCATCTATGTCGTCATTAGATTCGCTCAAAAAAGCCCTCGAAGAAGCATCGAAGAAATCGGATCGCAACTTCACTGCCGAAGAGGTAATGGAAATTCTCGGCCGCAATCTCCCTCCGTTTTCGGAGATCGAGCCGCTCATTCCTCACGAGCGTCCGTATGGCCGCGTGACGCTTTTCGAGAACGAACATTTCGAAGTGATGATCGGCTGCTGGGATAAAGGCAACTGGTGTGATGCGCACGATCATGGCCCAAGCGTCGGCGCGGTGTATGGTTATTGCGGGCAGATCGAGCACACAAGTTATTCGCTCACCGATGGCATACTTGAAACAACGGAGCGATGTACGATCTCGGAAAGCGATCTTCTGCCGTTAGGTCTTGGGATGATCCATTCGCTCACGAATCCTTCGAACGATCAGCCATTCGTCGGGCTTCATCTTTATACTCCTCCCACTCATGATGTCCGAGTCTTTCATCTCGCGACGGGCGATATCTATCATGTGACCAGCGATCAGGGTGCTTGGGTGCCAACCGATCCAAAAAATATTAAGCACATCGAACGCGAAGCATTCAGCTTCCGGAACCTGGATGTCGAGGAGACTCTTAATAATTAGCGAACCGGTGCAGTCGATCGATCGCCTGCCAGTCGTACGCTTGGTGCACGCGTTGCTGGCTACCCTGCTTTTTGTCGGACTTGTTTTTTCGTGTAATCAGGCGGCGGCCCAAAAGAGATCGCAGCAAGCGAAAACCTCCACGACGCATTCGCCAACATCAAAAAAGCTCGACACAGATGTTCCGCCCGACAGCGTGCCCGATCTTTTTAAAGTTGCCGCGCTTGGAAGTGCAGTGCTCGATTCGGCAACGCCCTTTCCCGTACCGATCGCGTTTCTCGATTTGAAGGACAGCCTGCGTTACCGTTTAGCCGTGCGATTTCCGCATCTTGGCGTTCTCGGAATAAAAGAGGACACAGTGGATAAGCCAAGCTTTATCTCGACAAATGGGCTCTGGGCTTATCGAGCGAACAATCCGATTATGCAGCTCAAATTTCCAGAGATGGGTTACGCATTCTGGATCGATGTTTACGATCGCAGATCGAATGCGCTGATCACATCCCGACTCGTGCCCTATATGATGAGCACGGAGCGCTATGAGCTTGCATGCTACATCTTCATTCACCAGCCGACGACCGGTCTTGGGAGTGCACTCCTTCGCCGAACATTCATCCCGAAGCTACTGCCATTTACGCTGGAAACGCATCCAGGATGGCTGGGTATCGAATCGCTTACAGCCTCGGGTATTTATTCGCTGCGTTTTATCGATCCAAAAGATTCGACGAGAACATTCTTGAACATTACGATCAATCCTGTTGCTTTTCGGACAATGGATTCATCCGAGTGGGAGCGCTTCAAGGATCACGCGCGTCTCGCTTTCGGTATGAAGGGTGTAGCTGTAAACTCGTTAGGTGATTTCGATGTGTTGGAATTTGCCGCTCGCCGGGTTATCGAACATGGATACGAATTTCTTTCGAAGCAGCCCGATGAATCGCTCGATTATGTGGCGACATACATGACACCGCATGCCATTATTTTAATGATGGCACCGCTCGAACGAGATGTTCCTGCGGACAAATACGAATTCTACCGATCCATAGCTCGAAGCTTCCGATTGAAAGCGGATGCGGACTCTCTAAGCCGGGCAGGCGCGAATCGCTGATCGATTTAAATCCGACACCCACAACTTTCCTGTATGGTTGTGGAATAGGTGGATATACTGAATTTCTTTCGTGGGGCTAGAGATTCGGTGAGGAGTGTGCAGCAATGCGGCTTCACCACTTGAAAGGGTCGGATCACCGGCCCTTTTTTTATTGCCGAAGAAAATGGAGTTAACGGTCCAATCGTCGCGTTATGCTTTCTCTATACGCAAATTCGAATGAACCGCTCTACGCTACTACCGTCGCTACTTGTGCCTCTTCTCCTGATTCTCTGCTCGGCGCAAGTCTTTGCACAGCCTTCTCGCAAGAAGGTGAACTTTGACACGATCACGCTGGCAAGGTTGCAGGCGGGCGAGCCCATTCGGGACATTGGAGTCAAGGTGATCGAGCCGATCGACACAATGCTTTCGGGCGGTAGCGATGGTGTGAGTCTTTTGAAGTTCAATGGAACCTGCTTCGGATTGAAAGGCGAATATCGGATCGTTACAAAAGGATCCATCATTCATCAGATCACGTTTTCTGTGCAGGCGAAAGACAGCGCGGATGCGGCTCGCAATTTCGAGAACCTAGATGCGATAATCGAAAAACAGTACGGAAATCCGAATGAAGGCTACACCAACGTCTACAAGATGATCCGGTGGAATGGCAAGCAGCAATCGCTGGCGTTGCAAACGAAGGATGGCACTTCGTACGTCTCGGTGATCCTGAGCGAAATCGACAAACCTGTAAAACGGTAAACGCCTTCGAGAGCGGTGCGCGCCTCCGAACGCACTCGCCTCCGAAGGAACAAAAATCTTCGCCTGAGTGCTACGAGGGCGACACGAACTTGAATCGAGATCAACCATGGGAATTCGCTGCGGCATTGTCGGCTTGCCGAACGTAGGAAAATCGACGCTTTTTAATGCGATCACCGCGAGCTCTCAGGCTGCTGCGGAGAATTATCCCTTCTGCACGATCGAGCCGAACACCGGCGTAGTGGCTGTTCCCGATTCGAGACTCAAAGTGCTCACCAAGCTCATCGAGCCTGATAAAGAAGTCCCGACCACGATCGAGTTTGTCGATATTGCAGGACTTGTAAAAGGAGCTGCTTCTGGCGAAGGACTGGGCAATCAATTTTTGTCGCACATTCGTGAGGTCGACGCGATCGCGCATGTTGTCCGCGCATTCGACGATGAGAATGTGATCCACGTCGATGGTTCGATCAATCCGAAGCGCGACATCGAAGTCATCGAAGCAGAGTTGATCCTGAAGGATCTTGACACACTCGATAAGAAACAGGACGGCGCTGCCCGCAAAGCAAAGACCGGCGATGTGAAGGCGAAGGCCGAGCTCGATCTTTATGTCAGGCTTCGACAGCACATGGTCGAGGGCAGGCTGGCGCGTTACCTCGCTCTTGCGAACGACGACGAAAAAATGTGGCTTCGCGAGATGCACTTATTAACTGCGAAGCCTGTGCTTTATGTGGCGAACACCGATGAAACTGGCGTCGTAAATGGGAACGCCTATATCGATACGATCAACGAGATTGCAAAGCGCGAGGATGCACGTGTCGTTGCGATTTGCGCGAAGATCGAAATGGAACTGGCAGAAGTCGATGAATCGGAGCGCGAACATTTTCTCCACGATCTCGGACTAAAAGAGCCGGGGCTGAACGCCGTCGTGCGAGAAGCATACGACCTGCTTGGTCTGCAAACCTATTTTACCGCCGGCAAGACCGAAGTTCGTGCCTGGACGGTTCGCAAAGGCGCTAAAGCGCCGGAAGCTGCCGGTGTGATCCATACCGATTTCGAGAAAGGCTTCATCCGCGCCGAGGTAATGAAGTATAACGATCTCGTGCGGCTCGGAAATGAAAGTGCTGTGAAAGTCGCGGGGCTTTTGCGGAGCGAAGGCAAGGAATATCTTGTCGAGGATGGCGATGTCATGCATTTCCGCTTCAATGTCTAAAGCCGGGATATCTGAAGCGAGGTTTACTCGTCGGGGCACGAAAACGATCCCTTTCGGTGTCGTAACAACGCAAGGTTAACGACTTCGCTTTAACGATTTCTTCACGTGCCCTTTTCTTCTGTTCACCTTCCCCACGAACGGTACAACGAGACCTTCCTCTCGCGAGAGGATCTGGAGAAATTATTGCGCGAGCGAAATCTTCCCGCGACCCAGATCAACAAGTGTATGGACGCCTATGAAATGGCCGAGAGTGTACACGAATTTCAAAAGCGTCCCGACAGGACCCCGTACTTCTGGCACCCGAGCCGCGTGGCAAAGATCTGCATTCTCGAACTCAATCAGCACGACGTAAGCGTAGTCTGCGCAGCGTTGCTGCATGATGCGCTCGAAGATTCACACGTACTCACGCCCGAGATCATCGAACTGAACTTCGGCTCCTACACAAGTTATCTCGTCCAGAAGCTGACCAAAGATATCAAGGCCGAAGGCGTCATCAAAGAGTGGATCGAAAGGGAGTATATTGAGAAGCTCATGCTCTCAAGTGAGGATGCAAGAATGCTCAAACTCGCCGACCGGCTCGACACGTATCGCTGCCTCGAATTCAACGTCAAGAAGAATCCGATCAAGTATATCATGGAGACCAAAGAGCACTACTTCCCCCTCGCCCAGGGCTCCGACTCGCCACGACTGAAATACCTCATCAAAGAATTGCAGAAGGAGCAGAATAAGTTTTTGGGATGAGGTTTGGGTGTCGGGTGTCTGGTGTCGGGTGTCCGGTGTCGGGTGTGGCGATCGGGCCCCAGTTTTTCACTCTTTCCGGTTTTTCATTACTCTTTAAAATAAGTCATCCTGAGTGGAGCATTGAAGCACAAAGTGCTTCAATGCGGAGAGAAGGATCTTACCTTTAAAACGCCGCCAAGTAAAAAAAGAGAAAGTCTCCTATCCCCTGTAATATCGCAGACGAAAGCTAAGATTCTTCAGGCGCGCATAGGGCAAGGCGAGCGCTAACGCATAACAGCGCCTTCATATTGACCCACTTAGAATAGTTAACCCTCGAATTGACTCGGGCTCCCCTCATCCCCAACCCTTCTCCCAAATTTCAAATTTGACATTCGTCAAATCTGAAATTTAGGAGAAGGAAGATTTTATTTAAATAAGGAAAGTCCATCAAGTCCCTCTCCCATTCGCCCGACGAATGGGAGCGGGATTTAGGGTGAGGGTGGTGGGGCAAGTATGAAGTTTGAATTATGAAGTATGATAGATCTTTGCGTGATCATCGTAGTTGCGCCAACGAGAGGTAAGATCCTTCTCTCCGCATTGAATCACTGCGTGATTCAATGCTCCGCTCAGGATGACTGGTGGAAAAGAACAGTGAAAACGAGGACAGACTACCCGACACCCGACACCCTGTCGTATTTTTGTCCATCACCAATACAAACACATGCAGGCAATTCTCGACTACATCGACCAGAACAAAGCGCGTTATGAAACTGAGCTTAAGGAATTCCTGAGCATTCCTTCGATCTCGACGGCTCCGGAAAATGTTACGGATGTGCGTCGTTGTGCCGAATGGGTTCGTGATGAACTCGTTCGCATTGGGATGCAGAACGCACAAATTTTTGAAACAGCCGGCCATCCTGTCGTCTATGCCGAACGACTTGATGCTGGAGAAGATGCGCAGACGCTCCTTTTCTACGGCCACTACGATGTGCAGCCTGTCGATCCGCTGAATCTTTGGGACGCTCCGCCATTCGAGCCGACCGTACGAGGAGAAAACATTTATGCTCGCGGAAGTGCCGATGATAAGGGGCAGGTATTTCTGAACATCAAAGCGCTCGAAGCACATCTTGCACTCAATGGGTCGTTGCCTGTCAATGTCAAGGTGATGATTGAAGGCGAAGAAGAGATCGGTTCGCCGAATCTCGAAAAATTTCTGGATGATCACAGAGCGCTGCTCAAATGCGACACCGTCTTGGTATCTGATACTCCGATGTATGCGTATGAGACGCCCTCGCTCTGCTATGGCTTGCGCGGACTTTGTTACATGGAAATTGAAGTGACAGGCCCAAACCGCGATCTGCATTCGGGAAGTTACGGTGGTGTCGTCGTCAATCCGATCAATGCGCTTGCGCAGATGATCAGCCAGATGAAAGCCGAAACAGGCATGATCATGATCGACGGATTTTATGACGCGGTCCTGCCGGAGAATTCGCAGGAGCGTTCGGAACTCGCAAAGCTGCCGTTCGACGAAGTGCAGTACAAATCCGATCTCGATGTCGATGCATTGATGGGCGAAGAAGGCTATTCGAACGTCGAGCGCCTGTCGATTCGGCCGACGC
This sequence comes from Kapaibacterium sp. (SeqCode), assembly GCA_038240295.1. GTDB lineage: Bacteria > Bacteroidota > Ignavibacteria > Palsa-1295 > Palsa-1295 > JABDDM01. Next base: position 11,685 of record JBBSDW010000041.1, read on the forward strand.
TCGATGTTAACGGCATTTGGGGCGGCTTCATGGGCGATGGTGCGAAGACGGTGCTGCCATCGGTGGCGCATGCAAAGATCTCGATGCGGCTTGTGCCAGATCAAACACCCAAAGAGATCGCAAAACTATTTACCGAGTTCGTCGAGAAGATCACACCGGCAGGCGTTCGCGCCAAAGTAACCGAATTACATGGCGGCCCACCAGCCGTAACGCCGATCGATTCGGCAGGGGTTCGCGCGGCGAGCAGAGCGCTGAAGCAGATCTTTGGCAAGGACCCACTGCTGACACGTGAAGGCGGCTCGATCCCGATCGTCGAGCAATTCAAACGGATTCTTCACGCGCCGACTGTGCTCATGGGATTTACTCTGCCGGACCAGAACGCCCACTCGCCAAACGAGAAGCTTAACTTGCCTCATTTCCACAAGGGCATCAAAACGACCGCTGTCTTCTTTTCAGAACTTGCTAAAGAGAAGTAGTGCCCTGCGCCGCATTTCTGCTGGCATGAATATATGAGTACCTATTCATACTGTTCATACTTTAGCTCAATGCTGATCAAGACCGACTTTTTAGTTCCGACGCTCACTTGCAGACCAACACCGGCTGCGAGTGCGGTCGCAGTATTGGTCCCCCGAACGCCGCTTCGATCTCGCTTCCCCACCTGACATCGAGCGCGTTCTAACACGCTCGCACCGGCATTACACGTTCTTGAAATTTTGCGGGGTTAAACACTCTGCATATTCAAGCTCGTACCGACTTTTCCCGAATCTGTTATATCATTGAGGTACTATCATGAAAACAACATATCTTGTCGCACCAATCGGACTCCTACTCGCCGCATGCAGCACCACTAAGAGTGTCGAGCTACCCCTGGTCTATTCGCCAGAATGCCAGGCGCACTCGCTCACCTTTGAATCCTATCACGATGGCCAGATCGACTATGAATTCAAAGACGATCCTGACGTGGACACTGCGATCCATATCGTCGTAACGCCGGCGAATATGCGTTACCGGCTTCACAACGATGGAAGAGTGACCGCACTATCGCCTTACATCGACCCTCCGCCGATCACGGCTCTGGACCTGGCCGAGATGCGAAGCACCTTTATGCGGCACAATGTGACATTCGTTGAATACGCTGGCGACGGGTCTTACGGTATGAGCTTTAAGGATAATCCAGAATGCTCGAACGTAGTACACGTCGTGGTGATGCCAGACGCCAGCCGCTTTCGGATCTGGAATAACGGTGCTACCGAGAAAATTACAGATATAGATAGCGGAAGTTTCCCGTTCACGAATCAGGTGTATGCACCTGCGCAATAGCCGCATACAAAAAATGAAAGAGGCGCACTGTGTTCCGCAGTGCGCCTCTGGATTAAAGGATCTACCTGTTCCTGATAGATCATGTTCTCGTCGTTTGTTCTCTTTGCGCTTTCGCGAAGAGCTCTTCCACTTATTGACGGTACGTAGTGCCCTGAGCCGGTTAGCGGCCGTCTCTGAGCCAGAATCCCTGCTTGACGTCGATCGTGAATGTATCGACCGATCCGTTGCCGCTCGTACGCGTTACGAGCAAAGTGGCAGTTGCATCGCTGGAAGCGGTTGCGTCATCGTTGAAGGTGATCGCAGTGCTGCGTGTAAAGTTATTCTTCGTACCGGCTGCTGCGAAGGTCGATGCGGCAGGTCCGACAAGATACGCTTCACCTGTTACGTCGCGCTTCATTGCATCGTTTGTGTAGGTGATGCTGAAAGTGTGTGCGATCACGCGGCCCGGATTCCAGACGGTGCTAAGCGTCGACTGACCGGCACGGTTGAAATTTCCGTTGAGTACAGGGCTGCTGATGAGTCCCGAAAGCGTCCAGCTTCCGTTCGAAGAATCGGCCACGGTTGCGCGAGGCGTTACTGCATTGTGGTCGCCCTTTTCGTTGATCACGAGCCTATCGGTCACACCCTTCTGGAAGTACTGCATCGCATTCCCGCTTGCATCGTAGAAGGTGTAGGTATAGACGTGCTGGCCGTTAAAGCTAAAGCCATTCTGTCCACCCGAGCGGGTAAAAGTGATCGTGTGCAACTTCGTGACGGGGTCGTAACTTGTGTCGCGTGACTGCGGGGAGTTCTTGCCGAGTTCATCCGAAGTCGATACGCTACCGCCATTGCCAAGTGTATACGCATCGGCGATGATCGCACCTGCGCCGTCGGTCTTCGCGCCGATCGCGGTCGCGGTGACGTCTGCTGCAGCCTGAGAGTCGTAAGCCTGCTGACTCGGTACTTCGCTCGGTGCGGTCGAGGATTGGCAGCTTGCAAGTCCGCCAAGCGTCAACATAGCAACGCCCGCGGCGAACATTTTTAAGGTCGATTGATTGAGTGTCATGATTCTTTTAACGATTGATCTGTCCAAAACAGATGGTGATACAAAACCTGATTTCAAAACTTACAGACGATAGAGAGCTTAGTTGGCGGAAGGTTTAAGCCGGCTGAATGAATTCTTTCTCAGGGACGAGAAAGCGCCAAGCTCTTCCCTGCAGCCGTAAGGGTGGGACAACCGAAATACACATCGTGTGGAGCCGAGCGCCGCCTTGACTCTCTCTCGATTGGGTGAAATGGTGTTGATCAACGGTAATCTTAACGCGACCGAGAGGTAAGATCCTTCGTCAGGCTCAGGATGACTGGTCCCAATCATATTTCATAATTCAAACTTCATACTTGCCCGATCGGGGTCAGGGAAGGCGGCGCTTCCCTGCACACGGGAAAGAGCGTGGGCAACCGAAATCTATACCGTGTGGAGTCAAGCGCCGCCTTGACTCGCTCTCGGTTGAGTGAAATTTTTGTAGTCGACTGCAAATGTTTGGGCGACCGAGAGGTAAGATCCTTCGTTGGGCTCAGGATGACTGGGCCCAATCATACTTCATAATTCAAACTTCATCCTTGCCCAATCGGGCGCTTCCCTGCACACAGGAAAGACTTAAAGATACCGTATCAAACTTTGGACGGTTCGACCTTCGAGCAGATTTCGGCCATGGAGGAATCCGAGTTCGAGCATGAAGGAAAGTCCGCAAACCTCTCCTCCTAATCGCTCGACGAGCCTGCAGGCTGCAGAGGCTGTGCCGCCTGTCGCCAGGAGATCGTCGATGATGAGCGTGCGCATACCGGGCTCGATCGCGTCGATGTGGATCTCAAGTGCGTTCATGCCGTATTCAAGAGTGTATGCTTCGCATATGGTTTGATACGGAAGCTTGCCCGGCTTGCGAACGGGTACGAACCCAACGCCCAATTCCTGCGAGAGCGGCATCCCCAAAACAAATCCTCGCGACTCGATACCGACGATCACGTCAGGCTTCATCTCACGACCGAACGTAAAGAAGTGACCAAAGACCTCATGCATCGCTTCATAATCGGCAAGCACCGGAGTAATATCTTTGAACATGATCCCCAGCGTCGGAAAGTCCGGCACATCGCGAACGAGTTGTTCGGCTTTTAGAACGCTTGTCATTAACTCGCTCATGGTAACTTTGTTTATCTGCTATGCGATTCGGTGCACTAACTCTTTCAGGCGCTGCTTCATTTCAGCATTGGGTAAATGAATGCGCTCGCCGTGACCGGGAAGGACCCATTCAAAATCATAGTCCAGAAGTTTACGCACTGATTCGATCTGCATCGGCCACGAATACCAACTCACCGACTGCGATGCGGTCAACGCACTACGATTTCGCGACCACCAAAGATGATCGCCTGTAAACAAATATTTCTTCTTATATAAGAGGCAAAGGTGTCCGCGTGTGTGGCCTGGGGTCGGGATAACGAGAAAGTCATCACCCATCGCAAGGGGTTGGTATCCTCTCAGCACTCGCTCAGCATTGGGTTGCGCGGAAAGTTCGAATTCATGGATGATCCGTTCGCTCGAGAATGCTTTGGCGTATCGCTCGGCATCGCAGACATCGTCTCTGTGGGTGAGAAAGATCTTCTGGATACCTCCCATCTCAGCAAATTGATCGCGAAGATATGGAAGATATTTCGGTGAATCGATCAGCCAGTTGCCTTCTGGATGCCGTATGAAGTAACTGCTTGCGCCAAAGGAATCGGCGGCGGCGAATCCGCAGTAAAAAATATCGTCCGTGATCGGTAGCGGGAAATCAAGTTTCGCGGGCTTCAGGTCTATTTTTTGGGTTGTGCCGATCGATCCTGTTGGACAGCTCAGCAACGCACGAGACGCCTCGCGGACTTCCGATTCAGTTTGGGGCTGACGATAAACGACCGAATAGTCGCCGAGTTCGGCAAAAATCTCGGGCGCTAACTGGCGGCACGTATCGCAATCGATGCACGTAGCGTCGACGAAGAATAAACCTCCGACGTTTCCATCCAATCGCTTTTTCAGATCTGCCATGTTCCTATCTAACGCAGCCTGCGAGATTCGAGTGCGATTAGTAGATCACGCACTCGTGCAGGTCGAGCAGCACTGTCATCCTCGCCAAGGCGAGGATCCATGCATGGGCAAGTTCGGAGCATGAATTAAGAAGTATGAGAGGTAGGTAGTGCCAACTGTCGGCTTTCTTTCCGGTCAAGATATTTCCCGATCAGCCAGACAGGAACGACGCCGATCACAAAACCACCAAGCACATCAGAGGGGAAATGTGCACCGACATAGATACGTGAGATCGAGACAAGGACGGCGACAACTACTGATATGACTGCAATTAAACGTCTTGTGGGTCTTTCGAGCATTGAATGAGATGACATCCAGATGAGCGCCGCTGCACAGCACCAGATCGTTTGCGTGTGACCTGACGGGAATCCTCGCCCGTAAAGTTTGTCGAACATTACATACACGATCACCTGGCCCTGTTTGATCTGGTCCTCAAAAACCGAAAGCGGCCTCGGTGCATTGATGAGCGATTTGAGTGTTTGAAGAATGATCGCTTCGATCACAACAGCACTTAAGAGAAAAAGGAAATTGCGTTTGAGATGTGCTCGGTCGATAAAAAACATGACGATGAGCGCAATCGGGAACGCGATAAATCCGTTGCCGATGTAAGTCGCATTGCCTATCACAGCATCCGCAATCGAGCTATGAAGCCCATTGTTGATCGCGAAAAAAATCGAGTGGTTGATCAAATTCTTAGTTCTTAGTTCTTAGTTGGGGGAGATCGCGAATCGGCGAATAACGACTCTGAACTGGGATACGCTCCCCGTGCATGCTTAACGTCGCACCGATTGACGTTGCTGCGCAACGACAATCTTCGCTCGTAATGACCCTATTGGTTGAATCTTAGCTTGGTGTCATTGCGAGCGCAGTTCATGTTGGCGCAGCCAATAGGAACGGAACGAAGCAATCTTTTCGAGACGGGCTTGCTGAAATGAAAAAGTGATTGGGACAAGCTAAAGTATGTCCCACATGTGGGGTACGCTTTAGCTTGCCCCATCGAATCTCGAATGACGAGAACATTTCGGGAACGAACGCTTCGATGCCTGCTCCTAAAGATTGCTTCGCTCCGATTGTCGTTGCTGCGCATCGACAATCTGCGCTCGCAATGACCCTCGGTTGAATCGTTACGCGAGGTCATTGCGAGCGCAGCTCATGCGCCTCGGGGTGCGCCGAATTTTCCGGCTTGGTAATCCTCGACTGCTTCGACGATCTCCTGTCGTGTATTCATTACAAATGGACCGTAGCGCGCTACCGGTTCGTTGAGCGGCTCGCCGGCAAGCAGGAGAATCTTGAGTTCTTCAGCTGAATCGTTATTGATCTCGGCCGTCTCGCCTTCCATGGAAAAGATCAGCATTTGACCCTCGATGCCCTTTGTTTTTTCGGCTCCAAAGAGTCCCTCACCTCGCATCACAAATGCGAACGAGTTAAAACTTGGGTCGATCGCTGTCGAGAGTTGCGCGCCCGCTGCGAGTTTCAGATGCAGAAAGAGGCTTGGTGTTGTAGTTGCGATCGGTGCGCGAACGCCCGCGAAACTCCCGAGGATCACACGCGCCGAGACTCCATCGCCCAACTGCACAAGTTCCGTCGTCGCGTTCGTTGATTGCGGCGGAATAAATTTCTTGTTCGTTGCGAGATTTACCCAAAGCTGGATGATGTGCATCTTTCCGCCATTTTTCAGAATGCCTTCTGTCGCACTACCACCATGAATGATGCCCGCTCCGGCGGTTGTCCATTCGACATCGCCTGGTTTCAGTACGCCGGAAAAGCCGGTCGAATCCCAATTGAGGAGTTCACCCTCTATAATGTAGGTCACGGTTTCAAAGCCGCGATGTGGATGCTCGGGGGCTCCCTTCGCTTCCCCAGGGCCATATTCGACTGGTCCCGCTTCGTCCAATAGTAAAAAGGGATCGAAGTGATCGAAGGTGCGGGTTGGGAAAGGACGTGTGACCATGAAGCCTTCGCCTTCGAGCGTCTTGATCGCCGTTACGATTCGTTCTATGCGTTTTGCTGACATATTCGAGAAGAGTAAAATCCCAAAAGACAATAGTGCCATTGCTCGTTGCAACAACTATTCTTCAATCTCATTCCCACTGAAACTCCTATCCCGCACACTCGTTAGTTCTTCGTCCGCGATGATGGACTTTCGCTCACCTTTTTTTGAATGCGTCACGTCTTATTCAGATTCGGATTCCTCCTCTGCGAGTTGCTGGTTGGTTCAAACGCAGTTGTGCCCAACGCATTTGCCCAATCAGATAGTACGCATACAGGCACGACCCGCGGCAGCGTTCGGAGTGCGCAAACGCACCAACCGATCTCGCACGCGAAGATAACGTTGCAAGGCACGGGCCTCGGCGCACTCACTCAGCAAAATGGCGAGTACCGCATCGAGCACGTACCCGTCTCCTTCCGATCATTGGGATACGATATGAGTTCTGAGCGCTGAGCACATCCGCTCACGAGATTTACTCGTAATCATGGCACGCGATTGTCATATCCGAAACTTATGAAACAAAGCACAAAATTTGCGATTGGTGTTGGGATCGGGCTCGCTGGCGTTATCTTCTGGAAGAACCGCAAGCAGGATTCACCACTTGAGACTGTCGCCAACGTCGATCTCGATCGTTATCTTGGAAAATGGTACGAGATCGCGAAATTGCCGCAGCGGTACGAACGCAACTGCAGGAATGTTTATGCGGAATATGCGAAACATCCTGACGGCTACGTTATCGTTCATAACTGGTGCGAGAAGACGGACGGCTCGGGAAAGATCGCCGAGATCTACGGAAAGGGCTTCCCGGTTGAAGGAAGTAGCAATAGCAAGCTAAAGGTACAATTCTTCTGGCCACTCCGAGGCGATTATTGGATCCTCGAGCTTGGCGAGGAGTATCAATACGTAATGGTAGGATCACCCGATCGCAAGAGCCTTTGGATCCTTTCGCGCTCGAAAACGCTCGACGACGAGATCTTTACTACTCTGACCGAGTCAGCGTTTGACAAAGGATTCCCAACCGAACTTGTCCGAAAAACCGTACAAACTTAGGTCTTAGTCCGCGGCAGCCGCGAATTTCATCCGACACAGTGCTCACTAGCGAGCTCAATTTCGGTCGAAGCTCATGCGTTTAAATCTGTTACGCGCCGCCTTTCTGTATCTCAAATGAAACGCCTCGCTTCTAACGAGGCGCTTCATGTCAAAAGCTTAGCTTGGCTCACAATTTGTTAATTCGTCAAACTGAATTGCTGTAGTCCCCTAGAGAGAGAACCCCACTTCTGTCTCCCTTCCGGATTCGGTTCATCGTTTAAGATACACTCACTAAACCCATAGGGAAAATCACATGGACACAATCCAAGTGCAGGGAGAAGACGCTCTGCATATTCTTAACCGCGTCAAATTTGCGACCAACCGCAGGACCTTTCTGCAATTAGCCGGCGCCTCGGTAGGTATGCTAATGGTCGGTTGTTCGAGCTCCACCTCAACTACACCGTCATCAGGTGTCGATCTTGGATCGGGCGACGTTGGCATTTTAAATTACGCTTACGCTCTCGAACAGCTCGAAGCCGCCTTCTATACACAAGTTGTCGCAAGCTTTTACACGGGCGCGACCGCGCCTGAAATGGCGATCATGAGCGATATCAAGAATCATGAGGTTGCTCATCGCGAATTCTTTAAGGCAGCACTTGGATCGAGTGCCATCGTGAATCTTGAAGTGAATTTCTCCACGATCGACTTCACGAGCCGCGCGAGTGTGTTGAACACCGCAATGACGTTCGAGGATCTTGGGGTCGCCGCCTATAACGGTGCTGGCAAACTTCTGGTTAGCGCGGACTATCTCGTAGCAGCCGGCAAGATCGTTTCGGTCGAAGCACGCCATGCTGCCGCAATTCGCGACTTGCTTGCTCCGAAAACAGCAATGTTCGCTGGCGACGATGTCGTAGATCCGACAAGTGGTCTCGATCGCGCATTCACACCGACGCAGGTTCTCACGGCCGCCGGTCCCTATATCAAAACCTCGATCAATGCAAGCAATCTGCCAAGCTGATCCGCACCACTCACAACAAACCTTACGAGAATCGTTATGAACTTACAGAAGACCATTTTAGATAATATCGATCCGGATATCGCGAGCAACTTTGTGTCGCGCCGCGAGGCAGTCAATAAGCTTGGAAAGCTTTCGATGGCAGGATTCGCACTGGCTTCCGTGCCGGTCGCACTCGGTGTGCTTTCGAAAGCATCGTTTGCAAAAGGTGGAACGCCACAATCGGTGACCGACGTACTCAACTTCGCGCTTACGCTCGAGTATCTCGAATCATCGTTCTATTCCCAGGGCCTTGCAGCACCAGGCTTGATCCCCAGCTCAGATCGCACGATCTTCGCTCAGATCAGCAAGCACGAAACGGCGCACGTCGCGCTCCTCAAGGGCGCACTGATGAGCAACGCTGTTGCTTCTCCGTCGTTTGACTTTACTGCTGGGGGAAAGTTTGCAGACGTCTTCACCAACTATACAACATTCCTCGCGCTCGCACAGGGCTTCGAGGACACCGGCGTTCGTGCATATAAGGGGCAGGCTCCGAACTTGCAATCGGACAAACCGACGCTCACGATCGCACTGCAGATCCACTCTGTCGAAGCTCGTCATGCATCCGAAGTGCGTCGTCTTCGCAACCAGAAGGGTTGGATCACGCAGGCGAACACCGACGTCGCAGCTCTCGCAGCGGTGTATGCTGGCGATAATGTCACCACGGAACTGGGCGTCGATGTCGTTGCTGTCTCGGGCGTTGGCAGCGATGGAGTCTCTGAAGCCTTCGATGAATATTTGACGATGAGCCAGGTGCTCGCGATCGCAGGCCAATTCATCAAGTAGTTCGAATTTGCTCTTGAACTCAGGGGCATATGATGAAGTGATCAAACGAAGAGGGATGGTGCGACAGCCATCCCTCTTTTTTTGTAGGGAGTCTGCACAATCAGACAACTGAATCAATAAACCCGAATAAGAGATCCAGCTCGTAGCTTGACAAGTAGGTCTGTCGTGGAACAAAAGATTCTGCAAGAAATCGAAAAATCCGGTCGAGACCTGCGTCATTCTTTTATGCTTTATGTTTATCAACCCGTGCGTTATATTTCAAGAGCCAACGTTTGTCACTTAATTTTCCGGTCATGGAAGTCATTCTTTGCGCGTTGCTCCTGCTTTCCACTATGGTTGGTTCAAATTCTGTTTTTGCCGTTGGCAACATTCGGGTGCGAGCTACAACTCCGGTGGCGGATACAAGGTCGATCTATGTTAAGTGCGATTAGCTTCATGCCTTCGTGGAGGGTTCGAAGATTGTGCCCTCTTGCACGTGTGTGGTTAGCATAAACTTGCTTAGTGTCAATCCGACCGACCTCTGCGTATTCGATGCAGGATGCCAAGAATGCACGAACTGCCATTTTGTCGAAATTACGAACAGCACCGTAGGTTGTTCTATCATTCAAATTGACTTTACTCAAGAAGATGCCGGGTGCTATGGCATCTGTGGTTGGATAAAAAACACTGGTAAGCATTGGGAAAACGCACC
>JBBSDW010000042.1:0-20964 GCA_038240295.1 Kapaibacterium sp. (SeqCode)
GAAAGCTGCTCGAGAAGCAAAAAGAAGGTAAGAAGCGGATGAAGCAGGTCGGACGCATCGAGGTGCCGCAGGAGGCATTCCTCGCCGTGCTACAGATTTCAGATTAAGATCACATGGCAGATAAGATCAAGCCGGAAAATACGAATACCTCGATCAAGCAGGGGACCGAGTTCAGTCCCGATCGCGCAGAAGGCGGTCCGATCAACCTCGACCCGCCTCGAGCAAAGACGCTTGAGGAAATGCGCAAGTCGAGCGTCACTCGCGGAAAGCTCACGTCCGTAACAAAAAAGAAAAAGGATAACTGGTGGGTCACGGTTATTTGGGCGATCCTCATCGCAATGTTTTTGCGCACATTCTTTATCGAGGCCTTCCGAATTCCGACAGGCTCCATGAAGAACACGCTGCTCGTGGGCGATTACCTCTTTGTCAATAAAGTTAGCTACGCATTCAAGTCTCCGAAGTATCTTCCGTTCACTTCGACGATCATCCCGCATTTCAGCATCAAGACCGGAAATATCCATCGCGGCGATGTACTTGTCTTTGAATATCCGGGTGAGCAGGAATTGGTAGAAGCGCGTGAGAAGAAGATCAATTATATCAAACGGTGCATCGGGCTTCCGGGCGATTCGATCCAGCTGATCGCCAAGCAAGTCTACGTCAATGGAAAGGCGATGGTCAATCCTCCGGAAATGATCTATCGCGAAGGCCCACTTCCGAAGTCGCAGCAGGCCCCCGATATTTTCCCGACAGGAGCACCCTGGAATCGTGACTGGTACGGCCCGATCCGTGTGCCTAAAGTGGGAGATATCATTCAGATCAACAGGGATAATTTTTCACGGTACGCGGTCTTCATTGCCCGCGAAGGTCACAAGCCTGTGATCGATGCGCAAGGGGCGGTCGAGATCGACGGCAAGGTCACGTCAAGCTATACGGTCGAACGCGATTATCTCTGGATGATGGGCGACAACCGCGACGATTCGCAGGATTCTCGCTATTGGGGATTTGCACCGGTCGATAATGTAGTTGGTCAGGCACTGATAATATATTTCTCGCACTACTCGCCGCCATCCTCAGGTTATGGCGATGGTTACGATCCCGACGAAGTGCAGAATGCCCATTTCCGTTGGGATCGCATCGGACGCTTGATCAAGTGACCGAGGGAAGCAGGTTCAGAGAACAGACCGATCGGCGCTCACTGAGCGCCTATCTGCACATTCCGTTCTGTGAAAAGAAGTGTCTCTATTGCGATTTTTATTCGATCGAGAATCTCTCGCTTCGCGGCGAATTCGTGACGCTTATTTGCAAGGAGATCGAGATGAAATTTGCGGCACTGCCCAAAGTGAGCGGTCGCAAACTTCAAACCGTATTCTTCGGCGGCGGCACTCCGTCGCTGCTTGAACCAGAAGAACTCGAGCGCATTATGACAGCGCTTACTCGTCATACACCTCTCGATGAAGAGTGTGAGTTCACGCTTGAATGCAATCCTGGCACCGTCACGCTTGAGAAATTGCAGGGTTATCGTGCGCTAGGTGTGAATCGTTTGAGTTTCGGCGTGCAATCCTTCGATCAGGCCGAACTTGAATGGCTCGGCCGAATTCACAACGCACAGGAAGCGCGCGACGCCGTTCGACTAGCGCGAGAAGCCGGCTTCGACAACGTTAGCATCGATCTTATCTTCGCGCTTCCAGATCAAACCGAGGCCACTCTTGCCCGGACGCTGGATGAAGCAATTGCGCTCGAAACAGATCACATCAGCGCTTATAACTTGATCGTCGAGCAGGGGACGCCGCTTTTCAGGCTCGTCCAACTCGACCAAGTAATTCCACTCGATTCCGACCGCGCTGCCGAATTATTCGATTATGCCCAGACGCGTCTTGCAGATGCTGGGTTCGAACAATATGAAATTTCGAACTACGCGAAGTCGCCGGAGAAGCGAGCAAAGCATAATCTCGTCTATTGGGATGCGTCAAAGGATTATATCTCCTTTGGCCCATCGGCGCATGAATTTCTGGGCGGAGTGAGAAGCTGGAATGCTAGTTCGCTCGATCACTATAAGAAGATGATCGAATCGGGAAAGCTTCCGCGTTTGGAATCGGAAGTCATCACGGTTGAAGAACGCCGGACGGAGGTGCTTTATCTGCAGTTGCGTTCGACGGGTATCGATCTCGAACGGCATGCCGAAGAATTTTCTGAGAATCTCATGGAAAATCCCGAAGTGCAGGCGCTCGTGCAGGATGGATTTTTGAAGCTGGTTGACGAGCGAAATCTTGCGCTCACCCAGCTTGGCTATCGGTTCTGTGATGGCATCGTGGTGCGGTTGCTCGACCGCGAACGGTACGCCCGGAAATATGTCAACCTGCCAATCCTTGCTGCCGCGTGATGGGAAGCGTTTGCATGAGTATCTTTGCAGCGTCGATCGGTCGCATTCATCTCGTTCAACGGTTCGCTCGTATTCTTTTTTAACAGCTCACACTATCAAACGTGGCATCACGTAGGATCCATTATTTCTTTGCTGGAGCAGCGTTTTTCATCGCGCTCTTTACGTACCTGGCCACGATGCAGCCTACGATCCCGTTCTGGGATTGCGGTGAATTTTCGGCTGCAGCATGGGCGCTTCAGGTGCCGCATCCGCCCGGAGCACCGCTCTGGACGATCGTCGGCCGGCTTGGAATGTTGATCCCGATCTTTACCGATCCGACCGCCCGATATAATTTTCTCTCGGTCCTCAGCAGCGCACTTTCGATCATGCTGCTCTATCTCACGATCGTTCGACTGATCAAGATCTGGCGCGGAACGCCTCGTACGATGGCCGATATGCTCACGCATTACGGTGGTGCCTTCGTGGGAGCGCTTGCCTATTGCTTTACGGATAGTTTCTGGTTCAATGCGCTCGAATGTGAAGTGTATGCGTTCGGCTCGCTCTTTATTTCGCTGGTGCCGTGGCTGATTATGGTTTGGTACGATCACGCCGACGAGCCGCACAGCGAAAAATATTTGATGTTGATCGCCTATGTGATCGGACTTTCGCTCGGCGTGCATCAGCTGGCACTCATCACGCTCTTCCCAGTCTGGATGCTCGTCTATTATAAGCGATGGAAGAAGACGACCGTTGGCGGCTGGTTCCTGATGGTGCTTTCCTCGATCGTGGCCTTCGCATTTATCTTCCTTCTCGTGCTGACAAAGCTTGTCGACTGGGCAGGACATGGAAGCGGGATGCTCTCGCTAATCATTATACTCGCAATGGTCGGTGCGCTCGTCTATTCGCAGATGAAAAAGATCGCATGGCTCAATCTTGCGATGTGGGGCGCGATCCTGATCTTTTTTGGATATGGCACCTACACCTTCGTGATGGTCCGTGCCTCACAGGATCCGCCGATGGATCAGCAGCATCCTTCGACATTTGCCGGACTTGCGGGTTACATCATGCGCGATCAGTATGGCGACTGGAAGGCATTCCCGCGCCGGCTGGAAGATCAAAATCAGGATCACTCGCATCAGGCAACGTTCGATAACTATTCGAGCGATGCCGATTTCTTCTGGCGATACCAGACGAACTTCATGTTCCATCGCTACATGGGCTGGAATTTCATTGGCCGCGATGGCGACGATCAAGGCGCAGGCGTTGACTTTTCGAAGACATGGGCCCTGCCGCTTATCCTCGGATTTTTCGGAATGTTCTGGCACTTCCGGCGAGATCCGAAACGAGCGCTTACCCTGCTCGGCGCATTTATCATCATGGGATATCTCGTAGATTGGTACCAGAATCAGCAGGAGCCGCAGCCGCGAGAGCGAGATTACTTCTATGTAGGAGCTTTCTACTTTTTTGCGATGTGGATCGGCATTGGTGCGACCGGGATCATGGAGATCATTCGCGCAAAGTGGGGGAGTAAACACCTCACGGAAGCGAGCACCATGGCCCAAACGGAATATGGCCCACCGATCATCACCGGAGATGGCAACGTCGGTGCACTTGCGGTCGGACTCGTTTCTCTGCTTGTACTTGTGCCGCTCAATCAATGCATCGGCCTGACCGGTTTGCTTACCGGTCATTCGTTTGCGAAGTCAAGCAAGTGGGCCGAATATTCCCGATACCATAACTACATTCCCTTCGACTATGCATACAACATCATGCAAAGTTGCGACAAAGATGCTATTCTCTTTACCTATGGAGACAATGATACCTTTCCATTGTGGTGTTTGCAGGATGTGTATGGCATTCGGACCGATATCCGCATCGTCCAGCTATCGCTTGCGAACCTTCCCTACTATATCAAGGCACTCAAGGATAATCACCCGTGGGGCGCAAAGACGATCAACATTTCGAGCTATAGCGACGACATCATAAAGCTTTCGGATCGCGAGGCCGAACCGTTGATGTCGCAGGCGGTAAAAAATGAGAATATATCGATCCCGGTTTCAAAACAGGTTGCGTTCTATACCACCGGTGACTCAAGTGCGCAGCCAACCGTAATGAACTGGAAGGCAACGCCGCACATGCCGAGCGAAGTTGTGATCATGGATATCGTAAAGAATCATCTTGGCGATCGGCCGATCTATTTCTCCTCAACGGTGTCGGAGCAGGCTTACGTTGGCCTCGGCCCATATCTCGTGCAGGAAGGCATGGCATCACGCGTGACGCCGTATGTGCATCAGGTCGATCGAAGCGATCTTTCGGGCGCCATCAACGAACGTGCCTTCGTGCAGAGTGCGTATCATATTCCCGATCATCCGCATTCGGAGCCCGATCGCGGAATGATCCTGCGCAGCTATAACGATCCATCGGCACATCGCAGCGCCATGGACGACAAGTATTCCATGTCGTACAGGATCGAGTATATCAAACTCGCAAATCACTTCCTCGAAAAGGGCGATCAGGCCGCTGCGCACCGGGCACTCGATACGCTCGAGGCACGTATTCCGCCGAGCCTCGTCACTCTCGAATATCCTTACGCATCGATCCTCGTCGATATTTATCAGCGAGCAGGCGATGAGAAAAAGGCTGCGTACTATGCACGGTACACAGCCGACCGAATTCGCGAAATGATGACGAGCGATCCGAACTGGCGCGAGGACGATCCTTACGCAAAGCAGATGCGCGTCGATTTCACCTTTGCCGACATGCTTCTGCGTGCAGGCGAATATGATTCTACACGGACGCAGTTCATGATCCTAAAGGCATCGTCGCCGCCCGAGCAGGCGATGCTCTTCGACCTGAAGGCTGAAGAAGTTGATGCTAGAAAACTCGATGCCGCAGGCAAGAAGCAGGAGGCGCTTGCGAAATACAACGATGTCATTGCGACCTATCAAAAGGATGGGGGAGATGTCGGCCGGGAAATTCCGACGCTCGTCAGCCGCCGTGATGCGCTTGCGCGGGAGTTAGGCGTTACGCCACCTCCGCTCGCGAAGCCGGACACGATTCCGCAAAAGCCGTCGCAGCCTGCAACCGCGAAATCAAGCGGCACCGCTCCGCCGCACTAAGCTGTTACACGCTCTCAGCATTTATAGAACGTCGACTTTTTTCACTTCTTGATTCATAGCATCGCGAATTAGCTTCATGGACCAAAAACGCGTTCATTACATTTTTGCCGGTCTGGCATTTTTCATCGCCCTCTTCACCTACGGGATGACGATGCAGCCGACGATCCCGTTCTGGGATTGCGGAGAATTTAGCGCTGCTGCGATCGGGCTCGGTGTGCCGCATCCGCCAGGTGCACCGCTCTGGACGCTTATCGGTCGACTGGGGATGCTTATTCCTTTCTTTACCGATCCAACGGCGCGATATAATTTCTTATCTGTGATCAGTAGTGCAACATCCGTAATGCTGCTCTATCTTACGATCGTTCGTTTGATCAAGATCTGGCGCGGCACACCACGCACGATGGCCGATATGCTGACGATGTATGGCGGCGCATTTGTCGGAGCGCTTGCCTATTGCTTTACCGATAGCTTCTGGTTCAACGCGCTCGAATGCGAAGTATACGCGTTCGGCTCGCTCTTTATTTCGCTTGTGCCCTGGCTCATTCTGGTGTGGTACGACCACGCCGATGAGCCGCACAGCGAAAAGTATCTGATGCTCATCGCTTACGTCATCGGACTTTCGCTTGGCGTGCATCAGTTGGCGCTGCTTACGATCTTTCCGGTCTGGATGCTCGTCTATTACAAGCGCTGGCAGAAGACGACGATCACTGGATGGTTCATTATGGTCGCGACCTCGCTCGTTGCCTTTGCGTTTATCTTTCTGGTCGTACTCTCAGATCTTGTCGAATGGGCTGGCAACGGTAAGGCCATTATTTCCGTGATCATTCTTGGTGGAATGATCGGTGGGATCGTTTACGCAGAAATGAAGAAGAAGCCACTTGTGAGCATTGCGCTCTGGGGCTCCATGTTCATCTTCTTAGGATATACCACCTACGCAAGCATCATGGTTCGCGGCGCGCAGGATCCGCCGATGAATCAGCATCATCCTTCGACCTTTGGGGTGCTCAGCGAATATATCAACCGTGAACAATACGGCGAAGCCAAGGAAATGCCGCGTCGGCTCGAAGATCAGAATCGCGATCACTCGCACGATGCAACATTCAATAATTATTCGAGCGACATGGATTTCTTCTGGCGTTACCAGACGGGGCACATGTTCACCCGATATCTTATGTGGAATTTTGTCGGACGCGATAGTGACGAGCAGGATGCGGGAGTCGATTGGAAGAAAACACTTGGCCTGCCGTTCATCCTCGGACTGTTTGGACTCTTTTGGCATTTCAAACGAGATCCGAAGCGAGCGTTGACGCTCGTTGGCACGTTCATTATCATGGGATTCCTGACGGCCTGGTATCAAAACCAGCAGGACCCTCAGCCTCGAGAACGAGACTATTTTTATGTGGGCGCCTTCTATATCTATGCGATGTGGCTGGGGATAGGTGCGACCGGGATACTCGAATTTATTCGATCTCGATTCGGAAGCAAGTCGCTAACCGTTGCAAGTACGATGGAACGCTCGGAGGATGCGGTACCGATCATCAAAGGTGACGGAAATGTCGGCGCATTGCTCATCGGCCTCGCTGCGCTGCTGATCATTTCGCCGCTCAATCAGTGCCTGGGTCTTGCAGGAATCGCGCTCGGTGAGAGTTCGCACGAAGCTTCAAAGTGGGGTGAATATTCGAGATGGCATAATTACATCCCATACGAATACGCCTACAACTTTTTGCAAAGCTGCGAACCCGATGCGATCCTCTTCACCGCCGGTGACAACGATACATTTCCGCTTTGGTGTTTGCAGGATGTGTATGGCGTTCGCCGCGATGTCAGAATTGTCAATCTCTCGCTCGGCAACATGTCGTGGTACATCAAGCAGCTGAAGCATAACGTCATGTGGGGCGTCGGCAAGACGATCAACTTGCCGTCGTTTACCGATGAAAAAATGGCGTTCCCCGATGAGCACGACGGAGGAATTGCAGCATACGCAGGCCCGGCGCAACAACTCGCCTTCGACGAGAGTGCCGCAACGATGGCGAAGTTCACAGGCGTCGCTCAGCCTGGAAAAATGGACTGGAAATTTACTGGACAAATGCCGAACGAATCTGGCTACGTCTTCACGATCTCCGACCAGCTTATTCGCGACATCGTTCAGTACAACATGGATTCGCGACCGATCTATTTCGCTTCGCTCGTTCCGCCGTCGTATATGGCGGGCCTCGATGGACATCTTCGCTACGAGGGCCTCGCTGCTCGCGTTGTGCCAATGCCACAGGAAGGAAACAGCAGGACAATGGAAGTCGCGGTCAATGAACCGCTTTATCGCAAATTTGCATTCTCGATCGCAGATAAGGAGCATCAGACGCCAGATCGTGCAATGATCCTGAATACCTATCGCGATCCATCTTCGAATCTGAGTGCGATGGACGAGCGATATGCGCAGACATACTACTACATGTATTTCCGTCTCGCCGATTACTACATTCGCAATAACAAATTGCAGGATGCTCGAATGACAATGGATACATGCGAGAAGCGAATGCCGCCTGAAAAGCTTCACCCCCAATATCGCTATGCGGATCTCTTCGCAGAGCGGTACCAGCAGGTTGGCGATTCGGCGAAGGCGAAAAAATATGCGAGCATGGCCGTGCAGGCGATGCGTGAATCTTCTTCGTCCGAGACGGGCGAGGAAGCCGATCGAAATAACGTTAGCCAGGCCTATCATCTTGGTGAAGTTTATTTCCACACGGGTCAGCTTGACTCGGCGCGGATATTATTCCAGATGCTTTACAACAAGGTGCAGGGACAGGATAAAGGGATCATGCAGTACAAGTTGCTCGCGATCGACTCGAGGATCCTTCAGCAAAAGGGCGACAAGAAAGGCGAGTATGATAAGCTGAACCAGATCGTCACACAGTTCGCTTCGATCGGTGGAAGTGCGTATGGTACAGAGTATCCGCAGCTCGAAGCGCGCTATCGGCAGCTAAAAGCCGAACTTGGTATCAAGGATAGTGTACCGCAAGCCCTGCCACCAAAGACTTCCGTTCGAACGCCGGCTGGCAATCCGCCGCCCGTACAAATGCAGGTCACACCTGGAGCTAATCAATAACTCGCTCGGACGATTGCTAATTTCGATCATCATTCCAGCCTACAAAGAATCGGAACGTCTTGTGTCTTCTCTTGAGAAGGCATATGCGTATCTGAAGGATAGGCCCTATCAGTTCGAACTGATCGTCGTTGATGACGGCTCTCCGGACCGAACAAGCGATGTCGCCCGACATGAGATCGCGCGTCACGCTGCTTCGGCTCCGAATGTCGATGGCCGAGTCGAAACGCTTGCACACAACGCCGGCAAAGGTGCGGCCGTAGCGAGGGGAATGCTTATCGCGCAGGGAGCAGTACGCATTTTTACCGACGCCGATTTTTCGACTCCCATCAAGGAGATCGAAAAAGTGATACCGCTCATTGCATCCGGCGAATGGGATGTTGTCATCGGAAGCCGCGCCGCGCAGCATCGTGAACTTGTCAAAAAACATCAACCGTGGTATCGGGAGATGATGGGAAGATTTTTCAATGTTCTCGTACAAGGCTTTGTCTTCAAGGGATTTAAAGATACCCAGTGCGGCTTCAAGGGCTTTTCTGCGGCTGCCGCCGGGTACGTTTTTCCCCGTCAGAAGATCACCGGCTTTTCCTTCGACGTCGAAGCGCTATACGTTGCACAACAGGGTGGCTTCAAGATCAAAGAAATTGCGATCGAATGGTATAACGACGAACGTTCGACAGTTGGAGCCTTAGGCGATTCGAGCCGTATGTTCGTCGAATTACTTCGCATTAAAAAGCTTCATCGAGATACGAAGTAATGGCAAAGCCCGTCACCACCACTCGTAACAGGGTAGCTTCGCGCACCGCCATAAATCGCCGAACACCAATCGAGCGGCCGTTGCCGCAGATCAAGGCTTGGATCGTCGGCAGTATTTTCCTTTTGCTTACGCTTGTCTTTCATTCGGCGATCCTTTTTGGCGACAAATTTCTCTGGGAAGATTTCGTCGAGCAGGAATTTCCGTTTCGCAATCTTGCAGCCTCAAGCCTTGCTCATGGCATTCTGCCGCACTGGGATCCCTACATTTTTGGCGGCATGCCATTCATGGCCGACATTCAGGCGGCGTTCTGGTATCCGACAAATCTGCTCCAAACATTCTTTGTCTCGAACGGACATCTGACAGCTGGTGTGATGGAGTGGTTCATCCTGCTTCACTATGCCGTCGCAGGATTCGGGATGTTCTTCTTTGTTCGCAAGATCCTCGACTTAGACGATTGGTCATCGCTTTTCGCCGGCATCACCTACGCCTTCAGTGGCTATATTGTCGCGCAGGCGATGCATCAGATGATCGTCTATCACATTGCGCTTTTTCCCTGGATCGCCTGGTGCTTCATGCGCGGCATGGGAAGTTGGAAGCATGCGATCATTGCGGGGTTGCTGCTCGGCGTGATGTATCTCGGTGGTCACCCGCAGAGCACACTTTATTTCACATTCACCCTCGGAGTGATCGCGCTCTATTCGCTCTGGCAGCGATACCGTTCTGAACCCGAGCGAAAGATCGATTCGCTCACGCTTATTCGTATGGCAATACCGATCGTGATCGGGATCGGGATTTTTGCAATTCAGCTATTTCCGTCCAACGAGCTGGCAGCACTGTCTCGGCGTGAGGTGATGACCTTCGATAAGTCGGTCGAGGGTTCGCTCTCGTTTGGAAATTTGATGACGCTCGTCGTGCCACATCTTTTTGGACTCACCGATGCAGCGCACGATTCTCAAGTGCCGTACTGGCACGGCGCCTATTATCTCTCGTGGGAGACTGCGATCTATATCGGGATACTGCCGCTCTTTTTTGCGCTCGTTGCAATGTCGATTCGCAGGCAAAAATTCACGGCGCTTTTTGCTGGACTCGCGCTCTTCGCCGTTCTCTTTGCGCTCGGTGACCATTTCTTTGTTTATCGCATCTTCTTTTTGCTGCCGCTTTTTAGTAAGCTAAGAACTCCGGCGCGCATGATGATGGTCTTCTCGTTTGCGATGTCTGTACTCGCCGGAATGGGTCTTGCGCAAGCGCTCAAATCGAGTATGAAAGAAAAGCGCACGATCATCTGGTCGCTCGCAGGTTTGATTGCGTTTGTTTGGATACTTCCCTTGATCGGAGCGGTGACTGCAAAGTCATTCCTGGCATCAGCGCCGCCGGAGGCAAACGAATCCGTGAGCTGGTCGGCGGGGCAAGCCGCATTTCCGGTGCTTGCAATGATCGTCATCGCAGTTCTTTGGACCCTTGGGAAACTTCGTTCGAGCGGACTTGCAGGATCGGTGATCGCAGTAACGATCATCGAGCTTTTTTCCTATGGTATGCATTTGAATGCTTCGCCAGAAAATCCTGCCGACGCATTTGCTGCCGAACCGAAACTCGTTGAGCAGATCAGGACAGACCAAATGAAAGAGGTCTCGCGGGCACGAACGCGCGCAGGAAACGCAATGCTGCTTAAGCGCAACGATGGCGCCTACGACCGGATCCAACTTATGGAGGGTTACAACCCACTTGTGTTGCAGCGTGTCTCTCCTGAAATGAAAAATCAGGAGGGCCAGGCCGATCTCATGAACATCAAGTGGTCGATCATGATGAAAGGAAATCAGGCCGATTTCGGTATGCGCGAAACGTACATGCCGCGCGCGATGATGTTTTATAAGATCGATGTTCGTACCGATTCACTTGCGCAGCAAGTACTGAACGAAGATTCGACCTACGATTACCATACAACTCTTTTGCTCGAAGAGAAACCTTCGATAGAGATGGGCCAAGTCGATCCGGCCGCGAAAGCAACTATCACTTCTTACGAACAGAACGAGATCAAGCTGAAGGTCACCACCGCGACGAACGGCATGCTCTGGCTTTCGGAAGTTTATTACCCGGCTTGGAATGCATACGTAGATGATAAGCCGGTAAAGATCTATCGTGCATTCACGACCCTTCGCGCGATCGAGATGCCAGCAGGTACGCACAATGTTGTGTTGCGGTATGAGTCTTCTGCGTTCCAGAGCGGCAGCTTGGTCACGATCGCTACGCTATTGCTTTCGCTTGGTGGATTAGGTTTTGTTATCTTTCGCCGCAAGCCAGTCCCAGAAGTTGACGTAGAAGAAGATGCGTAAGGAGCGCATCCTTATCATCGCCCTGCCAGGCGTAGGCGATGCGTTGCTTGCGACTCCGATGATCGAGCTGCTTCGCAAAGCTAAGCCTGAAGCGGAGATCCATGTCCTCGTGATGTTCGCGGCAACGAAAGAAATGTTCGATTCCGATCCCTTCATCGATCACGTTCACTTCTATGATTTTGTAAACGGAGGGAAGGCCGGCGCACTCAAAACTGTCTTCGGTTTACGACGGATCGGATTCGACATCTCGATGAATATCTATCCGCAGAACAGGCGAGAGTATAACCTGATCGCACTACTCATTCGCGCAACAACAAGGCTCGGCATTCGCTATCGCAGGCTCAGCAGAAAAAATCTCGATTGGCTCAATACTGACACGATCGTCGAGGACGATCTTCTGCACTGTGTCGAGGAGAACGTTCGCTTGCTTTCACTGATCGGCATCGAGCACGAACTGAATGAGTCAACGCTCCCGAAACTTCGCCTAACGCTTCGCGACGAACACAAGCAATTCGCAGAGCAGTGGTTTCGCGATCAAAACCTAATTCCAAAAACTTCCGGCACACCGCTCATTGGAATGCACGCCGGTACAGCGCTCTTCAAGAATCACATCAAGCGCCGCTGGGCACCCGAGAAATTTGCGGATCTTGCAAAGCGACTTGTTAAAGAGCAGAACGCGAAAGTCTTGCTCTTTGGCGGTCCGGATGATGTATCGGCAAACGATGTAATTCGCAAACTTGCAGGCGATGCCGTCACCTTTGTCGTGACTCGATCGATCATGGATTCGATCGCGGTCATGCAGCATCTCGATCAATTTATCTCAAACGACTCTGCGCTAATGCACATCGCAGGCGCCCTCGATCTACCGACAGTCGCGATCTTCGGCCCCACCAACGAAGTCTACGTCCACCCCTGGAAAACGCAATCCGAGATCGTCCAAACCAGCATCGAATGCCGCCCCTGCTTCGTCTATTCGCCCAGGCCGCTAACCTGCTACCGGCAGAATCCTGCGGAGCATTTTATGTGTGTAACGGAGATAAGTGTAGAGATGGTGAATGAATCGGCCAGACGAGTTGGAAG
Organism: Kapaibacterium sp. (SeqCode); assembly: GCA_038240295.1. GTDB lineage: Bacteria > Bacteroidota > Ignavibacteria > Palsa-1295 > Palsa-1295 > JABDDM01. Next base: position 12,743 of record JBBSDW010000042.1, read on the forward strand.
ATGAATTAGCCAAGGGTCTCATTAATCGCCTGTTTTCCAGCTCAAGCCTTCGGATTTCTTTCGATTTGTAACGTAATTGAGATGAATATAGGACTCTTTCAGTCCGACTTCCTGTTGTACCCTCTGAAATGCTACGATTCTCAAAACGCGTCGAATACGGCCTAATGGCCTTGCAGCATCTCGCCAAGCGTGGTGGGGTCTCGACGGTGCGTGAGATTTCGGAGGAATACAAGATTTCCTACGATCTGCTCGCAAAGATCCTTCAGGACCTAAAGCGAGACGGATTGATCGATTCTTATCAAGGAGTAAGAGGCGGCTACGCGCTGATGTTAACGCCCGATTCGATCAACTTGACGAGAGTTGTAGGTGCGCTTGAAGAAGATAGTGGCATTATGGACTGTGCTTCGGGAGCATCGGGTTGCGATCGATCAGGCACTTGTTCCATTGAAGCACCCATGCACAAGCTTCAGGCAACGATCGATAAGGCCTTGAGCTCGGTGACCGTAGCGCAGTTGATGTGATCGGTGTCCGGTGTCCGCGAACCGGTGTCCGGTGAGCTCAGGGGACGGTGTTGATTTTTGTTTTTGACTATGAAGTCTTATCGTGAGCTATAGGTTTGGCAGATTTCGATGGAGCTTGTCGAGGCGGTTTATCTACTGACTCACGAGTTTCCAGATCGTGAGAAGTTTGGTTTGACGAGTCAAATTCAACGATCTGCCGTTTCGATTCCCGCCAATATTGCGGAAGGCTGGGACAGAAAGCATCGAAAGGAGTATCTGCACCATCTCTCGATCGCATACGGATCGGTGATGGAAACTGAGACGCATTTGATGATAGCAGTTCGACTGAAGTACGTATCAAGAGAGAAGGTAAAAGAAACCTGGAAATTATGCGAGAGGACGGGACAAATGCTTAACAAACTACAACACTCGATCGAAGCAACGAAGCCAACGATCGGATAAAACGAATAAGGCAAAGAGCCCACCGGACACCGGATCGCGGACACCGCAACGAGAACGAAGAAAGCGACGACAACAGATATGAAGCTACCCATCTATTTAGACAACAACGCAACCACGCAGATGGACCCAAGGGTCTTTGAAGCGATGCGTCCGTATTTTATTGAGAACTTTGGCAACTCTGCGAGCCGCAATCATCCGTTCGGATGGAAGGCAGAAGAGGCGGTCGATTGGGCTCGCGAGACGATCGCGAAGTCGATCGGTGCCGATGAAAAAGAGATCGTCTTTACGAGCGGCGCGACCGAGTCCGATAACCTTGCGATCAAAGGTGTCGCGGAGATGTATGCGTCCAAAGGGGATCATATTATCACGCTCACGACCGAGCACAAGGCCGTCCTCGATACCTGCAAAGCTCTCGAGCGCAAAGGTGTGAAGGTCACGTACTTACCGGTTGTCACCGAAGGCTTTGTCGATCTCGATCGCTTGCGCGACGCGATCACCGACAAGACCGTGCTCGTAACCATGATGCACGCCAACAATGAGATCGGCGTCATTCAGGATCTGACAAGCATCGGAAAGATCTGTCGCGAAAAGGGAGTGCTGTTTCATACGGATTCAACGCAGTCGATCGGCAAGATCCCATTCGATGTCAATACGTTGAACGTCGATATGGCGTCACTGTCGGGTCACAAGATCTACGGCCCGAAAGGCGTCGGCGCGCTCTATGTTCGCAAGAAAGCGCCGCGAGTGAAGCTCACTTCGCAAATGGATGGCGGCGGTCACGAGCGCGGCATGCGTTCGGGGACGCTGAACGTACCCGGGATCGTTGGTCTCGCAAAGGCACTTGAGATCTGCGTCGCTGAGATGGAAGAAGAGACGACGCGCGTGCGAGCAATGCGCGATGGAATGTGGAAAAGCTTCAATGCACAGTTGGACGAGATCTATATCAACGGTCCCGATCCGCTCCTGAAGCCAGAATGGCGCTTGCCAGGCAATCTCAACGTCAGCTTTGCATTCGTCGAAGGCGAAGCGATGATGATGGGAATTCAGGATATTGCAGTGTCGTCAGGCTCTGCCTGCACTTCTGCGAGTCTTGAGCCGAGTTATGTTTTGAAGGCCTTGGGCGTCGGCGAAGATCTCGCGCACACTTCGATCCGTTTTGGTATCGGTCGATTCAACACGCAGGAAGAGGTCGACTACACCGTCGAACACGTTGTCAGCGCTGTGCTGAAACTTCGCGAAATGTCGCCGCTTTATGAGATGGCGAAAATGGGCATCGATCTTAAGTCGGTGGAATGGGCGTCTCATTGATTCTGCGCCGTAAATTTGCAGTGCGTTAACAAAAGAATGCTGTGCCGATGATCGATCCAGAGGTTCTGATAGATGATCCCGAAGTGATGCTGGGATATATGCGTGCGAAACACAAAGGCGTCTTTCACAACTCGAATATCTTTATTCGCGACCTGCAATATTCGGTTCGCGATTATTTCGAGGACATGGAAGGCAAGACGATCACGATCCCGCAGGCGGAGCAGATCGCGAAGGATATCGCACGCAACTATGAGACACTCGGAGTTTTCAAACGCGTGAATCCGCAGGGATACGTATTGAATTATCCCGAACTGCTGACGCCAAAGTCAGGTACGATCGGTGTGCTGAGCAACACTGCACCACTTCCGCCGATGCGCGGAACGTCTGCAGCAGCGCTCATCGCTGCCGAAGCTGCAATGAACGCAGCACCGGTGAAAGCTGCTCCAGCGAAAGTAGCGGTTGCGCCAAAGGCCGCTGCACCTGCAGGGGCAAGTGCACCAAAGCCTGCAGCTGCGGCATCTGGTGCGGCGCCCGCAGGCGGAATGCCCGCCGGAGCGAAGATGACTCCGCCCTGGCTTAAGAAATAATCATCGAAGTCTTATCGAGATTTCGAGACAGTACGGAACAGAGATTTGTTACGGTTGATATTATTGGAGGATATATGGCTTATTCAGAAAAAGTAATCGATCATTATTCGAATCCGCGCAATGTCGGAACCCTCGACCCGAGCGACCCATCAGTTGGGACCGGTCTTGTTGGTGCACCCGAATGCGGCGACGTCATGCGTTTGCAGCTTAAGATCAACGACGTAACTGGCGTGATCGAAGATGCAAAGTTCAAGACGTTCGGCTGCGGCTCGGCGATCGCTTCGAGTTCGCTTGCGACCGAAATGATCAAGGGCATGTCGGTCGATAAGGCGTTCGAGATCAAGAACACCGAGATCGTCAAAGAACTCAACCTGCCGCCAGTGAAGATCCACTGCTCGGTATTGGCCGAAGATGCGATCAAAGCAGCGATCGCCGATTATCGCACAAAGCAGGAAGCCTTGCATAAGGTCCCTGCCTAAGATTTAAGAAAGGAAACAGACTATGTCACTTACAGAAGTAATGGCGCCACCGTCTTTTGAAGAGACGACCGTCGAAAAGGCCTTCGAGAATATCAACGAGGAGATCGTTGTGACCGAAAAGGCGAAGATGGAAATCAAGAAGATCATGGATGCCAACAAGATCCCCGATACCTACGGCTTACGCGTTGGGGTAAAGGGCGGTGGTTGCTCCGGATTGTCATATTCACTTGGCTTCGATACGGAAGCTCACGAAGGCGACAAGACGCTCGTGATCGACGGTGTAAGGATCTTCGTCGATCCGAAGTCGCTCTTCTATCTTTCAGGCACCCATCTCGATTTTACGGATGGACTGAACGGCAGGGGATTCGTCTTCAATAACCCCAACGCAGCGAAGACCTGCGGTTGCGGAAGCTCGTTCGGAGTATAACGTAAACAAAGCAAGATGAGCGTTGACGCAAACGAGAGTTCGCTTCTCGATCATTTTGCTTTGTTTGGTATTCCGAGAAAACTCAGCATCGATGCCAAAAAGCTCGAGGCTCGCTTTCACACGCTGCAGATGGCGTCTCACCCAGATAAATTTTCTGGAAGCGACCCAAAAGCAGCCGAACTCGCCGAAGATACCTCGGCCACGATCAACAAGGCCTACCGCGTGCTTCGCGAGCCGATCGCGAGATTGCGCTACTTGCTTGGACTCTATGGCTATTCCGTAGTTAGTTCGAAAGCGGTACCGCAATCGTTGCTCATGTCGGTGATGGAAGCGCAGGAGTCGATAGGGGAGTACGAGTCGGCGCTCACTCCACAAAAAAAGGAGAACGCGGGGGTTGCACTCGCAGCGCTCAGCACCGGTTTGGATGCCAAACTTTCGGCGATCACTGATTCACGCAAAAAGCTGAGCACCGAGTGGGACAGTACAAGTGACCACGCTCAGAGCCGGGATCAATTGAGCGAGCGTGATAAGAGCACCCTCGATCAACTCGTAAAGCTCCTCGCGGAGCGGGCGTATATCGAGACGCTAAGCGCCTCCATTCGCAATACGCTTGCAGGCGAGTCTTCGATGGTCAGGCACTAACGTATTGATTCTCACACCCATTAGTCCACGTGGCGGAAAACGCAACATACATTCGACAGTCTTTTCTTGAAGCCGCCAGTTCGCTCGAACGTTTTATTGGTGTACCGAACAATCTTGCGCTTGTAGAGGAGTTCGTAGAACTGCTCGCTTCGAGTTTCAGGAGTGGTAACAAGATTTATTCAGCGGGCAATGGCGGAAGTCATTGCGACGCGATGCATTTTGCCGAAGAGTGGACCGGGCGCTATCGCAAGGATCGCGAGCCGATGCCTGCGATGGCATTCAGCGATGTTTCGCATATTACCTGTACGTCGAATGATTACGGCTTCGAGCACATCTTCGAGCGGATGGTGCAGGCGTTCGGGGGCAGCGGTGATATTTTTCTCGCGATCACGACCTCCGGCAACAGCAAGAATCTTATTCTTGCGGCCGAGGCGGCGAAAGCAAAAGGGATGCGTGTTGTTGGATTGCTCGGCAAAGGCGGCGGTGCGATAAAAGCGTTGTGCGATATCGCGATCGTCGTGCCCGGCGAGACGAGCGACCGCATCCAGGAACTGCATATCAAGATCATTCATATCGTCATCGAGTGTGTTGAGCGGCAGTTGTTTCCGCAGCTTTACTAATGTCACGCCACGTTTAGTCTATGCCCCTTCAGATATCGCTACCGAATCAGTCCGCGAATGCGTCACCAGGGCGCGTCGTCGGCATTGATCTCGGCACCACGAATTCCCTTGTTGCATACGTCGATCAGGGTATCCCGAAAGTCATCGCCGGTACCGATGGCGGAATTGTGCCCTCGGTCGTTACGCTCGATGATAACGGAAATGTCGTTGCTGTAGGAGTGAAGGCGAAGAGGCATGCGCTCGCCGACGCTGCGCATACGGTTTATTCCGTCAAGCGTTTGATGGGCAAGTCTTATCAGGATGTCAAGAAAGAATCGGGACTATTAACCTACAGGCTTTCGCCCGACGAAGGTCTCGTTCGAATTCAGATCGGCAAGAAGCTTTTTACTCCGATCGAACTGAGCGCCTTCGTCCTCAAAGAATTAAAGAAGCGCGCTGAAGATTTTTTTGGCGAGACAGTTACGAAGGCTGTCATCACTGTACCGGCCTATTTCAACGACGCACAACGCCACGCAACGAAAGATGCCGGTAGGCTCGCTGGGCTTGATGTCCTTCGCATTGTTAATGAACCGACAGCCGCAGCGCTTGCCTACGGTCTTGACAAGTCGAAGCAGGGGATCATCGCAGTCTATGATCTTGGCGGTGGCACCTTCGATATTTCGATCCTGAAGCTTTCGAACGGCGTCTTCGAAGTCCTCTCGACGAATGGTGATACCTATCTCGGCGGTGACGACATCGACCGTCGATTGATGGAGCTATTCATCACGCAGATCAAGCACATGGAGCCGCTCTTCGATCCGAATGGCGAACAGCTTCAACAGATAAAATCCGTTGCCGAGCAAGCGAAGATCGACTTGTCGGTCAAGCATAGTGTCATGATTTCGATCGACATTCCCTCCGCCAATGTCGCCTATCGCCGAAATCTTACTCGCGCAGAACTTGAAACCATCACGCGCAGCATCGTCGATCGCACTCGGCAGCCATGCGAGCAAGCCATCAAAGATGCACTCATCGATGTCGATGAGATCGACGAAGTCGTGCTTGTTGGTGGATCGACGCGCATGCCTGCTGTCAGGAGTCTTGTCCAACAGATCTTCAAACAGAAGCCGCACGATGAGCTAAATCCTGATGAAACGGTAGCCCTCGGCGCCGCAGTGCAGGCCAATGTACTGGCGGGCCAGATGAAGGACGTGCTGCTGCTTGACGTGACGCCGCTCTCGCTCGGAATCGAAACAGTTGGCGGCATGATGTCGACGATCATCTCCCGCAACACAACGCTTCCGACCAAGGCGACCGAGACCTACACGACGTTTGTCGATAATCAAACCGGCGTCGAAATCAATGTGTATCAAGGCGAGCGCGATTTTGTTCGCGACAATCGTAAGCTTGCGGAGTTCACGCTCAAAGGCATTCCACCACTACCGGCTGGTGCAGCAAAGTTCGAAGTGACATTCCTGATCGACGCTGATGGCATTTTGCATGTCAGCGCTAAGGAGGTCCACACCGAGATCGCCCACGAAGTTGAAGTGAAGCCTTCTTATGGATTGACCGATGAAGAGATCGAGCGGATGCTGCGCGAGTCGGTGATCTATGCTTCGCAGGATATCGGCGAACGCCGAATTGCCGAGGCAAAGACGGAAGGCCAGCGCATTCTCACTGCGACGGAAAAAGTACTCGGACAATTGCGTCGCGGAGAGATCGTGATCACGCCGCAGCGGTTGCAATCGCTGAACGTGGCTGCCGTCATCGATGCGCTCTATGCGCTCAGGCGTGTCGTGCAATCGGAAGATGCCGCAGCGATCAACGAGCAGGTAAAAGCGCTCGAAAAAGCAACCGAACCGCTTGCACAGGAGATCATGAACGCAAGTGTTTCGGAAGTGCTCGAAGGCAAGAACGTCGCTGAGATCGCAACCTGAGCCATAAGCAACGCACAAAATTTGCCACCACTAATCATACGTAAAAGCTTCGTTTCATGCCCACAGTGACTTTTTTGCCGATGAACGTGAAATGCGAAGCGCTCGTAGGCGAAAGCATTCTCGACGTTGCGCTCGCGCACGATGTAGATCTTCAGCATAATTGCGGAGGGGTCTGCGCTTGTTCGACTTGTCACGTACACATTCGCAAAGGTGAAGAAGCTTTGCCCGAAATGGAAGACGATGAAGCCGACCAATTGGATGAGGCGGAGGGATTATCACTTGAATCCCGGCTTGGCTGCCAGGCAAAGATCGTCGAGGATGTCGACTTGATTGTCGATATCCCGCAGCTCAATCCCGCGATCGCAAAGTTGTTTCACGAAGGCGCTCACTGACCTTCGTAAGTTCGCCATAGGTAATCGGAGCAATTCGCGTATGGAATGGTCAGATCTGGAAGATATCGGCATCGCGCTTCAGGAGGCTCATCCTGACGTCGATCCGCTTACCATACGTTTCACCGATTTGCTCCGATGGGTCGGAGAGCTTCCAGAGTTTACCGATGACCTTCATTCGGTCAATGAGAAGAAACTCGAGGCAGTACAGATGGCGTGGTACGAAGAGTGGAAGGATGCTCAATGAGTTTTCGGTTTGTATTTTAGTGTTGTAGTAGCCCAAAGGATCGATAGTTTTTGATGACCGATCAGGCCCGCATTCCGTTGTTCCCGCTTGGCGTGGTGCTCTTTCCACAGTCACGCATCCCGCTGCATATTTTCGAAGATCGCTATAAAAAGCTGATCGACGAAGCGATGCAATCGAATTCCGTTTTTGGGATCAATTATGTCGAAGAGGATCGTCTGCATTCGGTTGGCTGTGCAGCGCATGTTGTCGAAGTGACCGAGCGCCATCCCGACGGCGAGATCGACGTCGTCACCGAAGGCGACCGCCGGTACGAAGTAGTCGAACTCGAGCAGAATGGGCCCGATCAGCTTTCCTATGCTATCGTTCGATGGCTCGATGATGTCGCCGAAGAGCGCGACGAAAAACTTACGGACGAAACGATCGAGCTCTTTAACGAACTTACCCGCATCGCATACAAAGGCTCCATCGATCCGCTCGATGAGTCGATTTGGGCCATGCCCGAAAAATTGCCTTCGTTCAAGATCGCTCAAAAATCGGGACTCGAAGCGCCGCAGCGACAGGCCCTGCTTTCGATCACTAGTGAGAACGAGCGCCTGACGATGCTCCATAATTTTCTCGCGCAGCTTTTGCCGAAGGTCAAGGAGA
>JBBSDW010000043.1:0-20907 GCA_038240295.1 Kapaibacterium sp. (SeqCode)
CATTACCCCGTCGGTACGCACTCTTCTAATGCCTCGGCGTTTGCTCCACATTCCAGCAGCAGATCTCAAATCCGTTTGATAAACGCCCGGTATCCCGTTGTCTTTTTTGCATTAATTCTCCTGCTCCGATTTGGCGCATCACAGGCTTACGCCCAAAAATTGTCGGCGGAGGAATTCGATTCACAACTTCGTCTTGCCGAAGTGTATGAAGGCACCCGCGACAATCAAAATGCCGTCCGCGTCTATGAAAAATTATGGGAGAGCGATTCGAATAGCGTCGAGGTCTTCAATGGACTGCTTCGAAATTATTTTACGCTCAAGCGCTTCGATAACGCCGAAAAGCTGCTGATCAACAAAATTCAGAGATCGAGCGACAACTATGATCTTTATCTCTTGCTTGCGAGGTCGGAGGCCTTCCTGAATAAAAAGGGGGCCGCAATGGATGCGTTTAGCAAAGCGCAGTCGCTTGTCACGAGCGGCGATTGCATGCAGCAGATGCCGGTTGCGTCCGCGCTCACCGACGTGAACTACGTCCCCGAGGCGAACGCGCTTTTGGAAAAGATCACCGCAGGTGAAAATCCCTCCTGCGCCGGTCAGGCAGCGAATCTTTATTTGAGGCTTGGCAACTACGCGCTCGCGACGAAGCAATATCTGGTGATGCTCGCCGCCGGCGAGAGCAACCTTCCGATCGTAGAACAGCGCATCGCACAGTTCACGATCGATTCGGCGGCACGCGTACTCACGCTCGGAGCGCTCAAGGAAGCGATCAATCAGGAGAAGCCTTCGCTCGCGTCGTTGCAGCTGCTCGCATGGATGTATAGCGAGGAAAAAGATTATATTGATGCATTCGGACTGATTCTCAGGATCGATTCCATCAACGGTGAGCAGCATGGAACCAAGGGATTCGAACTCTTGAACTTTGCACAAAAGGCGCGCAACGAAGGCGCGCTCGATGTCGCCGTCAAGGCCTATGATGTGGCGATCAAACGCATTGAGTCGGGCGCCGCCGCGCACAACGAATATTATCTCGGTCAGGCGCAGATCGGTGCATTGATGACGCGTCAAGCGTATCTGTCGCAACTGACAAAACCGGACACAGCTCAACTTCGGGCCTTGATCGGTGATTACGAATTATTCGGTGAATCGCAGACATCGAATGAATTTGCGCTTGTTGCACTCGAACGGGCTGGAGAATTGAGCTACGCGCGGCTCTTCGACCTCCAGCGTGCGGCTCGTGATTTTGCGAAGACAGTCTCGCGCGCAAAGGGCTACAGCAGCATGTTCCAGGATGCACAATTCGGACTTGCTGATGTGGCACTCGCAAGCGGCAACACCGATCAGGCGCGAGCACGGCTCGATCAGATCGACCAGCTGCTCGATAAACGCAACCGCGCTGAAGATAAAGAATCGCGAATGCACGTGCTTTTTTCACGTGCCATGATCGACTACTACACCTTCCAATTCGATTCTGCGCGAGCGATCCTCGGCAGGATCATAGAAGAACCCGAAAGCGACTATGCGAACGATGCTATCCAACTGGCAGGAATTCTTGATGAGAATAACAAGCCGGCAAACCTCGCTACGCTCAAGCAATATGCAATGGCGCAATTCGCGGAGCTGAAGAAAAATTTGCCGGAAGCGGAAACGGGTTATCAAACGATCGTAGCAACGAACACAAATTCGCCGCTCGCAGACAATGCTGCGTTACGACTTGCGGAAGTAGAGGTGCGGCTTGGCAGACCAGAAGACGCTCTCAAGACGCTCGAAACAATGCAGGAGAAAATGACGTCAAGTCCATTGCTCGATCAGGCAGCGTTCCGAGCTGCGGAGATCGTCGAACGCGAACTGCGCGATCCGAAACGCGCGGAGAAAATGTATGAAGATTTTCTTGTCCGTTTCCAGCGCTCCAATTTCGATACCGATGCCCGCGATCGCGCCCGCAAGCTTCGCGGGGATGTTTTTTAATCTTATGGAATAAGCTCAATCGATGATGCACAGAAAATTTATTCAGCTCTTCGTCTTAATTCTGAGTCTTTGGAGCTTAGGTTCGGTCACCACGCTTCGCGCTCAGGATAAGCTCCTGATCAATATGGATCTCGACCAAACCGATCACCTCAAAGCCTATGGCGTGACCTTCTGGGCGCTCAAAAAAGGAATGGCCGTTGACTGGCTGCTCAACTATCGGGGTGGAAGTTTCATGGCAGATTATTCGGACCTGCTGGCAAGCGAATGCCGAATCCGAGGCGTATCCTTCGATCATCTCGATGCTTCATCTGCACAGAGCATCTACAATCTTGTGCAGGGCGAAGAGAAGAACATGGATGTCGTGAAGCTCGAAAAAGCTCCGCGTATCGCAGTCTATGTACCGCCCGGCAATCAACCGTGGGACGATGCGGTGACACTCGTGCTCGACTATGCCGAGGTTCCGTATGACAAGGTCTGGGACGATGAAGTGCTCGCCGGCGGACTTGCAAAATACGACTGGATACACTTACACCACGAAGATTTTACGGGGCAATACGGAAAGTTTTACGGCAGTTACAGTACTGCGCCGTGGTATCAGGCTCAAGTACGATTGCTCGAAGCCGAAGCACATAAACTTGGCTATCAAAAAGTAAGTGAGGAGAAGCGCGCGGTTGCTCTGAAGATCAAGGAGTTTGTCGGTAACGGCGGCTACATGTTCGCAATGTGCTCCGCGACCGACACCTACGACATTGCACTTGCGAGCGAAGGCACCGACATTGTTGAATCGGTTTTCGATGGCGATCCCGTTGATCCGAACTACGCAAAAAAACTTGACTTTTCCAAGACCTTCGCCTTCGAGAATTTTACGGTCGAAACGAACCCAATGATCTATGAATATTCGAGCATCGACGTTCAGCCAGCCGAGATCGGGAGTCAGGAAAATGATTATTTCACGCTCTTCGATTTCAGCGCGAAGTACGATCCTGTCCCAACAATGCTCACCCAGGATCATGTGAACGTGATCAAAGGCTTCATGGGGCAGACGACGATGTTCCACAAGAATCAGGTGAAGAAATCGGTGACGATCCTTGCCGAACGTGCTGGCGCCGACCAGGTCCGGTATCTCTACTCAAATTTTGGCAAAGGATTCTTCGCGTTCTATGGCGGCCACGATCCGGAAGACTATCAACATCAGGTCGGTGATCCCCCAACCGATCTCAGGCTGCATAAGAATAGCCCAGGCTACCGATTGATCCTGAACAACGTCCTCTTCCCCGCAGCGAAAAAGAAGAAGCTCAAGACCTGATCTTAAACTGAGTACACAAAAAAGCAGCGACCATCGGTCGCTGCTTTGATTTCGTTGAAGATGTTTTGAGAAGTTATGGTTAGAAAAACAAACCCATAGGCTGGATCGCATTCATCAGGTTGCGATAGGCAGGTACACTAAAATCGAAGTGACCTGCTGTGGCTCGGTGCCGCTCGGAGTGTACGTGTTCTCGGTATGCTTCGATCGGTCCAGAGCGAAGATGCTGCTGCCGGTGATGTTGGGCTTCGGCAGATGGAACATGAGACGGTCTCGATTTCAGTTTCATAGGTTCTCCTTAGGGCAATTAAGTTTGGCACATTAAGTAATTCGAAGTGATCGTTCAGGTCGCGAAGGATTAAGTGATCGCTCTCTAAAGTGTTCTGATCGCACCGAATGCGTCCGCTGCCTGAGCAAGGCCGCCTTGAACGCACTGCTAACTTATGAAATCTCGCAGGATAAAGCAATAGGAGAATTGCTTTTTCTTGCGCAAGAGCGAAATTTCCTCATTTTTTTCGACACCGTAGTTTCGAGGTGGATGAAAATAAGGCGCTGAATGAGAGCAAATTCGCTTTTTGGGACAACATTCCGTCGAAACGCCCGAATGTCAGACACATTGCGGGCGACCATTCCTTTCTGGAATGATTGGTATGGCCACCCCTTTGGTGGTGCATTACGTTTGTGTGACGAAGCCAGACCCGATTGAGTGATGAGAACCGGAGTATAGACCCATTAGAAAGACAAAAGTTACAGATTGGGTGTCCGGTGTCAGGTGTCGGGTGTCGGGTGTCGGTGTGAGGAGCTTCGGGGATGGGCAAAGAGGGTGCTCGAGCATAGTAAAGTTTTTTGGAATCCACGCCACAGACGCGAGCTCTGATCATTTCTTCAGTAAAATAACTTTCCATTAAAGCTTAATGGTCAAAACCTACGGGAGAACTAATCCCCCGTCAGAAAGCTTATTTTGATCGAGGGAATACATCATTGACCGGGCTGGGCCCCGCTAACGGATTACGCTGCTGCATCGTCGTGATGCTTCGATCGGAAACGAAATGCGTATGCCGTAAACGGGACTCAGCGCGATCTTTTAATATCGCAACCGCCTCGATGTTGATCCCTCACGATCGGTCTGTTTCGCCCATTTGCAAGACCGATTCGAAATTGCCAGCCCCGTCTTTAATGATCGGGCATTGATCGCAGAAGAATCCGAGCACACTCCCACAAGTTTGCCTGGAATAAATTGCGCAGATCGCGTTCGACCTTTTGTCGCGCATCGGCTCAGTTCATCCAGGTCACTATAAGCGCCCACGCCCCGAATTCCCGCCTGCTTTTGCCGCAGGCAAAAGCTCTGATTTGTCATTTTGTGAGTTTGTATGCCTGAGGACCTCGACACATCCGAAAGCCCGTTTATTCGCGTATCACGTTCCGGTGAGCGAAACATTACCATCGAACGAGCGGCCGATCGTGCAACTGCCGATCGAAGCGCCGCTGGCCGGGGTCGAAAGATTTCGGCAGGCGATCGCGACGAACCGCGCCGCTCAACGTCGCGCGGTCGCAGCAATGACTTTGATGACGACTTTGTCGATGAACCAGCGCGAGCACGAATCGAGCCTGCGGACGCGGACGAGGATTTCGAGCCTCCGACACGCCGCGCACGAGGAGCGCGCCCCATGCCTCAACGTCTATCGGAATCCGGGAACATTCAACCCGAACGCACCGAACCTGTTCGCATTCCCAATTCGCGCTCGACAAGCGCAAAGCAAACTGCCAAAGCAAAGCAGGCCGAAGCCGAACAGATCGCGCTTAACTTAAAAGCACCGAGAAAAAAACAGGATCCAACCGTTAAGAAGCGGCAGGTACTTGGGACCGTGCTCTTCGTATTCGCGGTGCTGGTGACGATCGCGATCCTAAGTTATACGCCGAAAGATGCGGCGGTTGCCGAAACAAAATTCAGCGATCTTTTTTCCGTCATCACACGTACAGACCCCGTCGTCAACGCGCACGCAGACACGGCACAGAACAGCCTCGGGCTCATCGGAGCCATGCTCGCCGATTTTCTGATCAATAAGACGATCGGTTACGCCTCGATCATCTACCCGATCTTTTTTGGATGGTGGTCCCTCGCCTTTTTTCGGTTTACGAATCGTCAGCGCCAGCGTCTGATCCTTGCGACCACATTCTTTCTCGTAACCGCAATTCTTTTGTCGGCAACGATCGGCACCACGCAGCTAATCCAGACGATCCCACACCTGCAACGCGAGTGGTCGGGAGCCGTCGGACAGTTTCTCGGACTAACCTTCACGCGGTTGATCGGCTCCGTCGGCGCGCTTATCGTCTACGCAACGGCGTTTCTGATCACACTCGTTTTTTCGATCGATCTCGATATCGAAAAAACCTTTATGCGACTTGTAGGTGCCTATCAGTTCATGCTTATGGGCGCGCGCCGCAAGATCATTGAATTCTGGGACAGACGCGAGCAGCGCCAGATCGAACGAGAGATGGCTCGCGAAGCGAAGGCCGAAGAAGATTCGATCGAAGAGGAGATCGACCGCAGGGTCTCAGTGATGGATGACGACGAGGATACCCCGACTGCGGAAGTTGTAGAAAAGGTCGCTCCGACTGTCGCGCGCAAATCTAAGATCATTGCTCAAACTGTAGCAGCCACGTTAGACGAAACACCGCCTCAAGTGTCGAGCGAAGCTCCAAACGCGGCGGAGCCGGTTAGTGCCGACATGCAGGTCAAGATCATGCGACCGGCAGCTGCGGCTGCGGCAGCGCAAGGGTTTGCCGCCGGTGGGCCATTACTGAAAGTTCGTCCGGTTGCGAAAGTCACCGACCCGAATGGGAATATTCCGCGACTGACGCGGACGCAGGATGATAAACTTGGTACACGCCCAAATTCGCTCGAGCGGCTTTCGAATGGAGCCGTAGTGCGCAATGCTGATAACAAGCTGAATGATGTCGATGCGCCACAACCAGTGCGCATGGAAGATGCTGCGTCGATAGGATCAACTGTCGCAGCACCGGATACCGTTATCGGCATAGATTCGACGGTGCCTGACGCAGTGCCTCTAATTTCCGAGGGACGCGACGGGCTGCTCGCAGGACTTAAGCCGGTCAAACGCGAACAGCAGATTTCGATCAAAAAGGAGTTGCCGCCAGTGTTGCTCGGCGATGAGTCGACACTCAGCAACGAAGCGCTTCCGCACTCGATCGATGGCGGCGCGGAGCTGCGCGGGGTGGTGAGCGAGCATCAATCGCTCGCCCGCGAAGCAGCCCGTGAGGCCGATAAGTTGCGTAAGTTGGGTGAAGAACCTCTCTTCGAGGAAGCACCCGTCAAGCGAGTGATCATTCCAGAAAATCCGTATTTGGAGATTCTGAACAAATACAAACTACCCTCCGTCGAACTGCTCACACCGGCCGAAGCAAAAGATCTGCTTGACGCCGATGACGAAGAGCTCGCGATGAAGGGCAGGATCCTCCGCGATAAGCTTGCCACCTTCGGTGTCGAGATCGAGAATATTACCGTGACGCCAGGGCCAGTCGTAACGCTCTACGAATTCACTCCAGCCGAAGGTGTGAAAGTCTCGCGTGTCGAGAATCTCACCGACGACATCGCGCTCGCAATGAAAGCCCGCGGCATTCGAATCATCGCGCCGATACCGGGTCGGGGTACGATCGGTGTTGAGATTCCGAATGACGTACCAAAGATGGTCCGTATGCGGCAGATGCTCGAATCCGAAAGCTTCCGCAAAACGAAGATGAATCTTCCGGTCGCACTCGGCAAGACGATCTCCGGAGATGTTTATGTCGACGATCTGAATAAGATGCCCCACTTGCTCATCGCCGGTGCGACGGGCGCCGGTAAATCGGTCGGCGTCAACGGCATCATTGCAAGTCTGCTCTATGCGAAATCGCCGAAGGATCTGAAATTCGTGATCGTCGATCCGAAGAAGATCGAGTTATCGCTGTATAAGCAGATCCGCAAACACTATCTAATCGTCTCCCCGGAAGCCGGCGAAGATATCGTAACGACGCCAGCATTCGCGGTGCTTGCACTCAAGGCGGTTGAACTCGAAATGGAACGACGCTATGACAAGCTGGCGAAAGCAGCCGTCCGCTCGCTCGTTGATTACAATATCAAAGTTGCACAAGGTAAACTTCAATCGACGCAGGACGAGCAGCATTACCATCTGCCCTATATTGTTGTTATCATCGACGAGCTGGCAGATCTCATGATCACAGCCGCACGCGAGATCGAAGAGCCGATCTGCCGAATCGCGCAGATGGCGCGAGCGGTCGGCATCCACATGATCCTCGCGACACAGCGTCCTTCGGTCGACGTGATCACCGGCGTCATCAAAGCGAATTTTCCGGCGCGCATCGCGTTCCAGGTTGCGACCCGAGTTGACTCGCGGACCATCCTCGATTCGATGGGTGCAGAACAATTGCTTGGTAATGGCGACATGCTCTATCAGCCGAGCGGCACACCGAAGCCGATCCGCCTGCAATCACCTTTTATTTCAACCGAAGAAGTTGAAGCGATCGTCGAGGCGATCTCGATCCAGGATGGTCAGGGACTTAGTTATTCTCGTCCGTGGACGCTGCCGAGCCTCAAACAAAAAGACGGCCGATCAAGCAGCGCGATGGACGATGGTGATGGCCGAGATGACCTCTTTGAGGAAGCGGCTCGTGTGATCGTTCGGCATCAGCAGGGAAGTGTCTCGCTGTTGCAGCGCAGGCTTAAAGTTGGCTACTCTCGTGCTGCTCGCATCGTCGACGAACTCGAACAGGCCGCGATCGTCGGTCCCTTCGATGGCTCAAAGGCACGTGCAGTGCTTTGCGAAAATGAAGAAGAGCTCGAACTGGTTTTCGAAGGCCTGAGGTGAGCCCTGGTTTGCAATTCCCGCTCTTGGTTAAAGCGGGAATTGCCTGAATATCAAACAGGTGCGACAATTTTTCCTATGAACCTATCGTCCGCGTTCTTAAATGAGCGCAATAACTCCCATTTTATTCTGGCACGATAGTAGCTCTTTTTTCGAGCAACTAATATAGAACGCGGCTTCACAACCGCACGCTCTTGAGTCACATAGAGCCCTCGCAGTCTGCGAGCTACTACTTCCAGAAAAAAACCGATGGTTAAGCGTACGATCAATTTCGAACTACGTACTACAAGTTCGACCCCTCGCGAGCGCGAGTATATCGAGTCTCATCTTGAGAAATTTAGTCCCGAACGGATCGAGATCGCCAAAGTACTCGACGCAAAAACGGGCGAAGGGACCGGCTTCCGATTCAACGTGGTCTTTCCCGAAGGGGCGTTTCAACAATCCCTCGAGGCGTGGCAGGAAGTTCACGATCTCTCCAGCTCCGCAATTTTTTATGGTCGGATCTCCATCAGAGGCGCTTCGGAGGTAACCACGCTAAGAGAAGAATCAACTTCGCTTCTCGTTCATCACTAATTCGCTTCTCCGGCATCACTAACGGCCCGACGGTTTCGATTGATCGTTTCGTCCAGATTCTTCGATCCGCTTCACAAGCCAGATTGCAGTATTGCTGCTTCGTTCTTTCTGAAGAGTAACAATCATGCTCATCGGAGCATGTGAGGGCTCGGCTGAAAACATCGCCGATGAATCTGTCTGAGAGATAGAAACAAAGTTCGTCACCGGTAGAAGATAAGGGGCAATCGCCAGCTTAGGCGGCATCGACGTCCAATACTCAACGGCAGCCTGGGGTGTAGCAGCATGTACAGAAGCCGGAGATTTGATCAAGCTATCGACATCGCTTTGCGAATAATTAAAACTTGTGATCTGTCCTGACCGTCCGGCATCCATGACCACTTTGTCACCAGGACCGGGAATATGCCCCACGTTCGTGTTGGTGTCAGATACTTTGCTATTCGGATCTCCCGTCTTCTTACATGCAACCGTCGTTAGCATCGCAAGAAAGATAATGATGAAAAAAAAGGAAGTTCGTGTTGTGAGGTTCATGTGTGATAAGCGTTGATAAATCGATCAACATAAAGCACCGGCAACTCGGTGCCATGCTTCAGTTGTCTTAAGACCCCCATCGCCACCCAAGTGTTACAGACTGAATGAAAAAGAAGAAGCAGCGGCGCTTTGCCACTGCTTCTTCGAATTGCAAGGTCATGTTGACGCTGAACCTTACAAAGGTCTATTAATCATTGATTGATGAGCACACGCCCAAAAGGCCTTTTGTTGAGACGTTGATCAGAAAGCAAAATTTATCATGCTGCTGAAACCGTTGACCGTTGCCATATTCATCTGATCCGGCACTGCGTACATGCTGTAGTGATAACCGGCGATGAGCTCAAGTCCGAGAAACGACACGCCGAGTCCAGCAGTACCTGAAAGGTAACCGTGCAAGTGAACCGTTGCTTCGACCTCCGAGTAAAAGAAGATCCCCTTCGGCGATGAATAATACTGGATGCGCGAGAACGGAGCGATCGTGTAGGGTTGCGTAAGATCGGTGCCTGCCTGATATTTTGCAACTCCGATCGTCGCGATCACTGCACCGTCGTTATTGACATCTGCGATGATGCCGGCGGCCGAATACCGGAAGTCAGTGCCCGATCGCATCATGCGAGCGGCAAGTCCGAGCCTTCCACCAAAGAAATTCACCAGGTTTCGGAGTTCGACCGTCCCCCGGGCGTAACTCATCATCGCACTCGGGGCAAAGCCAAGCCCCTGCGGGCCGGCGACACTCAGTTCAAGCATTACCGAAGGCGGTGTATGATAATCGGCACCCGCATACTCTGCGAGTGATTTGACTTTCACACTGCCGCTACTTGGATCGACTTCGCGGACGGCGAGAGCATTTTTTTGCGCGGCTTCGCTATCGCGATCGAGCCGCTCATTTGTTTCCGCAATTTCTCTTTCGAGCCGCGATGCATCGACTGAAGCGATAAACAGATCGCTCGTGAATTCCTGCGCGTGCTTGATGGCTACAGGCCAGAGCGTCTCTGTAGCGCTATCGATCGATACACCAATGGTGAATTTTTCAGCACGCACCCGGACGGCAGGTGCGACATTTGTCAATGTCACATCATAGGCGCCATGCTGGATGTTCGCCGAGACAGACTCTTCTGTCAAGAGTGTGCCAAGGGCATTGTAGATGCGAACGTGCATTTGGTGCAATCCCTCCAACCGGTCCACGTCACGCGTCAGCCCATGAAACATGAGCGTGCAGGGCTGTGGGACGTTTGGCAGTGCCTGAAGATCGGGCATCATATCGACCGCAGACGCATACAGATTCGAGGCAATGGAGTGCTGGGCACTTACCGGCGCTGCGATGACCGTTGTCAGCGCAAGCACTGCCATGGCGTATGTTGCGTTATTCTTCAGTCTCATGAATGTTGGCAAACACTTCATAATGATTTAGGGCAAATGACCGAAGAGTCCGGCAATCGGGATCTGATTCGATCGGCACTGCAGTGCGGGACGTCGCGGAGGCGGCTCGGCGCTGCAAAAATTGTGAATTAACTTCGAGAAGTATGCGAGTGATTTATCGATGCACCATCTCTGCGGGGCGAATATAGCCAGTGAGGTGAAGTCAATGCAACGTTTGATACGAATTAAGTTGAAAGTTTTTATTAGCCCACGTTACATTCTGGAAATGGAACGGTTTTAGCGCTCTATATTCGCACAGAGAACTTCATTGCTGGAAATTTGTACGAAAAAACGACACTTTTAAGATGCTCACCCGCAAGATTGCTTTACCATTTTTAGCCGCATTCCTCCTGGTTTTGAGTTGCACGCTCGCTTGGGGACAGGCCAGGGTCAGTTCTGGACTCGATCTTTCACTTCAGGCAGGCATCCAGACGCCCGTTGGGGATTCCGGGATCGCGGCCTCTGGCTCGTATGGATTTACCCTAACGGCTTCGCTTCCGGTCGCCTCGATCCTCGATATTACGGCAGGTGTCGGGTACCAACGTTTTGGCTCGCACGACACCCCGATCGATTCGAACGGTGAGCATGGGACCTTCAGCAAACAGTATACGAATTATCCTTTTTTCGCAGGTGCGAGGCTCATTTTTGATACACCCGTTTTGCTGCCCTATGTCGGTGGCGAGGTCAGCCTCAACGACTTGGTCTACCACGCAACGAATGGCATCAGCAGTTTGAGCATTCCGGCGGTTACTTCGACCAAACTTGGCTTCGCAATTGTCGCAGGTGCGCGTTTGCCGCTGGGCGGTTTGGTCAGTGCGGATGCGACAGTGAAGTATCACGTGATCCCAGGTGACAATACCGGGATGCCCACTTCGACCTTCATCAGCGTGAACGCAGGCATAGCGATTCACCTAAATATATGATCCAGGGAATACCGCCTGATCGGGCTTAGGTACCGTGCAGCAAATTCTTTCTTCCTTTGCGTAGGATCTTATCCATCCACTGCCAGGAATAAAGCGTAATGAGCCCAAACGTCACGCCGCCGATAAGATCGAAGACGTAGTGATATCGCAGGTAGACCGTCGAGAAGATCAGGCAACTTCCGATGGCAAGTATGATCCACCTTACTTTCGCCTTGTATTTGAAGGCGAGCAGGATCGTGATGAAGGTCATATCGGTATGCCCGCTCGGAAAGGCGTCGCGCGTTACATGCTGTCTGATCACACTGAGCGGGGCGTACGGATCGATGTTTTCTCCTGCATCGAGTATGTGACGCATCATTTGGGTAAAGTATCCGCCCGGTAGATCTTTCGCCAGGTTCGCAAAGTCGTGCAGGGTGAATCGCGGACCGATCGCAGGATAAAGCAGATAGCCTAAATATGAAAGAAAAAAGCCGTAGACGATCACGAACCGCAATTCGGTTAGCTGGTCCTTCGGCTTGCCGCCGTATTGATGCTCGGCCGATTCATGATGATGCCTGCGATAGAGTTCGATCGCAAGCATGATCGGCAGGAAATAAAAACTCGAATAGGAGATCTGCAGAAAATCGACGAGAGCAGGTGTCGGTGGCACGTGATGGAATAGCCAGACTGTCGGATCGACATGAAACATCATTCGATCGATCAGGATGAGGTTGTCGTCGAAATCGCGTCCATGCAATACGAACGACATTTTCTCGCTCAGTTTAAAAAAGATCGGGATGACCGGTGCGAGATAGAACATGTGAAACAAGTCGACCCATTTCGATTTGTTCTTCAGTCGCACAATGTTCATCGCATAAACGGCGAGGATCGAGAACAAACTCGCCGCAATGACCCAACTCCACTCGGGAATCCTCCCGGCTCCGAGCAGGGAGATCAGGATCATCAGCATCGCGTACGCAACTACAAGAAGGTCCACCGAAGCGAACATCTTCAGCACTGGCGCAAACGGCTGAATAAGCAGCCGACTTCTCGGTGCGGCTACGGGCGGGCTTGGCTTGTTGATATTCTGAATAAACTGCGACACAACTAAGATTTAACGGTATGTAACCAAAGATGGACAGCTACTATCCCGACAAATCATAATTCTTCAACCGGAAGGATTTTGCTGCTGGGACGTATCGGCCGCTTTTCAAAACCGCCGCCGCAGTTCGGACAGACATTCGACAATACTTCGTTGACACAAGTTACGCAGAAGGTACACTCAAAACTGCAAATTCGCGCATCCTTGGAATCTGGAGGCAGCGCCCGAGCGCAACGTTCGCAACCCGGGTCGAAGCGTGAGCGCCGTGATCGCGTCAATTTCTTCCTGACTGAAATGGTATTTGCGAGCGATCGCTGCTGTTGAAGTTGGCATTAAGTGCTGGGTTGGATCATGACGCGACTGAAGAGATCGATCAGTTCTCGGATCGTGAGTTCTTCGGCTCGCTGGCCGAGGGTTGTGGTTGGGAGTTCGAGGATACGGTCGTCGGCTGCGAGGCCCTTGAGATTGTTTCTGATCGTCTTTCTGCGCATTCGGAAAAGTCCTCGAATGAATTTTTGAAACTGAGCTGCATCGAATCCGGCCGACGCTCTTTCGCCAGTTCGTACAAAATAGGGACGCTCGAAGTTAATCCGTATCACTGCCGAATCGACATTCGGCGGCGGCTTGAACGAACCGGCTTTTACTGTAAAAAGAAATTCGACCTCGCCAAAAAAATTCGTGATGACCGTCGGGATCCCGTAGGCCTTCGTTCGAGGCGCCGCGACAAGCCGCTCGGCAACTTCGAGCTGCACCAAAAGTACCGCGGACTTGATCGCCTCCCTTTCTTCGATCAGCTTGAACAGAATTGGAGACGTAATATAATAGGGAATATTGCCAGCGATCTTCAGAAGTTTGTCAGGGCTTGCGATCGTTCGCAGATCGACGGTCAAAATATCTTTCTCTTCGACCGCAAATCGCTCGCCCTCGCTCTCAAACTGCGAGCGCAACTCCGGGACCGCACGTTCATCGACTTCGTAGGCGGTGAGCCGTTCAAGCTTTGTTCGAAGGAGCGCTTGCGTTAAATATCCAGTGCCGGGACCGATCTCGACAACCTCATCGCCCGCCACGATCTCCACAGCTTCGGCAATGCGCTTAAGAATAGAGGCATCCCTTAAAAAATGCTGACCAAGTGATTTCCGCGCCTGTAGATGGATCATACGCTTGTCAACACGAAGCTGCTGGGGTCGGTGTCCGAAAGTCTTAGGCCAAGACTCTTCAACTATCGTGGTTGGGCGGGAATAATGACTGTGTTCAAGTGCAGTCGCTGGGCAGCAAGTAATCGACGAGCTGTGTCAGTAGGTACTAATTAATAGACCGGTCATTCTGAGGAAGCCTCCGATCACTATCGCGTTGCACCAAGTCCATGCGCGACGAAGAATCTTGCTTTTCGTTCGAATGACTGCAACCATCGAGGCAAGATCCTTTACTGCTGCCCCGATCCTTCATACTTCATAATTCAAACTTCATACTTGCCCGACCACCCTCTCCCTAAATCCCTCTCCCATTCGTCGGGCGAATGGGCGAGGGACTTTTAAGGACTTTCTTATTTAAATAAAATCACCGGATGAGGGGAGCCCGTTCGGATGTTGGCGATTGGCTGGTCTCGTGGTCAGCATTCTAAAATTTTTCTCGAGGACACAACTTAGCATGTCATCCTGAGCGAAGCATTCATCGCACCAGCGATGAGTGCGGAGTGAAGGATCTCATGGAATGCTCGCAACGTGCAGAATCTTATCCGCTTGACACACCAGGCTCCGCCGTCCCCAAGATTCCATGAGATCCTTCACTTCGCTAAAGCTCGCTCAGGCATGGCCAATCTTTGTGCTCGGGGGAGAAACATCCCAACTGTTTGATCACAGGTCAAGCGACCAAACTAACGGGCAATCGCTATGCGGTTTGTTGCGCGGCGAGTTTACCTTCTTTTTTCAACCAGGCGAGCGCGCCGAGCGTCGTGCGCCAGAGGTTGTTCCAGAGATGGTGGTAGTTGTAGGCTTCTTCGTTGCTGAAATAGGCGACGAATGTCGGGTTGTAGTTGGGCGGCATGCGGTGCTTGTCGCTTACAAATTCGCGGTAGATCTTCGGGCGGCTTTGGACTGCGTTGTGAAGGACTTTTGTCGCCTCCTCTTTTTTATCGCCGGCATAGAGCGCGAGCGCTTTGCCAAAAAGATTGTGCGCAGAAATCGGGTCGCTTGCGGAGTCGATGATCGCGGTCGCGGAAGATATATCACCATCGAGCAGCGCGAGTTCGATCGCTTTTTGTCCGACGCCTAATTGATCCTTCGGATTGATCGCGAGAAAATCGCGGGCGAACTCGCGGGCTGTGTCACGCTCGCCAAGTTCGGCCGAGTCGAGTATGATGTGAGCATACGCAGTGAGCAGTGGCTTGTTGCCTTCCCAATCGACCTCGATGACGCCCTTGCCGACAAGATCGTCGGGCCACAGCGCCTGCGCCGCGAAGATCGCTGACTGCAAAAGATCGACTGCCTTATCGAGTTTTTTCTCGCTCACATAAAACCTGGCAAGTCCGACGGCGGCGTTCGCATG
Source organism: Kapaibacterium sp. (SeqCode) (assembly GCA_038240295.1). GTDB lineage: Bacteria > Bacteroidota > Ignavibacteria > Palsa-1295 > Palsa-1295 > JABDDM01. The sequence goes on from JBBSDW010000043.1 coordinate 15,220, forward strand.
CCCCGGCCACTCCTCGGTGAGCAGGCGCAGTTTATCCATACGTGCGTGATATTTCAGATCCTGCTTGAATATATCCTGAAGCTTTTCTTCCTGGGCTTTGCCCGCTTCGGTGAGCTCGTAAATATATTCTCGGCCGTCGAGGAGCAAAAGCCGGTTGAAGTTATCGGAGGCAATTTCCTTTGCAGAAAGAAGGCGCTCGGGGTTGGTTGGTTTTGTTGCCTGCAGATTACCATGAGCATCAGCCTTCATGCCGGAACGGGTCAGTCCGACATATTGCTCGCGGCGTGCACCGGACTGAACGAAAATTTTCTCCGCATTGCGAAGCCAGTCGAGCGCGCCATTGACCGCCGCCCAGGCCGCACCAAAAACTTCATGATAACCGAAGAGCACCTGGATCTCGCTGACCGCTTCGCCAGGCTTTGGCATTGGTGTGCCGCCCTTCCACGCTCGTAAAAGTCCCTGCGCAACACCCGGCCAGTAGCCGAGTGCCGTTTGGACGGCTGTCGCAGCATTCTCGATCTGATTGAGCGCATGATAGGCAAGTGCGCGGCCATACAGCACGAATGGCGCAACGGAATCGGGCATGTGTGAAAGCTCGTCGAGTGCTTCCTCAGGGCGGCCTGCGCGGACGGCAAGCGAGATGATCGAGCTTACGAGATTCTCTGGATCCGAAGGTTCGATCGCGATCGCTAGCCGCGCGATCTCAAGTGCACGTTCGAGATCGCCGGTGCGCTCGAGTGCAAATTCGTAATTGGCGAGCACCTGAACAAACAGGTGATTTTCCGCGACGCTATGATCAAATGTTGCAGGGTCTTTTATCCCCGCTTTTTTAATGAGCGTACCCCACTGGTCCGCCGCAGTTGCTGCGATCGTCTTCGCTTTTTCGGTATCAGAGGATTCGACCGCTTCATTGATCTCGTTCTCGATTACTCCAGGATAACTTGGCCATTCTTTCGTCATCGCCTGCATCTGCGCGACGACATCCCGGTCGTTCGGACCTTTCTGCTCCGCGAGTTCGAACGTCCGCTTATAGAGTTCGTCGATCCGCTTGCCATCACCGGTCAGCGCAATTTTGGCGCCTTCTTTTTTCGAAAACGAAATTTTTACGAAGCGCTCGAGCTCGGTAGATTTATCTTTCGTTGCAAGCGAGGCGAGAATCGCTGCGAGATCGACGGTCGTGACTTCAGCTTCGGGCATAGTAGAGTGGTATCGCAAAATGAACAGAGATTGAAAATTATTTTTTCGCCTGATCCTCGGCAGCTTCGAAGCCTGCTTCGACGGCTTTGTCGTAGGAATCGAGCAGCGGATGTTTGAAGGCGCGCGGTTCGAGATCGCGAACATAAAGCTCATCGCGATAGCCAAGCTGATACATCTTCATTCCCCACTGGTAATAGCCTTCTTCGTTGCGATCGTAGGCAACGTTGTCGTGCGCATAGCGCTGATCTTCCGACGACATATTTCTTGGATCGATCTGGCCACCAACGGACTCTCGGATCACATAATCATCGGCATTCGAGAGCAGCGCATCGCTCTGGAAACCATGATAAGGCATGCTCGGGGCGCCACAGCCGACGGCGCTGCCAACCAGCAGGAGTGTGACGGAAATTCGGATAAAGGAGAACGTCATCGTGTTAACAGAAAATAGGTAAAGCTTCGCAAAACAACCCTGGAGGCGCGCTAAAGTCTTTTGACGCACCTATTTGAAGATGCGCTTAACAAGCGGCCCGTTCGTTGGGTTGCCTGTCGCTGACCGATTCTATCCGCTGACCGGCTGCGTTTGGAACATTCACTGAAGTTGTCCGTAATTTTGCTCCAGAGACAAATTTTCTGCGCCAATGAAGCCTCGTTCGTTCACGGTTCACCCGTTCGTATTTATTCTCGCTGCGAGTTTTTACCTTTCATCCTGTGCAAGCCACAGCCAAAATCCTGAGCGAGCCTTCGAAGGGACGATCACGCAAACGATCCATGCTCAGGGCCTGATGGAAATGCTTTCGAAATCTGGTGATAGCAGTTCCTCTAATTCTACGGGGGCAGGCATCATGGGTCTTTTGAGCAATATTACGCTTAAGCTCTATGTCCGCTCTGACAAAGTCGCTTATGATATCGATGCAGCGGGCGGTTTGCTACACATGCGTTCGATCATCGATCGCAACACACGCACGATCACGACACTCATGAATCATCAGGCGCTCGTCACGAATCTCCGCTCGTTCGATTCGCTGCGGCCAAAGATCGACGACTCGCTTAATACGCATCACGCCATCAAGGACTCACTACAGAACAGCCTGCCGCAGCCTACAGGCAAGCATCAGGAGATCAATGGATTTGAAGCCGATGAATACCGCGCAAAGACGAACGGGTTGGATATCGACATGTGGTTGACGGACGATCCGAGAATGAAGTTCTATGGGATCATTCGCGATGCGATTCTGGGCCGCAACCAGACCGGCGGCGGCGGGATGGAAGAGATCTTTAGCATCCTCGCGCCGGTCACAGGAAGCAAAGTGCCCGTCAGATCGACGATCTCGATGAACGGCAAACAAGTTATGACAAGCGAACTGAGCAGCATCGAGGAAGGAAAGGTCGATGACGCGATCTTTCAGATCCCGAAAGATTATACGATCGTACGAAGCGATTCGATCAAGGCGTTGCGAAGATCGGTCGACTCGACCGACGCAAAACCCGACACGAACGCCGACGAGGATGTCGGTGTCGAAGGTCTCGGCGCAATTAAAAAGTAAACCCAAAAAAGTCGAGCTTAAGTATGGCTCGACTTTTTTAGAACGCGAATTCCCGCTTATGCTCCGTCTTCGGGAGTCTCGGTGAAGTTCTCCTGATTCGGAGCTTCAGCGCCAGCGGGCTGCGGCTGCACCTGGATGACACCTGCGTTGATCGCATTGATCATGATGATATGACCGCACGTTGTGCAGGTGACTGCGATCACCGGCTTGATCATTCCTTCGGTAGAAATGCCGCCGCCGACAAACTGCCGCAGCTCAAAAATAATATCGTCGAACTGCCAGTTCGGATTCCCGCAGACCGTGCATCCTCCACGGAACGTTGATTGCAAATGCTGACGAAGTCGTTCGAGTTGATCTGGAGATATCCGCATGGGTCGTTGGTTCTTACTTTAGGTTTGTACGTGAAAGGCACGAGGTCGTGTTATCTTTACAAAAATACGAACGGAAACGGGCGCATGAATAAGTTTGCTGTTGAAGACAGAGTTCGGTGGTCCGATGTCGATCGGGCGGGGATCATTTATTTTGGGAGTTACGTCCGCTTTTTCGAGATCGCCGAGACGGAGCTGTTTCGTGAGATGGGATTACCCTATTCACGAGCATTCGAACTCCTCGATGCATACCCCGTGCGCAAGCAATTCCACTGCGATTTCCTCTCACCTGCCTATCTCGACGATCTGCTAACCGTTCATATCTGGAGCGACCATGTCGGAAACACATCCATGCGGCTCTGCTTTGAAGTTACACGAACTGCCTCAGACAAGGGACGTATCGGCGAACGATTGATGACGGGAAACTGCACGCTCGTAGCTGTCAATCGAACCACCTTCCGACCCGTACGGGTGCCGGAGCTTTTGCGAACAGCCATCCAGCCATTCCTCGAAGAAAGCAATTGATCTGTATGGTTGCTGCCATGTTTGGGCCGGCAAAGTACGAATGAGTTCGCTTTAATGGAACTTGCTTCACTCGCGATTCCTTTTGGAACTCCTGCAAACACGTAACCTAAAGCCAACTCTGACTGTGGAATCAACGACTCTGCCCTCTGAACAGGACGCGCCTCAAACGAATGCGGCGTTCAACAATCCGGAAGCTCACTCACCGAATGCCAGCCAGACCGAGGCATCGGCAACTGGAGCAGAGTCATCCAATGAGTCGAACGATGCAGCGAAGTCGACGGATGCTGCGCCGGCTGCCGTCGATCCATTCGCACATTTAAAGCAAGCTCAGAAGCGCCGCGACAATCTTCAGGCGCGCGTGGTCAAGTGGCAGCGAAACGGTCTTGAAATGGAGCTTGAAGATGGCACGAAGGCCTTCATGCCCAATGACATGATCGATCGCGATCCGAATCGCAACATCGCAAATTATTTTGGTAAGACGCTTCCCGTGCGGATCACGAGTGTAAAAGTGATAGGCAAGAAGGCGGAAGTTGCAGTTTCCCATCGCGCCGTGATCGATGACGATATGCGCACGCAGGGCAAAGAGAAGATTCAGACGCTCAATGAAGGCGATGTTGTCGAGTGTAAAGTTCGTTCGTTCAACGCCAATGGAGCAGTCGTCGATATCGGTGCAGGCATCGACGCAACGATCCGCACACGCGATCTGAGCTGGGAAAAAGTTGAGCATCCGTATGAGATCGTAAAGCGCGGCGACACGGTGCAGGCAAAGATCCTGCAACTCGATAAAGGCCGGCGGCGCGTGCAGCTTGGCATTCGGCAGCTTACGCCCGATCCATTCCTCGAGCGATTTGCAAAGTACGAGCTGGGCTCGACCTATACCGGCAAGGTTTCTCGCGTCAACGATTATGGGGCCGAGGTCGAATTCGAGCCTGGCATTTCTGCATTTCTGCCGATCAGCGAAATTTCATGGACGCGTATCGCGACCGTCGGTGAAGCCGTCAAGGTAGGAGATAAGTTTGAAGTAAAACTCATCACGACCGATAACGATGCACGCAAGCTTACTGCTTCGAAAAAAGCGTTGATGGAAAATCCGCTCCGCAAGATCGAAAGCACGTTCAAAGTCGGCAGCGACCACACAGGTACGATCAAGGAAGTCAATCGCGGCGGAGTCGTTGTGGAGCTTGAACATGGCGCCGAGGGATTTGTACCGCGCCGTGAGCTTAGTCACGATCGGCTCGAACGCATCGAAGATACGTTTAAACCTGGCAAGCCGCTCGAAGGGCTTCGCGTTATTGAATACGATCGTAGAAATGGACGCGTCACGCTGAGCTACATAGCGGCCGAACGCGATTCGCAGCGCACGGCCCTGAAGAATTATAAGCCTACTTCCAGCGCATCGAGCTTTGCCATCGGCGATCTCGCTGCACTCAAGGAGAAACTCGAGAAGCTCGAACGCGGCTCCTGATCAGGGTTTCGGCTTACGCAGTTCTCGATTAACTTCGGGCGCGGCGATCCAGTTTTTTTGCGATCTATCCAGATGCTGCAATTCGTGTGTGGGACCGCCCCGGATCTCAAACACACTATCGCCATCGGCGTCAGCGACACTTGAAGATTGCACGTGCGTGATCGAAAGCTTCCCTGCTGTGTCGAGGTAAACCAATTCGCCAACCCCAAGCGCAAGGCCTTGCTCCGTGTTGGGGATCAGAAACAACTCCTCCGCACGGTCATTCGAGAAAGTGAGCGGTGCCAAACTCGAATAGTAATGCCCGTGCGCAAGAAAGCTGAGCGTGTCAGCTTTGCCTTGCAGTATGATCTTTACTCGCGTAACTCCCGACCGTGCGTTCTCGAATTCCGACTGAACTGTGTCAACCTTCGTTTCCGTAAATTCGTCTATCCTCACTTGCGAAGTGTCGCGACCGTTCGTAACTCTTCCCTCTAGCGTTAGTGAAAATGGAGATTGATAGCGCCAGACGAATTCTCGCATCAGCATAATGCCAAGTAAGGTCACAACAAGCGCCGAATAGAGCGCGATCTTAAGTTGAGATTTTTTCACA
>JBBSDW010000044.1:0-20881 GCA_038240295.1 Kapaibacterium sp. (SeqCode)
CGAGGCGAGCCGTTCGAACCTGAACTACATCAAGCTCGACGGCAACGTCGGTTGCATGGTCAATGGCGCAGGACTCGCAATGGCCACCATGGACATCATCAAGCTTGCTGGCGGCGAACCTGCCAATTTTCTGGACGTCGGCGGCGGAGCGAACGCCGAGACGGTCGCGAGCGGCTTCCGTATTATCCTGAGCGATCCGAATGTCAAGGCGATCCTCATCAATATTTTTGGTGGCATCGTCCGCTGCGATCGTGTAGCTGCGGGTGTGATCGAAGCTTCAAAAGCTGTGAAGCCGCACGTGCCGATCGTTGTTAGGTTGGAAGGTACGAACGCGGAAGAAGCAGGAAAATTACTTGCAGAGAGCGGACTAAACTTCCTCGTCGCAAAAGGCCTCAAAGCCGCAGCCGAGAAAGTTACAGAAGCGCTTCGCGAGCCGGCGATGGCCTAAGCATTCCTTACTTTAAATGAAGAAGGCGCCGATTGGCGCCTTCTTCATTTGAAAGATTCGTACGATCACCTGACGATCTGCATCGACATTGCCTTCGCGTTTTGCCAGACGATGGAGCCAGTCACCGGGTCAGTGGCGATCATGCGATAGAGGTAGGTACCTGTCGCCAAACGTTCGCCGGCTTGCGTGAGATCGATTCCTGTCGAATGCGTGCCTGCTGTAAAGAATTGATGTGCGAGCGGACGAGCGACTACACGTCCGAGGATGTCCATCACAGAAAGATCGACGATCGCCGATTGCTCAAGCGAGAATCCGATCGTCGTGTGATCGAGAACTGGATTCGGCTGATTCTGCATGAGCGCATATCCACCCAAAACTGCGAGACCTAACTCGACATGCTCGGCAGGATGCTCAGTACGTGCACCGCTAAGCGAAACGTCGACGATCCTGTAGTCATAGGAGCCTGCACGCGGCGGATAATCTGTCGCATCATAGTCATGCGTTACGCTCGTCGGACCGTGACCACGAAGCGCTTCGTTCGTCGAATAACTTTGCACCGCCTGGAATAGCGAGCCGTTCGTCGATTCCTTTCGCTCGATGATAAAGCCGGCATTGCCCTGCTCGCTCGCTGTCTGCCAATTCAGATCGACATGTGCACCTCGCGCGGTCGCGGTGAAGTGTGTCATCTCGACCGGCAGGGTCCCGTTCTTGAAAATCAGTTGCGCGTAAATATCGTAGTTACCGTTGCGGTTATCTTCCCATGCCGCGATGGCGCCCCCCGTGCGAGGCACAAGACTTACGTTTCGAGTCTGGCTCGTGGTTGAATAACGGATCGGCTTGCCCCACGTGGAATTTGTACCAACAGTCGGGAAATATCGCCTTGGCACGATATCCATCTCCTGCGCATAGACATTCGAATCGCCAGATCCATTTCGTGCATCGTCCCAGGCTGCAAGGAGCGTACCGTTATCGACTTTGGCGCCTGCGGGCATCGCCTGACCACCTGTTACGTCGCAGACAGTAAAATAATGCGTACCGGCGTGAGGCACGAGGTCTGAGCCATTCGGAAGTACACGAACCATTGCGATGGACTTACTTCCAAAATTATTCTCAAAGAGAACAAATACGCCAGCAGTATTGAATGGAGCCTCACCCACAGAATCATCAGAAAATATTTTCGGATTCGTCTGATCCCCGGGATAACTCCAGGTAACATCGGCGGGATTGTACCAAACCTTCGAGCTATCGAGATTCAGCCGGTTCGCACGAATCTCCTGCCCCGTCGATGTCGACTCTTCCCATGCGATCAGGAACTGTGAGCCATCTCTGCGCAAGTCGACATTCTTTGAAATATTGGTGTTCGATCCGCCTTTGTAAACCTGAATACCCTGTGTGCTCCACATAATAGCACCCGCCGAAGTGATGCGGGCAGCCCAGATCGATTGCGGTATCGTTGAACTGCTCTGCCAGGCGAGCAAACAGCCGCCGTTACCATCATCGCAAAGCTTCGGAGCCTTCTGCTGACTCGATTGATTGATCTCCAACAGTCCTGTCGTGCCCCATGCGACGCCCGACGATGTGAGCTTGTTCATGTAGATGTCGGGGCGTGTTGGCGAACTTGTGGCTCGATTGTCTTCCCAGGCAACGAACGCATTGCCGTTACCATCGGAGCAAAGGCTGGCGTTGTTCTGATCTCGAATTGCGGCGCAGACCTTGACCCCGGATGTGTCCCACACACGGACACCATTACTTTGCAACCTCTGCGCATACAGATCGACACCATTCGCGACCGTTCGATAATCTTCCCAAACTATAAAGGCTCCGCCTGCTCCATCGGATGCAATGAGTGGAACACGTTGGTCACTGGCCGGAAGGCGGCAGACGGGAGCGCCATTGACTCCCCATAGCGGATTACCGTTAGCATCGAGACGTTGCGCCCAGATGTCCCAGCCCTCGTTCGATCGATAGTCTTCCCACACCGCCAGCAAGCCTTCTGCTCCGTCGGAGCACGTATGCAAGCCTTGCTGAGTGCCTCCGGCAGTGCAGATGGGGGTATTGGTCGTCGAATCGCTATGCCATTGAGCGTTCGCCGCGCTCGAAGCAAGCAGACTACAAACAATCGCGAACAGGTAACGATACTTCATACGAGTGGAACAGAATATCGAAAAACACAAGCACCATGCGTGGTGTGCACAATCCTCAACGCCCAATCAACTGGTCGCTCATCGAAAAATCGACAAAATTGGAGCAAAAAGGCGGAAACTACACCACGATAGACACATTACTGGACAGCGGAGAGACAAAGCTCACGAAGTGTGCCACCCCATTTCAAGCTTTTTGAGGCTTTGGTCTTCACTTCCAATCGCAAGCACGTTCCAGCCACCGCGCACGATTTAATTCGAGCGGTGACGTTTTGCAGCCGCTTAGGAAACCTCACCCAACCTCTCCTTCGCAGGAGAGGAGATTTTATTAATCGTTGCTGGAGGGTGCGGTCAGTGGCTTTCTTGCGATTTTCTCTGCTAATTTTGGCGGCTTTGAGTATGCTCCTTCGCTCGCCGATTTTAAAATAATAGCCTCTCCTGCGAAGGAGAGGTTGGGTGAGGTTTCGGCAGCGGGTATCATGTTTTGAGAGCGCCGAGACCCGACGCGGAGGCTTTGAGGATCGCCTTCCAATTCTTGCTGGAGATTCTATCAGCTTGAGTTGGACGGTATTGACAGAATCACGATAATCTACGAGTTTCTATCGGTACGGTTTTCCACATTCTTCGCCACATCACGACTTTCTTTCCCATAGAACCAATATCGCTTGGAAATGGGACAGCGATGAGTTATCTTCGTACAGCTTCCTAATCAAAGTCCCGTGCGGGGGTTGATCAGGCCTTAATTCTAAAAGTCATTATGTGCAATTCCTTGCTTCGTAAAGGGGCAGTGGGGTATGCTGGCGTGTTGCTCTTGCTTTGTTTTGGATTCGGTTCATTGACCGCTCAGACAAGAAAGCCTGACCTGCAGTCTGCTACGCTTACTGTTTACTCGGATAATTATCTAACGCGACTTCGACCCGATACCACGGCCGATAGTTGGTTGGAGCCTCACATCGCTATCAGCAGCCGACATTACATCGGTGTAGAGTTCGGGACGACCCGGGCGTGGATGGCTGGTGGTACCAATTTCTTTTTCCCTTACAAGGCGGCGGGCGCAAGTGGGGTGCTTCCTTTCGGTGGGCTTGGCTCAGGACAAGGATTTCAATTTGGAGGCGTTGTCGATTTCTCGCTGAGCGATTTCGTCGGACTTCAGGGCAAACTTCGGTATTTCAATGCCATCACACGGACTTCCCAATCGGGCTCCATCGTCGCATCAGGTCAGGATGGATTGCCGCATTCCTTTGAGGCGGTCTCAAGTTACCTCAATTCGCACACCTATCTTGGTGCCGATGCGTTTATGCGCTATCAGCTTGTTCCTCAAAAATATTATGCGCTGGGCGGCGCCGGAATTGCGGTACCGATCAGCGAATCGTTCAGCGTCACACGAAGTGCTTCAAATGGAAATGGTGGCGCGTTCGTCCCTGCCTTTCAATCGAATGCGTCTCCATCCGATGCGTATTTCAACTCATTCCGTGTGGATCTCAAACTTGGCATTGGCACCTTTATTCCGCTCACGGACGATATCGTCATGACGCCTGAGCTCGTGCTTAGCCTGCCCGTCACCTCGTACTTCAGCAAAAGTTACGAAGCGTTTTACACGAATGCAGGTGTCAACACGCCACGTCAATGGTACGCGACTGCGTCGGTCAGCATAAAATTCCCAAACGGTGGCTTCTCGCTTTACGCGATCGAGCGAGAGCGGCACAGAAAGTATCTGGAAGAATTTCGCCATGCCTCTGTTGTTCATCCGATCCCACTCTTGCGTCGGCACGATATAGCCGAAGCTCCGCGACAGGTCATTCCACAAAAACTGGAAAGGGATACCTTGCCGGATTACGAGACCGATGCTCAGAGCCGATTGGTCCGCTGGGAGGACATCGGTCCGAACGCTGCTCGAAAGCTTCGGCTGGTCGTGTTCTTTGAATTCGGTAAGGCCGCCCTCGCTTCGTACAACAATGTTGGCCTGGATCGATTGGCTCACACGATGCTAAAACATCCACAACTGATCGTGGAGATCGCGGCCTACACCGATGGGCGAGGTTCCGAGCAACGCAATCTCCAGTTGTCCCAATCACGCGCGGATGCCATCCAGAGTTACTTAACTTCCAAAGGAATCGATGCGCTCCGGCTCCCAGCAAAAGGATACGGACGGGCATCCCCAGTTGCCACAAACGACACACCCGAAGGACGCGCCTCTAACAGACGCGTTGAGTTTCTGGTTGTCAGGGATCAAGCGATGCTGGACGAGTAACTGGTTCTGCTATTTTCGAACGAATCGCTCTGGGGCTTTGATCTAAACCCCAATAGCGCTATGCCCTCTGGCAGATCGGTTTACTTTTCATATTGCAACGGGTGCCACTTTCGTGAATTCTACGCTCGGGCGCAATTCGGTGTGAGTCAAAGCGTGGTTTTCTTCGTAAGTTTGCCACCGTTCCGGTTTGCTTTGGGTGCGCTAGCAAAATGAATATTATAGCTGCCCATACGTCCTTACCGAAGAAGTTCTTGGGATTCGGTGCACCACTCGCTTCTCATCTCGCGGCCAGAGAAGATAAATTATTGATTTCATGCCAGTTGAGGCAAATAAAGTCGATCTTAGCAGTCTAAGGATAAACCGAACCACGGTCAAGACCGAGGAAAAGGGCGGGTCATCCAAACGGCTTCTTATTATACTTGGGAGTATCCTTGCGCTTGCATTCATCGTCTGGCTGGTCATTTCCAGTGGCTTTTTGCGCTCGAAGGAAAAAGTTGAGACTGCTACCGTCACCATGGTTTCGCCTTCTCAAGCGGGCGCCGTCTTGACTGCGAGCGGTTATGTGGTTGCAAGCCGGAAGGCTGCGGTTGGTTCGAAAGGAACCGGCCGGTTGATCTATCTTGGCGTTGAAGAAGGCTCGCATGTCGTCAAGGATCAGATCATCGCAAGGCTCGAAGCGATCGACGTAAATGCATCGCTTCAGCAGGCGCAGGCTTCGCTCGTAGCTCAAAAGGCAAATCAGGAAAATACCAGAGCAGCGCTCGAAAATGGCGACTCCTCAATGCTTCGCACTCGCATTCTTTATAAACAAGGTCTCGCGTCACACGCCGAGCTGACTGCAGCGGAATCGGCGTACAGGCAGCTGCAGGCGCAGCAGGCCGCGGCTGCGGCAAACGTACAAGTTGCGGAGAAGTCGATCCAGGCTGCTCAGGTACAGGTAGAATTCACGAACATTCGCGCGCCTTTTGAAGGGACCGTGCTCACAAAAGATGCTGATGTCGGCACGATCATCACGCCCTTCGGTGCCGCTTCGGGTTCGAAGGCCGACGTTGTCACACTTGCCGACATGAACTCGCTCGATGCAGAAGTTGACGTTAGCGAAGCCAATATTAGTCAGGTGCACGTCGGTCAGCCGTGCGAGATCACGCTCGATGCTGTGCCCGATAAGCGATATTCAGGTCACGTTCACATGATCGTACCGACCGCCGACCGGTCGAAGGCAACAGTGCTGACAAAAGTCGATTTCACCGATCGCGATTCGCGCGTGCTGCCTGAGATGAGCTTGAAGGTGAACTTCCTGAAAGATTCATCGGCCGCGATCGATACCTCGGGACCAAAGTTAACCGTACCGGCGTCGGCGATCATTACGAAAGGCGGCGCCAAAACAGTCTTTGTTTTAAAAGGCGAGACGGTGACTGAAGTCGCAGTTGTGCTCGGCCCGGCGATCGGCAGCGGATTCGAGGTTCGACAGGGACTCGCAGAGGGCGATAAAGTTGTGGTGCATCCTTCGGATAAATTGAGTACGGGCGCAAAAGTCCAGGTGCAAGAGTAGCGTAACATATCACACACGATCATGGCTGAGGGAATTGTTCAGGTAAGAAATGTAACGAAGACGTACAAGCGGGATACGATGCAGATCCCCGTACTTCAAAACATCTCGCTCGAAATACCCGAAGGGGAATTTCTCGCGCTCATGGGTCCGTCTGGTTCGGGCAAGACGACATTGCTCAATCTCATCGCAGGCATCGACAGGCCGGATAGTGGTGAGATACTCGTGCAGAATACGAACATCGCAAGCCTGAACGAATCGGCGCTCGCAACCTGGCGATCGCAGCATATCGGCTTCGTCTTTCAGTTTTACAATCTTCTGCCGGTCCTGACAGCATTCGAGAACGTCGAGCTTCCGCTTCTTCTGACGAAGCTAAATAAGCAGCAACGCAAAGAGCATGTCGAGACGGCGCTCAAAGTTGTCGGTCTTGCCGATCGCATGAATCATTATCCGAAGCAGCTATCTGGCGGCCAGGAACAACGTGTTGCGATTGCGCGAGCGATCGTCACCGACCCAACGCTGATCGTTGCCGATGAACCGACCGGCGATCTCGACAGGAAATCTGCCGAGGATATTCTCGATCTCATGCAGCAACTCAATCAAGAGTTCAAGAAGACGATCGTGATGGTTACGCATGATCCGAATGCAGCAGAACGCGCGCATAAGACCCGTCATCTCGACAAAGGCGAACTGACGTTATGAAAATCTTCAAGCTCATCTTCCGAAATATTTTCCGGCACAAGCTGCGCGCTGCGCTGACCGTACTCGGGATCGCTATCGCAGTGATGGCCTTTGGTCTTATCCGAACGATGGTCGGCGCATGGTACGCTGGCTCGGAAGCATCTGCGCCGGACCGTATCATTACACGTCAGGCCGTTTCATTCATTTTTCCATTGCCGCTGGCCGACCGCGATCAAATCGTACGGGTCCCAGGCGTAAAAGAAGTCACGTGGCTTAATTGGTTTGGTGGCGTCTACAAAGATAAAAACAACTTCTTCGCGCGCATGGCCTGCGATCCCGCAAGCTTCACCGACATCTATCCAGAATATAAGGTGACGCCCACTGAACTCGAGACCTTTAAAAAAGAACGTAACTCTTGCATTGTCGGACAAAAGCTGGCAGATCTCTATCATTTTAAAGTCGGCGATGTGATCCCGCTCGATGGAGATATCTACCCGGGAAAATGGGAGTTCGTCGTTGCAGGAATTTATACGGGGGAGAAACCGACAACGGATGTGTCTGCCATGTACTTCCACTGGGACTATCTCAACGAGCGTATCACGCAAACGCAGCCCAGTCGCGCGAACAACGTCGGATGGTACGTGATCAAGATCGCAAATCCGAACGAAGCCGCCACTGTCTCCGAGCGTATCGATGCGCTCTTTAAGAATTCATCGGCCGAAACAAAAACGGAAACAGAGAAGGCGTTCGCATCCGGCTTCATTGCAATGTCGAGCGCGATCATCACTGGCTTGCAATTGATCTCCTATGTGATCATCGGCATCATTTTTCTCGTGCTTGCCAACACGATGATCATGACCGCTCGTGAACGCATTCGCGAGTATGCTGTGCTGAAGACTCTTGGGTTTACCGGTAAGCACATCGCGTTGCTCGTCTTTGGTGAATCGCTTTTGATGGCGCTTATTGGAGGCGTGATCGGCATCATCCTACTCTTTCCGATCAGCGCCGGCGTGGCAAAAGGCATGACGCAATTTTTCCCTTATCTCGCCATCGCGCCTTCTACCATTGGCATTGCAGTGCTATTCTCGATCCTCGTAGGACTGGTCGCCGGATTTTTCCCTGCCACACGTTCGATGCGTATCAAGATCGTCGATGGACTCAGACAGATCGGTTGATCTCGAAAATAAAAGAGTATTGAAATGAAAATTCCACTCAGTTACAGTTTTCGAAATCTCTGGACACGCAAGCTCACGACGATAATGACGATCGTCGGACTTGCACTCGTCGTCTTTGTGTTTTCAGCGATCCTGATGCTCGCGAATGGATTGGAAAAAACATTCGTTGGCACCGGCTCCGATCAAAATGCGATCGTGCTCAGACAATCGGCCGAGAGCGAAGCACTAAGCTCCGTCTCACTCGAAGAAGCTAACATTCTTTCGACGATGCCGGAAGTTGCGCTGGGTGCCGATGGCAAGCCGCTTATTACGAAAGAGATCGTTACGATGATCAATCTCCCAAAGCGCGGCGCGAGTGAGAACGACCTTTCGAACGTGATCGTACGCGGCGTCTCCGCAGCCGGGCTGGTGCTGCGACCTCAAATGAAGATCGTTGAAGGCCGAATGTTCAACTTCGGCGCTTCCGAGATCATTGTCTCGAAAGGAATTCAGCAGTCCTACACTGGGGTCGATATCGGAAGCATGGTGAAGTTCGGCGGTAGAAGCTGGAAGGTCGTCGGATTGTTCGATGCCGGCAAAACGGCATTTGCCTCTGAGATGTGGGCCGATAACGACCAGGTCCGTCAAGCCTTCAACAGGCAGGGCTTCGCAGTTGTCATCTTTCGATTGAAGGATAAAGAAGCGTTCGCTTCGATCAAGTCGAAGATCGCGGCTGACCCTCGACTGAACGAACTCAAAGTACTTCACGAACAGGAATTCTACGCAGCCGAATCCGAAACGCTCGCAACGTTCATCCGCATTCTCGGACTCATGGTTACGATCATCTTTAGTTTTGGGGCAATGATCGGCGCGATGATCACGATGTACGCGGCCGTCGCCAACCGGACGGTCGAGATCGGTACATTGCGTGCGCTCGGGTTCAGGCGTCGAAGTGTGATGTTCGCATTTTTGATCGAGTCGCTATTTCTCGCGCTCATCGGAGGCGTCGGAGGGTTGCTCATCGCATCGCTCATGCAGTTCGTAACGGTCTCAACGACAAACTTCACAACGTTCTCCGAGATCGCGTTCAGTTTCGAAATGTCGCCAAGGATCATCATCACGACGCTCATCTTCTCACTCGTAATGGGATTCGTCGGAGGCTTCCTTCCATCGTTCAGAGCAGCGAAGCTGAATATTATTAGTGCGCTCCGGTCGGCGTAATCGTTGTAGCGAACTCCACAAAACGTAGCGCGAGCTTTTGCTTGCGCGTTTTGTGATCGTTGCGACGAATCCATTCGAAGCAGTTAAGAATCGCAAGCTTCGACCCAATAACCGAAGGAAGCTAAAACGTTGAGCAGGTTTTAAGACAGTCTGTGTGAAGCTCGCGCTACGTTTGGATTAGCCTTAGGGGTTCATTCCAAACATTCGGAACACAAGCAATACTCCACCAATTGCTGCGATCACCCTCGAGATCTCCGGCACGAGCAGATCTTCCTTGCCGAACTTCCTGACAAGCAGCATTAAGGGATAAACGCAGGCGATCACTGTTAACTGCCCGAGCTCGATGCCGATGTTGAATCCCATAATTGGACTCCAGATGTTTCCCATGCCGAGTTGCGCTTTGAGCAGGTCGGTTAGGTGACTGGAGAAACCGGCGCCATGAATAAGTCCGAAGGAGCCCGCAACGATCCATCGTCCGGATTTTACTTTTCGAACGATGTTTTCGATTCCGACATAAACGATCGAAAGCGCGATGAGCGATTCGGTAACGATCGGAGGCAGCGAGATGATACCTAGCGCACTTAGGATGAGCGTCGTGGAATGCGCAACGGTGAAGGCGGAGATAACCTTGAGCAGATCCTTCCA
The DNA here is from genome assembly GCA_038240295.1 of Kapaibacterium sp. (SeqCode). Classification (GTDB taxonomy): domain Bacteria; phylum Bacteroidota; class Ignavibacteria; order Palsa-1295; family Palsa-1295; genus JABDDM01. The sequence goes on from JBBSDW010000044.1 coordinate 10,091, forward strand.
CTTATGCGTAACAATGATGAGTCCGAGCAAAAAGAGAAGATGATCGTAGCCCTCGATGATATGGAAGTATCCAATGCGCAGAAATGCGGAGAACGTCTCGTCAAAAAACGACATGTGGCTGGTTACTACGGATGAAAATAAAACGTTGGCGAGCCTTTGGTGAAGACGTGACTGATCTCCTGGCCAAAGCCTTTTATAACAAGTACATTCGTTTGATCGACATACTCTCGAAAGAGCAGGCGGCTATCTATCGTCAGTGAAGTAGGAGCACTTGCGAGCGCATAATTCAGCTCGAACGTAACGGATGCCTCTTCTTCCGTGCGCCGGTAAGTGGTAAGCGAAAGTTGTTGCGTGCCTGACCATGCGCGAAAATAGGCGGTCAGATAGCGAAGTTCAAGTGCGCGAAAATCCTCCGAGTTCATCCCCGCATATCCGCCTGCATGCCAGTTATTGAGTGCACGCAAAAAGTCATCTTTGTAAAGCGTGAGCTTTGCGCTGAATGTTGTTTTCGCGAGTTCGGCGCGGCCAAAGCTAATGTGGATGTCGTGAAACATCGCGCGCGTTTGGTCCGTCGGCGCTGTGCAAATTAGCGAGCTCGTAATGATACAACCCGCGACTATTCGTAAAGCAAATGCGCGCAAGCTGAAGCTGCGCGCGAGCGACCTCTCGATCACTTTGTGCCTTCGAGAGATGCTACCGGCATGAGCAAACTGCGAAGCTTCTTCGCGCCTGCAAGCGATGCCGGATTCAGATAAGGGGTCTCGTCGAACGCCGTTTTGATCTCACGTGCTGCTTCGTCTTTATGGCCCAACGCCGATTGGATCATTGCCGCATGATAGTGGAGTAAGCCATTCTGTGTGTTGAGCCGCATTGCCTGCGTGATGATAGGCAGAGCATCCTGCGACTTTCCATTTGCATAAAGCGCCCATGCATAGGTATCGAGCGCATCGATGTTACTTGGGCGCTTCTCGTATTCCGTCTTCGCGCGAGTGAGTGCCTCCGGAAGCTGAAGATTGTGATTGAGAAGAAACGCCGCCAATTCGCGATCGACGTTCCAACCGCCTTCCTCATGAAGCTTGAACGCATCGAGGGCTTTGTCATCCATTGCTTTTTCTGCCTGCGCGTCACCTGTCGCGTGATAAATATCTGCGAGCTGCTCGATGAAGATATGCTCCGGAGAAAGCTGGCTTGCTTTGACCAGCAGTTCGGTGGCAGTGGGATAGTCCCCTTTATCGGCGGCGACCTGTGCGAGGCCGCTCATTGCAAAGGCATAGCTTGGGCGCTCTTCAAGAATGCCGCTGTAAATATGTTCGGCATTGGGGAGGTCGCCCTCGCCAAGAAAAATATTTGCGAGATTATACAGCGCCCACTCACGATTCTCCTGACCATAGAGTCCGGCATCGGCCGCCATCTTCATCGCCTGGATTGCACCTGGGCGATCACCATTGATCTCGCGAAGATAGGATGCGCGAGCATAACTCCGCAGATCGGGGCGCAAGTGCATCATGCTATCGACATCGCTTGCCGCCTGCGGATAATGGCCTAACTCCACATCGGCATCGCAAAGCACTCCATAGGCAAATGAGCTATACGGGTTTTGTGCGATGGCGTTCGAAGCAAGATCGTGGGCCTTCTGAAATTGATGAAGCGTCATTTCCATCGAGGCCTTGAGGATCATCGGATCGAAGCTTTTCGGATCGATCTTAAGCGCTGCGTCGAGTACGTTACCTGCGATCGGGAGATATTGATGATGTTTCCCAGTGACGCGCGCTTCTTGTAGATAGATCTGTGCCACCTCGACATAATCTTTGATCGATTGGGGATGCTGCTTCAGGTCGTCCCGAAATTTCGTAAGCGTAGCCTGCGCCTTAATGAATTCGGGCGATGGGGTCGTCTCGCCTGCCCTCGGCGAAAGATCGGGCATCGAGAGCGTCGTTTCCTGCGCCGGTTTACGCATGAAGATGAAAGCCGTCGCGCTCACGGCAATGAGTAAGAGTCCGACAATAAGTAACGTCTTCTTTGACATCGAGTTGTGGGGTTTGAAAATTTCCTTCAGTTCACGCAATATACACGGGAATTGGCGAAATTGGATTGCATGAGTTTATGCACTTATGCTTCTTTCCGAACGCTGGAAAACGTATATTCGTGGCCGTGAAACGCACGATCGGTCATCGGGATCTCCGTAGCGCGGATTATCCGCGACTCAAAAAGGCGATCGAGAAGGTTTCCCAGGATCTGCTCATCGCACATGTTAGCAGAAGCCGAGCGATTCGTGATCGAACTCGGCAAGGAAGCACTGATGGAAAATGGCGACTGGTTGCTCACGCATCGCGGTCGTCCGATCGAAGTGCCGAAAGGCGCATAAAAAAAGGAGCAGTATCTGTTGCTCCTTAAACGACGTCAATCCTTACGACATCTTGTGGTGACTTCCGCCCTTGTGGCCACCTTTGCGTTCCGGCACATGGTCCTCCGATTTCCCTCGACCCGATCCACTTTTCTTGCCTCGGTACGCTGTTGCGTTGACCGTGGCCCATGCCCGGCCTTCCGATTCCTTCTTGCTTACTCCTTTTTTCTCATAGCCTTCTTCGATATGTTCGGCCTGACGTTTTTGCTTGTCTGTATAGGATGATTTGTCTCCACGTGGCATAAATACTCCTACACCGAAAAATAAATTCAAAGCTCGCGCCATAACTTTCGCAACATGGTCGAACTCGATAAAAAATGCCGCACCCCGCCAAGATGGATAAGGGTGCAGCACAATTAGTTGAGTGCTGGTAGAATTTACCGCTACATGTATCCCGCGACTACACGATTCCCGGATGTGAGCCTCCCTCCATGCTTCGACTGCCCGTGCGAAGGATATCGCCATCTTCACGCACGCTGCCGATCTGCATTTCGCTGGCGGGTGCAAAGCCTTCGATCGGATCATTGTCATGGTCGGTCGAGTTCGTCCCTCGCTTTTCGCCGCCTTTTCTGCCTGCGGCGCGCGCTTCGTCGGAGCTCCACTCGTGAGCAGTTCCCTTGACATGTGCTGCGCGACCACCTTTGCTTGCTATTTCGCGTTGCTTTGCATTATCCATCGAGGCAAAGCCGCGGCTACTTGTATTCCCCATTTCTTCCTTCGCTATATATGGTGAGTGGATTAGCGGCTGGAATTGCTACCCGTGTTGCCAGAGTTGCCGCCTGATCGACCGGACTGACCCGAGCTCTGCCCACCTGAGTTAGACGCCGCCGACCCGCCGCTCTGTCCAGCGCGCTCTGCTGCTGATTGTGAGCTTGACTGCCCACTCTTCTGAGAGCCGCCTTGGTTCGATTGTGAACCGCCGCCTGACTTTGATCCACCCTTTTGGTCGGTGGCATTCATCGGCTTGTCCTGATTCTGCTGATTTTGGTCGTTATGACCCTCTGACTTATTCGGATTCTGGGTCTGATTGGAATTGTTTGACATGGTGTTACCTCGAAATTGCTGTGATTGATTGATCTCGATAAGAGAGAGTTCGCCGCAGTACCAATGCTTAATCCTTCAAACCACTAATCCACAATGGCAATTAAAGCCATCTCGGCGTTAGCTCGCTCGACGTTCAGGAATCGATGCTGCTTTCAAACTCATGTTGTGCAGAGGGTTACAACAATGAATGTGCCTAATGGAACGACTTGCGTGAGGTAGCGCGAATTGACGGTTTCTTTTGAAAGCCAGTTCCAGCAGCCGTTTAGGCTGAAATACCTTTTTGCAGATTGCACTTCAGCGTTAGATACTGCTGAGCTATTTGGCTTGCCTGATGCTTCGGCTGCTCATCTATTCGAGAGCTAATAGAACGCGATGCCAACACCGAGACGGTGCAATGGTTGGAAAGCGAGGCCGAGCGAGTTGAACGAATAATCAAATTGATATCGCTTTACAACGATACCTGCACCGAGAGAAAACCCTGCGAGGCCTGAGCCGGTAGGAAGTTTAAGATCCTGCCGCTTTTGATTTTCATAGCCAACGCGCAAACGCAAAATTTTTCCGATGGCAAACTCACCGCCAAAACTGAAATCGTTTAGTGCGAAGAAAAAATTATGGCCTTCGAGATCGCGCGTCAAATTGTGAAACGACAGATGCACGGTAAGTGGCAAACGCTCCAGCTTTTTTGAAAACCCGACGGTAAGGTCGAACGGAAGAGCTTCCTGTACGCCCGCATACGTTTTGAGTTGCGTGCCGATATTAAGCGCCGAAACGCCAAACGTCATCAAGGCCGGCTTGAACTCGTAATAAAGTCCCGCGTCAGCCGCAATTCCAGTAGAGCTATAATTAGCGACCGATGAGCCGCTCACCAGGCTCGAAGAGATGAACTTCACCGCTACACCATAATGGACGTTATGCGGTGCAACATTTGAATATCCGACGGACAGCGCGAGCTCGCGCGCACCGAAATCGCTCGTCGCAAGTCCGCGAGTATCATAGCCCTGGAATGTTCCGTAGTCGATATATTGGACACCCGCACCGATCGAACCGTTGCTGTCGGCGAGCGTCTGATCGTAGGAGATATAGCCTTCGTTGATGTCGAGAATATATTTCGTAAACCCGAATCCGATAGCGCGCTCAACCGGCAGCGTGTCGCCTTGCGTGAGTGTTGAGAGCGTCGCGGGATTCGAAAAAAAGGCGTTCGGATCGTTCTTCATCGCGACGAATGCATTGCCCAGACCGGCGGCGCGAGGATTCGTGACGACATTCAAAAAATCATAGACGTGCGCACGCCCCGACGTGTTCGATTGATCCTGCGCGAAGGCCTGATCCGAACACAGACACGAAAGCATGAATGCAAGCACGAAGAAAGGACCAATTACGCGATTCAGCATTTTTGACAACGCGAGTGATGAAAGAAATTCTGCACTAACCGAGAGGTGACGAAATTTGCACTAAGCCAACGAAACATTCCTGTTACCAGAACAAAACCTTTCTTCGGCTGAGAAGTTCAAGGGAATCGGTTGTGACTTTCGAGCCGATCATTCGTTTTATTCCATACTGTTCGGTAAGCCCTCGGTCGAGCAATCCCTGATATCCGTTGATCGTGCCAGGAAAATCGAGCAATGCATCGACACCCATGCTATCGAGATAGCGATGCATATTCCCCTGAACGAGATAGGGATAGATCGCCCAATTGACAACGCCATCCAGATCCTGAACGCTCACCGAATCCGAACCAAAAAAACTGTAGTACCCAGAGTTGAACGCACCGATCGAAGCGCGCTCTTTGACATTTTCAAGCGACTCCGCAACCGAAAGCATCAACGCCTGCGACGGATAACGCGGAGCCCTCCACTCCTGCACGTCCAGCGCCAACGTACCAAGCAGCGTTCCGATGAGCAATAGTCTGCTCCACCGATGCACAAAAACATGACCAACAAGCGAGTAAGCAATTGCTGCCCCAAAGACTACGGAGACAATTGGCAGAAGTTGCAGCACATACCAATCTCGAATAAATCCACGAGCGACGGAGTGATAGACGATCAACAACAGTGCACCAAAAAGCGGCGGCAGCAATCCGGAGCCTGAGAGCCTCGCCATGAACTCAGTGCGCTTTTTCTGCAACATCGGGAGCGCGATTGCAACGAGCGAAATTCCGGAGGCTGTGAAGAAAAAGGGCTTGAGCAAATTGCGGGCGGCCTCGCGAATGAGATAGAGCGTTTTGCCTCCGCTTGGATAGATTGCCGCAAGCTTCTTCATCGCAAAGAACGGCACCGCATTAGCGCTCACCTGAACGATCGATCCAAACGTTACCCAATTCCAGATCAACCACGGAAGCACCACCATGAGCGCGATCAATGCGGAGACTCCGATTGCACGCCAGAGAACACACACCTCACGACGATGTAGCAATAGAAGCACAACGACCGACACAAGCTCGATGATCGCGAAGTCTGTTCGGGCTAAAAAGAGCAATCCGTTTAACAATCCGAACCGAAGGAGTGCACGCTTCTCGGTAGTGCCTTGCATGCTAAAGACCCTCGCCGAGAGTCCGTCGCGATAGAGCGAGCAATAAAGGCTGAGCCACAAAAGCAGTACGAACGAAGCAAGCGTCGTCTCAAGGCCATTGATCCCGCGAACGATCACCGCCGCATTCAGTGCGTAGCTGATGACTGCGATCAGAAGTGCCCTGCTGCGTAATTGTGCTTCGACTGCATCGATCAGCTGCAGCACCAACCGAATGATCAGCCAAATATTCAGAATGTCAAGCAGCGTCTGAAACGTCAGCAGCGTATTGATGAACGCCCACGGAGCAAGCTTGACAAATGCAAGCGGCAACATCACAACCAGCCAGAGCGGGTGAAATCCGTTTGTCGGCGTTACGCCGTCGAAGGAAATTCCATGTCCGAGTGCGAATTGCTTTGCAATCGTAAAATAATACAGCGCATCGTCTGGCAGACGAAACATCGCGATCTGATCGTGCGGCAGAAAAAGCATCGCAATGCGCACGAGCGCACCGATTACGAAGATCGATCGAACGGCATTGGGAATGCGAAGCGAATCGGTCGAGGGCAAGTTCTCTTTCAGGTTCGAGCGAGCGTTGTTAACGGGTCTTTACTGAGAACGAATATAGAACATGCCCGGGCTACCCGCGCGGATGGAACGTGCGGTGGACTTCTTTCAGGTACGAACGATCGACGTGCGTGTAGATCTCTGTCGTCGAAATATCGGCGTGACCGAGCATTTCCTGCACGATCCTGAGATCGGCACCGCCCTCGAGAAGATGCGTCGCGAACGAATGTCTGAACGTGTGCGGCGATAGGCGCTTCTCGATCTTCGCCAGTCCCGCATATTCCTGCATTAGATCGTAGATCGTCATTCGCGAAAGCGCAGTGCCCCGCTTTTGATTCAAAAAGATCGCATCCGTGCGCTTACCAGGCTTCATGAGCCGCGGACGAACGGTGCTCAAGTATCGCTCCATGGCTTCTCGCGCCGGTCGGCCGATCGGCACGACCCGCTCTTTACTTCCTTTTCCAAACAGCTTGACCAATCCATCTTCAAGCCAGATCTGCGTTAGCGTTAGCGTCGTAAGCTCCGAAACTCGTGCGCCCGAAGCATAGAGAAATTCCAGGATCGCTTTATCGCGAACTCCCTTTTGTGTTCCGAGATCGGGCTGAGCGAGCATCGCTTCAACTTCAGCGATCGTCAACACATCGGGAAGCTTGCGCCGCGCAGTTTTTACTTCGAGCGTTTCGGTTGGATCGATGAGCAGCAATCGCTCGGTTAAAAGATATCGATAGAACCCTCGGAGCGAAGAGATCTGTCTGGTAATGCTCGTCCGTTCGAGCCCAAGTTCACCGAGCGAGCGAATGAATTTCTGTAGATCACTGGACTTCGCCCGTTCGACCGGCACTTTGAATGGAGCAAGAAACGATTCGAGTTTTTTCAGATCGCGCTCGTAGGCTTCAAGTGAATTTGGCGAGAGCCCCCGCTCGATCCGAAGAAAATGGAGATAGGTCGCGATGAGCGAACGCGGCTCACGTGCTCCCGTTCGGACACGATCGGACTCCTCGAGAATCGAATACAGCGTCCGTTTTGAACGCTTCACTTAGGCTGGCGCATTCTCGCGCATGTCCGTCGGCTGACGATCGGCGCGCTTGGTACGTTTGCCGTCGTCGTGAAGGTTGGGCGTCGGATAAACGATCCGCGCATGGTGCATCCCGACGAGCAATCGCGCGAAGATCGAACGAACGATCGTGAGGTCGCGGATCGTAAGGTCGCAATCATCAAGCTGGCCTTCATCGAAGCGCTCGCGAACGAGCCGGTCGATCGCAAGCTCCATCACTTCCAGCGAAGGCTCGAACGACTGTTGGGCGACCGTTCGTGCAACCGCTTCCGACGCATCGGCAAGCATAACGATCGCTGTTTCCTTCGAAGCCGGCTTTGGTCCCGGATAGCGAAACATCGCCTCATTGAGCACAGCGGTCGGCGAAAGCTTCAGTGCCGATTCGTAAAAAAAACTGATGCGGCGAGTGCCGTGATGCATCGGGATAAATTCGATGAGCTTTTCCGGTAAGTTGTGCGCACGTGCGAGTGCGATCCCTTCGACGACATGCCGGCGAATGTGCTCCGCGCTTTCTTCCGGCGTAAACGAGGCGTGAATGTTGCCCGCTTCGTTCGATTGGTTCTCGATAAAATCGGTCGGTTCGACAAGTTTGCCAATATCGTGAAAATACGCTCCGACCTTCGCAAGCAGACCGTTCGCGCCTATCGCTGCTGCTGCATTCTCCGATAGCTGTGCAACGAGCATCGTATGCTGATACGTACCCGGTGCACGGAGCGCAAGTTCTTTGAGCAGCGGATGATTGATCGTATCGAATTCGGTGAGTTTCAAATCGCTCATCGTGTCGAAGATCGATTCGACAGCGATCAGCACCGCGAATGTTAATACCGGAGAGATCAACGAATTCATCGATGCCGCGAGAAGCTGATAGCCCGTTTCGGCAAGCGGCGTCGAACGTTCGAGCGCGAGCGCAGTGATCGCGATCAGGTACCCCAGAAAGATATACGCGATGCTCTGGAACAACTGCGAGCGGCTTCGAAGATCGCGTACCGTATAAGCGGCGAACGCCCCTGCCGCAAGGCCTGCAAGCGCCACGGAATAATCATTACCTCGGATGCCGGCGACGATAAGCGCTGTCACGACCGTACCGTAGAATCCGGTTCGCGAATCGAACAGGATCGTCAGCAGCATGCTCGCGACAGGTATCAGGATCAGATACTCCATCGGAAAATCGAGATGCACACCAACCGATAAATACGCAAGCACGGCCGGGAAGAGCAGGATCAGACCAAGCAGCAGAAGCTGTGCATTGTCGTTATAGATCCTTCGGCGAATAAAGCGAAGATAGAGCACGACGAGCATCAGAATAACGATGGCGTGTCCGATCGTACCAAGAATTCGGGTGAATTGCGAGACCGTGCCACCACGCTCGAAGCGGGCTTCGGCAAGACTTTGAAGTTCGTTCTTGCTCTGTGCGTTGATGAGGCTGCCGCGAGTGAGAATGAGTTGACCTTCCCGGACCATCCCGTCGGTGCGCAAAACTCTTCGCTCGAGTTCATCCGCGCTCTCACGCGTGAGTTCTGCGTTGAATATGATGCGTGGCTGCAGCGCGGCTCCGACAAGTTTGCCAAGCGCATGGACGAGCGTTGCCGGCCGCTGCACTTTCTTTTCGATCTGCGCATAAAGCCGGTTCGTCGCTTCATCCATCGTAATGACCGAGCTGCGTGGCACAACAGTCTCTTCGGATGGGCGCGTACGCAGCGAGATGGATGGCGAACTCGAAAGCGAATCGCTGGCCGGAGTCGAGCGGGCAATCAGCGACCCCGATTCCGTTTCGTCAAGCATCTTTACGAGTGTCGGCTGCAGATCGAGCAAAGCCGAGTGACCTTGTCCCCTGCCGCTATTGCCAAATGACTCAAAATCCAGAAGCGCGCTCCATTCGTCGGCGGAAAGATTCAACTCCTTCATCGAATCAGCAAGTGCAACCTGCTTGATCGTATCCTTGATCGCACTTCCAAGCATTGACTGCAGCCGGTCGCTCGACTCAATGAGATACCTGACGGCTTTAGAACTCGCAGCTGAATCCACGAGATAAACCGGCAGCAAGTCCTCACGAGCATGCGTAAGTTCGCGTTTGATCTGCGCAGGATCCTTTTTTATGGCGAAGGAGAAGGGCGCAATAACGTCATCGTTCGTCCAGAGTGCGCCGATCGAATAGGTGGAAACGCCTTGTGAATTCGGCCGGGGAAAGAGCGCCGCGATCGCGAGCGTGGTCGTGATACCGATCACCCAGCGGATCGTCTTTGTATGCCGCCACTTTGGTTGCTGCGCCTCACGGCGTAATTTACGGACGACGTCTTTTGCGCGTTCTTTCATTCAATCTGTGAGTGATCCTTCGGCGCCCGGCCATTGCCGACGTAATACGGCCAAACGTACCGCGTGACTCAACGTCCGCTTATTTCTCAGCGAGAAGCGGCTTGACCATATCTTCGAGCACATCTTTTCTGCGCATCCCGACGTAGTGCGTGCGGATCACGCCCTTCCGGTCGATCAGGAATGTCACGGGAATCACATTCATTTCCCCATAATTCTTGACGAGCGAAGCATCGGGCAACAGGATCGGGTACGGAATTTTTGCTGAAGCAACGAAGGGCTTTACCTTCGAGAGTCCATCGTCATCGAGCGCGATACCGATAAACTGCACACCTTTGCCTCCCAATTCACTTTGAAGTTCGGCAAAGTCGGGAAGCTCCTTGCGGCATGGCGGGCACCACGTAGCCCAGAAATTGAGCACGACCACTTTGCCTTTGAAGTCGCTCAAATGCACCGTGTTACCATTGACATCCTTGAGCGAAAAGTCCGGAGCCGGCTTATCGTCCTGCACGGCGATACTGTTTTCCTTGACCAGCTGGTCGGCTTTCGTGACCTGCGATTGATACGAGGATCCGCCAAGCGCAAGGAGCGATGCGCCGAAGAGGATCGTAACGATTTTATTGAGTTTCATAATGTCGTCGGTATGACTCCTTACAAGCAGCCAAACCGTACTAAACTAAGCCAGAATAAGGCAAAATGAATCCACCAAGTGTAGGTCGGGTTTCAACCCGACCTCGAATCCCGACAAAGCGAACGACCCGACCATCATCTCCACATCCGCGACGAAGAATCCCACCTTTCGTTCGCATGACTGCAACCACCGAGCCAAGACCGATCATACTTCATAACTCAAATTTCATACTTGCCCCACCACCCTCTCCCTAAATCCCTCTCCCATTCGTCGGGC
>JBBSDW010000045.1:0-20518 GCA_038240295.1 Kapaibacterium sp. (SeqCode)
CGGGTTACACGCATCAACAGTTTTTGTCCCGATAGTCGGGACCTTTCAATTTGACGTTACCACATGAACAAGAAGACCAAAGTAGTCGCGAAGAAACATAAGAAGGCCGTAGAACGCAAGAAGACGAAGACCCGCGAAGCGAAGGCTGCCGCGAAGAGCACCCGCGCAAAACGTCCGGCAACCAAGAAGGCCAGCGCTTGATCATGTGATCGGGATGGGTAAGTGCCCATCCCGATGTTGAATCTTTTTCGTGTTTTTTCCTCCGAACCTATGCAGGATAACCTGGTCAGGTCGCTCCTCGATAGCCTCAAACGCCCACTCATCATGGGCATCCTCAACGTAACCCCCGATTCTTTCAGCGACGGTGGTCTCTATTTTTCCTACAAATCGGCAGTCGAACGCGGACTCCAACTACTTGACGAAGGTGCTGACCTGATCGATATCGGCGGCGCATCGACCAGACCCCCAGGCAAAGATTATGGTGCAGGCGGCCTATCCGTAACTCCTGAAGACGAGGCCGAGCGAATTCTACCCGTCATAAAAGCGATCCTCCAGCGCGAACCCGACGCGATCATTTCGATCGATACAACCCGAGCGATCATTGCTCGTAGAGCAGTCGAAGCAGGAGCCCAACTCGTCAACGACGTTAGCGCTGGCACCTTCGATCATGAAATGCTTGAGACCGTAAGCGACTTAGGCGTCCCGATCGTCCTGATGCATGGCTACGGTCCGCACTTCGCCCAGAAGAGCATCGATGAATATTTTTACCAGGACGTTTGCCACGAAGTGTATGAATATCTCGAACTGCGAATCCGCGCAGCACGAGAAGCAGGTATTGAGACGGCAAACGCCGATGTCGGCATCGGCTTCGCAAAAGGCTTCCGCGATAACCTTCTCCTGATGAAAGAACACCAAAGCTTTGAAGAGCTTGGCGTACCAATGATGTTCGGCGCCTCAAGAAAATCCTCGATCGGCAAAGCATTAGGCCGCGATACGACACCTCAAGATCGAACCTTGGCAAGCGTCGCGGCAGCGATACATGCAGTAGGTCACGGTGCAAGAATCGTCCGTGTGCACGATGTCCGCGAGACTTTGGATGCGTTTGCGATGCTTGACGCAATCGGGAACGCATCATGAAAAGGGAGATTTGTGAATATAGCTTGAACATTCGGCGGGCAGGTTAGTCCGTTTGGGCAAAAATGGAACTGCCACCCGATATGCGCCGTTTAGCCCCTTCTAATCCAAATTCCTGCTCGTAAAGGCTAATTTTTGTCAGTTGCGGGCTATGCTGGGTGGGGATTGGGCTGGGTTTGGACCCAACTCCGAGCAGCAGTATCCATGGGAACAACTATATAATGGCACAAGAGACACGCTACGAATCGACTTTTATCATCAAGGGCAGCCTTGATGAAGACGCACAGAACGCGATCATCGCGAAGGTAGAAGATGCCGTCACCAAGAATGGTGGCGAAATGATCGAGACCGAACGCTGGGGCCGTCGCAAGCTTGCGTACATGATCGAAAAAGAAGATCATGCGATCTATACCTCGCTCCATTTCCGCGCAGCAGGTCCCGTGATCGCGAAGCTCGAGCGCGTCTATCAGCTCGACGAAAGTGTCGTCCGCTGGTTGACACTCGTCATGCCTGATAAGAATTTCGCATCGCGCGCAGCAATGAAGCAGCGCGTTCAGAACGTGACGGCTCGCCGTACGCTTGATGCAGCGAACGCTCTCGAAGCCGAAGAAGCAGCCGCAGCCGGCCGCGTTCGCGCTCCGAAAGAAGCTGAGGTAGTTGAAGAGGTCGATTGATCTTTTGCTTTCGCTCGCGATGAAAAATCGCGAGCACCCAATTTTGTTTTCAAGTTATTAACGCACCAAGAATTCTATGCAAGTTATTCTCCGCAAAGAAGTTGAAAAGCTTGGTAAAGCTGGCGAGGCCGTAACGGTCCGCGACGGTTTTGCCCGCAACTTCCTTGTGCCCCGTGGGCTCGCCTACGTGGCTACCGAAGGTGCGCTGCGTCGTATTGAAGAAGAAATGAAGCAGCGTTCGCGAGTAGTCGCTCGCGAGAAGGTTGATGCCGAAGATTTTGCAAAGCGCCTCGGCGATATTTCCGTGACGATCCCGATGAAGGTCGGCGAAGAAGACCGCCTCTATGGCTCGGTCACTTCGCAGATGCTCTCGGATTCGCTTGGCAATCAGGGCTATGCGATCGACAAGCGCTCAATCGTGCTCGATGAGCCGATCCGCACACTGGGCTCGCATGATGTCGTAGTCAAGCTCCGACATGGCGTGCAAGGCAAAGTGCGCGTCAACGTCATCGCTCAGTAAGCGAAGATTCTTTGAAAGAGGCGGGCAGACTACCCGCCTCTTTTCTTATCTATAGAACTCCCGGTTGCCCAGACGAGGAGTTTGCGCTTTGATAGCCATTCTTTTCAAGCTATGCAGTCGGAACATCAAAAGAGGATCGAGAAAGCACAGAAAGAAATGCAGCATCGTGATGTTGCATCGATGTTCATTGCTCCCGGCTCGAACCTCTTTTATCTGACAGGCATCCGCGCGATGTCAAGCGAGAGAATTTATCTCTTTCACGTCCCGGCCTCCGGCAAGCCAACGCTCCTGCTCCCAACATTCGAACGACTCGGCGCCGAAGATTCTGGCGTCGATGCAGAGATCCTCGAATGGTCGGACGCGACCGGCTCGGATGATGCCACGAAGCAACTGATCTCCGAAGCGAAGGGCGCAATGGCCGTCGACGATCAGCTTTGGAGCGCATTCCTGCTGGATCTTCAGGCGCTCACTCCGAACGCTAAATGGTCGAAAGCAAGCGAGATCATGCGAGAACTTCGCTCAAGAAAATCTCCTGAAGAAGTTCAGATCTTGCGAGAAGCTGCGGCAATCGCAGATAAAACGTTTGCCGAATTAACAGCCCAGGAATTCAGCGGACGAAAAGAAAGCGAGATCGCCTCGGAAATTCAGCGCCTGTTGATGCTCCATGGTCAGGAGAAAATGCAGTTCGGAATCGTTGGTTCAGGCGAGAACGGCGCGAAGCCGCATCATGAAGCTTCTGAGCGAGTGATCCAGCCGGGCGACGCAATCGTACTCGATTTTGGCGGTACCTATAAGAGCTACCAGAGCGACATGACGCGCATGGCTGTCGTTAAAGGTGGAGCGCTCGATCCAGATTTCGAGAAAGTGCATGATATTGTGAACCGTGCAAATGCTGCTGCCCATGATGCCGTGTACGTTGGGGCAAAATGCGGGGACGTTGATCACGCAGCTCGCAATGTCATCGAAGAAGCTGGCTACGGAGAATACTTCACCCATCGCACCGGACATGGAATCGGCATCGATATTCACGAGCATCCTTATATAAGACAGGGCAGCAGGGAAGTGCTCGATGAAGGGATGGCGTTTTCGATCGAACCGGGGATTTATCTGCCAGGAAGATTCGGTGTACGGATCGAAGACATCGCAGTCTGCACCGCAGCTGGCAGCGAGAACATCAATCTCTCATCCCATGCGATCACCTTTGTTGAGTAACCGAGAGCCAATGGGAGCGTATTGCCTGTGAGACTTAATGCAGAATTCATCACGAGTGTTAGCGATTGGGCGAAACTTCCTACAGAAGGCGTACCTGAAATGGCTCTTTTGGGAAGATCGAATGTCGGGAAATCTTCGCTCATCAATGCGCTTGTCGAACGAAAGAATCTTGCGAAGACGAGTTCAACGCCAGGCAAAACGCAGCTGCTGAATTATTTTTTGATCGACGATTCGTTTTATTTTGTCGATATGCCTGGTTACGGTTATGCCAAGGCCGCAAAAACTTCGCGTATCGAATGGGCGAAGTTATCGCAGGAATATCTGAAACAGAGTGCGAATCTGAAGTTCGTTTTGCTGCTGATCGATAGCCGTCACCAGGGCATCGCATCCGACGATGCAGCGATCGAGTGGCTTGCAGACGAAGATATTCCATGCTACGTCGCACTGACGAAGATCGACAAGATCAAGCAGCAGGAAGCCGCCGCGCATGAAAAGTATCTGCGAACGAAGCATCCTGAAATTCCCCACATCTTTCGGACGTCAAGCGAGACCGGCAGGGGAGTCAGAGAATTACGAAGTTTTATCGGTGCAAAAGAGTGGCTGAGTCTGGGCACAAGTGAGCTTGGGACTAACCAGGAGTCTACGCTTTAGCGCGGATTTTGTTACGAGTGTTAAAAAAATAGTTATTTTGCATGTCTTGGATATGTCTCACGGGGTTTTGCCTCGCACGAGCGCCAAAGCTTGCAAAATCTTTTATCCGTTTTCGAACCATCCAGAAACGAACATGAGAACTCGGTTACTAACGATTGTCGGCCTTTGCCTTATTTTTTGCGTCTCATCTTTGAACGCCCAATCGCGTACTACTGCTGGTGCACCAGCGTTCGCCAGCAAAGCGGCGAGCGAATCGACCTCGAACGCTGAAAGTCGATTAGAAGAATTTTTCAATGGAAAAAGCAACCGCCTTCCTGCGTCTGTTGTCATTCCAAACTCGACGTTTGTTGGCGTATCGACCAAGTACCATACGCAGACAAATCGGGGCGCACTCCACAACATTCAGGTTGACCCCTCGAACCCAAGCAATATCCACGCGGTCATCATGGCCGCCCCAAACGTCACTGATGCTGACACCGTTGGCGGCAGCTATCCTTCGCGAAATATTTTTTATACGTTTAGCCACGATGCAGGTGTTACGTGGAGTACCCCTAAAGCAGTTTCAAGCATTCGGGCAGGCTTTCCGGACATGCTGCTTTACAAGCGCGGTTCGAATTACGTCCCAGTGATCGGTGCGCACAGATATGTTTCGGCAAGTTCGAAGGATTTCATCTCTGCGCTTTACGTTGAAATGGGTAATCCGGGTGACGGAAATTTTAAGGAGACGCTTGCCGACCGGAATGCGACAGTCGTGATGGGTGCACGTGATATTCTCTGGCCGAGTATCGCGATCTCGCCTGATAATCAAACGGTCTATATGGCCGCATCGCTGAATCCGTCAACGACGGACAAGAACTGGTATCCGATGGAAATCGGATCCTTCACGCTCGACGCAACCGGTTCGGCAACGTGGAATGGCTGGAAGAATGGTCCTAATGGACCAATTGGTACAGAGGGCCAGACGTCAGCGGGCGAGTACGTTTTGAGGGTTTCGCCTTCTGGTAAACTTGGTGTCGCTTGGGACAACTACGATGTTGCCGACCAGGATCTTGGACTCTACTTCGCGGAATCCAAGGACGCAGGTGTGACCTGGGTCTCGAATTACCAGCCGATTTGGAAGACCCTCGATCTTAGCTCCACCGCGACCGATGGGACCAATGTGTTCCTGCAGCCTACAAACGGCCTCGATATGTTTTATGATGGTGAATCGGTTAAGCTTGTCACCGCCATGATGCAGGATGCAGAGCTTTCTTCGAATAACGTCTATCTACCAAACTCCGGAGGAATTGCTTTTTGGAATGGTGACACCAATTCTCAGGCGACCTTCCTGCTTAGCCGCATATGGACCGGATCTCTCGATACTGGCTCGTTTCCACTTTGGAATACCGGCTTATTTGAACCACAGGGCACTGTGGGAGTCGTGTACCCAACCATCGGTCGTTCAACCATCCCGGGTAAGTGGAGCGTTTTTTATCAGGGTTGGCAGAATGATCTCGAACAGGTCAATGACACTCTGATCTATCCGTATAGCGGTATCTATGAAATGCGCACCACGGATAATGGTGCGACTTGGTCCAAAAACGCGCCGGTGCTCGAGAACAATGCTGATGGCACCGGTCTGAAAGTAGACTATCGGTTTCCTGAAGTCTCAACATTCAACCCGACGGTCGCAGAGAATTTCGCCTATAATATGATGTATGCTGCTGACACGGCTGCCGGTCTATTCGAAAACGCCGGCTTCCCGGGATTCGATGAGGTTGGCTGGTATTACAAGCCAATTCTCACGGCCGGTGTTGCTCAGTCTCAGCCAACTTCATTCTCGCTCGCGCAGAACTATCCGAACCCGTTCAACCCTTCGACGACGATCAAGTTTAATCTTGTGAAATCGGCGAATGTTGAACTCACGGTGACGGATGTGCTCGGACGGACGGTTGCGACGCTGTTGAACAAGCAGGTCGCTGCTGGTCAGCATAGTGTGAAGTTCGATGCGACTTCGATTTCGAGTGGAGTTTATTCGTACACGATGAAAGCGAACGGTCAATCGTATACTCAGAGAATGGTATTGTCGAAATAGGTGTTGGGTGGCCCGGCTAAGGATGAACGTCTTTAGCCGGCGCTTCCTTTTTTGTTCTTTTGGTCGGTCCGTAACCGGCCGTCTCGCTACGAGCTGATCCCACGATCGGTCATTCTTGCGACTAACGCCCAAGTTGTGTGTTCAAGAACCAGAGGATTCCATCGGTAGTGGGCACGAAGCCTTCTCGCCGGGACCAAAAGCCGCCACTTGCCGTGGCAAAATAGTCCGCGCTTCGGGCGCGAAAAAAGTGTGTGTTCGGTGTGTTAACCTACGTACTCGTTAGCTTTACGATGAACCTGAGAAGAGCTTTTTCCACTCGCTCCCTCATCCCAGTGTGCTACGTAGCACTTGCGCTCGTTGTTTCATTTGCCACCGCCGAGGCCCAATCCGGTAAGATCAAGGCCAAGGTGATCGACGCAAAGACGGGTGAGGCACTTGTCCGTGCGACCGTGCAGGTCGTCGAGACGAAGCAGGGAGCCTACTCCAAAGATGACGGCTTTGCAACCGTGATTAATGTGTCGCCAGGTGAATCCTATCACGTCATGGCAAAATACGCCGGCTATAAGCCGCAGACGATTGAGGGTGTAAGGATCCTCTCGGACGAAACGACGCTGCTTACCTTTAAGCTTACCAATTCGGACGTCGATACGATCATTGTTTCGACCGAGAGGATCATGGTCTCGAAAACGAATACGGAAGTTGGTCGAAAATTTACGGCGTCGAACGTCGTCAATACACCAGGCCGTCAGAATTTAAACGAGATCATCCGGCTTACGCCAGGCGTCTATACCGATGCGACTAGCGGCGGACTCAGCTTTAACGGAAGCCGTGGCACATCGAACTCCATTCGTATCAATGGTGTCGAGACGGTCGATCCTGTGACCGGCACGACTGGATCGATCCAGACTTCTATTTCGAAATTTGCGATCTCCGAAATTAACGTTGTCTCTGCCGGTGGAAGTGCTAAGGACGGTAACTATACGGGCGGACTTGTCAACTCTTCGACTCGAAGCGGCGGTGAGGCATTTGAGTTTCAGTTGCACTATCGCCAAGACGTCCCTGCATTGTTTGGCTACTCGAGCAATGGCCACAAACAGCTCGGGCAGAACGACAAGATCTATGAAATCGCTCTGGGCGGGCCGCTTTCCGACGATATCCATTACTACGTAACTGCAAAAGGCGAGACACGCCAATTCGATAATTACTTCACGATCCCGACCTACGTCAACGAAGGTCTCGACGTTCGCGATCCTGTTGGCAATACCGCCGGCCAGCTTCCGAATCGCTCGCATTACAATCGTTCGGTTACCGGTAAGTTGACCTTTGGCTTGCTTGGCTTCAATCTGAGCGCAGACGCTATCTTTTCTTCGGAAAGCCGCGAATATAATTCGGTCTTCTTCTACTATTCGGATCCTGCGAATTTGACGGCAAGCAACGAGTTGAATAACGTTTATTCACTCACGGGCAGCAAGTCGATCGGTGATGGAGTTTTACAGTTCGACGCGAGTTACGAGACAATCAATTTTGACAATGGACGATTCGATCAATCGGTCAGTCCAAGTTTGTTTTCCCTCTACAATATTTACAAGCCGACAGATAAGTATACCTACGACGACAATAACCACGTACTGAATGCGGGGGCTGATGGGATCGTAGATATTTACACGCCAGTTTCCAAGCAGGTCCCAGATCCGAGCAATCCGACGCAGGTTCTAAGCTTGACCGCCGCTGGTATCAACCCACTCACAGGCCATGTCGAAGGTCCCCTTATAACGCAAACGACGCAAAATCCATACGGGTTGTACAATACGTTCGCCACTGCGGGTAATGCAGGTGGTTATCAGTTCGATCAGCGCCAGCAGACGCAGTTCGATGCTAATTTCACGCAGCAGGTCGGTGCGCATTTTATCAACGGGGGCGTCGAGGGACACTTGTGGCACGTAGCCTCTCAATCGAACGGCCTGCCGTGGGATGCGAATCCTTTTAAGGATTCGTTCGACGTCAAGTCGCAGTACGGAGCGGTCTTCGTTGAAGATAAGATGGAGTTTAACGACATCACGTTTGCGCCTGGCGTTCGATTCGATTTCTATAATCCTGGTTCGAACCGCAATATCACGAATCTCTTCAATCCAGTCAATACCTCGATCACCAAGAATGCGGATGGCACGAACGACACTACAACAACCTATAATGTTGCGAACGCGCCCGTTCAAACACAGCTAAGCCCTCGATTGGGGATTACGTACGCTGTCACCGAACAGACCACGTTCAATTTTAACTACGATTGGTATTTCAAGGAGCCGTTGCTCAACGATGTGCTTTCGAATACAGGCGGAAATCTCCAGCAAGTCTTCGCTCGTGGCAACCAGATTGTCGGCAATGGTGCACTCAAGGCCGAGCGGACCAAGGAGATCGCCGTCGGATTCAACACGCAGTTGAACGATGTGTTTGCGGTCAGCCTGCAGGGAATTTATAAAGATCTTCGTAACCATACCGGTCTTCAGTTGATCAGCGGACCCCTGTTGCCGATCGGGTATACCGTTTATTCGGACGATCAGTATGGCAACGTTCGCAGCTTGCAGCTCGTGCTCGATAAGCGTATGTCGAATAACTTCTCGGCACGCCTGAACTATACGTATTCGGTTGCCAAAGGCACCTCGGCATCTGCAACATCGGCCTATGCGCAGCTTATCAATTATAATCCGAACTCTGAAAACGCCGTACTGCCACTGCAGCCGTTCTATCTCGATTACGATCGAACGCATGTTGCGCAGTTCATTTTTAACCTGAATTACTTAAAAGGCGAAGGACCGACCGTGCTTGGTACGAAGATCCTGCAGTTGTTCTCGCTTTCAACGACGACGGAATATCAGACAGGGATTCCTTACACTCGGCTCGATCAGCGCGGTGTTCAGATCGGTGAGTACAATGCAGAACGTGAACCTGATTACTTCCAGACGGATGCGCAGCTTACGCGCACGGTGCCCTTTGGAGATATTTTTGGCGAGAGCATGAAGAATTTCTTCCTCGATCTCACCCTTGAAGTTACCAATGTTTTCAACACCACCAATCCACTCTTTGTCTATTCGCAGACAGGGCAGGGCGATGATGATGGCTCGAACGCAAAGTTTCTCGGGACCGAGGAATTCTACAACAATCCGACACCGACGATCATCCAGACGATCGGACCGCAGTATGATCCACTCGGACATCTGCTCTACAACCCTCGCGCGGATTTGAACCACGATGGTAAGGTTTCACTCGCAGAGCAGCAGATCGCCTACGATCAGTATCGTCACGATCGCTTCGCACGCCGCACGAATTACCAGGCACCGCGCCGCGTATTCTTTAACGTTGCACTCCGCTTCTAATCCAGCTACGACCCATGAAGCGTTTACAAAAAGTTGTTTCAGCCAAGTTTGAATTCAATACGGTGATGATGGTTTCACGATCGATCCTTCGTTCTTGCGTCATTCGCAATCGAGTGCTGGTTGCGCTCTTGTTCGGTGCGCTTGCTTTACCGACCATCCTGACCGGTCAGGCGTCTGCCCGTCCCGTCCCAAAGGGGAAAAAGGATAAAGTCCAACCAGAGCGTTTTATTCGCCAGACGAATAACTACAGCAACATCTTTTTCTACCTTACGAACAAAGGTGTGCTCTTTAATTCAGGCAACGGCCAGGCTGAGGGATTGTTCTGGCCTCGCGGATCGTCGAATAGCTATATTTTTGGTTGCGGACTTTGGTTTGCAACGAAAAAAATCATCTCGGGCCGCCGACAGAAGCTTTGCGAGATTGGCTACAATCCCAACTCGGGCGCGGGCTGGTATGCGCCGGGCGAATATAACGATCCCGATAACGGTTCGAACGTCGATTCGAAGTATATTTCTTATTTAAGCTCACGCTACGATAAATATAAAGGTACCTATTCTGGTGCGCCGTCGAGCTTTGTGCCAGATGCGAACGTCCATTGGCCACTCTGGGATACGTCACTTACGCGTACCATCAAACAGAATTTCTATTTTGGCGACTATATCTCCAAAGTAGCCGATCGTGATCAGGCGTCGTTGCAAACCAAAATGGGAGCCACCACGAAAAAGATCGCAGCTCCCGCAATGCTTTCCCAGGAAGACATTGTAGATTTTTATGATGATGCCGATCCGACGCAAAATCCGGAATTCAAACCGAACACGGGATACCCGTTCGGTCTCAATATTCAGGAGGTTGTCTATAGCTGGAGTTTTGGAAAATATCGTGACCTGCTCTTCGTTCGTTACAAAGCACAGAACACTTCCAAGGATACGTTGCACGAATGCTATTTAGCACCTGCTTTTGATCCCGATTTGGGTGATCCGGCGAACGATCACAACACCTATCTCGCAGATGCGGATTCGGTAACAACAAAGCAGAATCCAGGCCTCGTCGAACCGTTTCGTAGTCATCCCTCAAAATTGAACATGGCCTATCAGTTCAGCGAGCAGGAGGGTGGAAAAGAATACGGTGTGGTTGGCTTCTCGTTCCTTGAGTCGCCGACGATCAATCCATCGAGCGGTGAGATCATTGACAATAGCGATAGCGCTGCAATTGGCGGTTATGGTCCGAACGGGCTCAAGCAGCTTGGGCTGAAAACCTTCCAGAAATGGACGTTACAGAACGATCCAAGCACGCAGGATCTTCGTTATGACTTTATGGCGGCGAACACGCTGAACACGGACAAAAATGCGAAAGGCGACATGCGCCTCCTGTTTGCAACGGGGCCGTTCGTACTGCCTCCTGGTAAGTTCGTAGAGACGACGATCGGTATCGGAATCGCCCTTGCGGATTTGAAAACGCAGTCAAAAAATATCGATTCCTGCATTCGACTGATGGCATTTGCACAAAGCGTATTTAATAATCAGGTTGGTGTCGATTCTGCTCCGCAGATCCATCACTTCTTATCGCCTGTTCCACCCGAGGTTCCGAACCTTCATACACAGGCCCTCGATCGTGCAGTGCTCGTCACCTGGGATTCGGCAGCCGAAAATTCTGTCGATCCGCTTACAGACAGCAAGATCGCACTTCCATTTATTGGATATCAGCTTTATCGCACCACACGCAGCGATCACGATTCTACAATCCGTCCCGATGGACAAAATCCGGTGATCAAACTTGGTGAATGGGCGCTTTATGATTTCCGTCAGGATACTCTTTTTGATACAAAGGGTAAAGTGTCAGGATTTCGCTTTCATCGCATCAACAGCACTCCGCATCCGATCCCGCATTCCTATCTCGATGTCGGCGACGATAACCACACCGGTGCGCTCGAAGGCAACGAAGGGTTGAAGAACGGGATCCGGTACTATTATTATCTTATCGCCTACGATGAGTATGATTCGGTCAATAACGTTGGACCGCTCTATACTGCGATCGTCGCTCCAAAGAATTTCGTCTCCGAGATTCCTACAAAGCCACCGTTTGTTGGCATCCCCGATTCAACGCTGTTGAGTCCAGGAAATCTCGGCTGCCTCGGAAATGGAGTATCTGCTATTCATATAGATATTGCAGATACAGGTAAGTTTGAACAGCTCTTTACCAACGACACGATCAATGTGAAGTTGCAGGAGCGCTGGTCGGAGTTCGCACAGTCGTTCGGCAATTTGCCCGGGGCGATCAATCAGAGCCCACTCAATCTTTACGTCGACGTATCGGAGCAGCGTAATGGTATTAACATTACCTACGACAAGGATTTCAATCCTGCCGCGGCACCACCGATCACGCCATACAACTTTGCAACAGGGCTCGTAAACCACGTTATCGGACAGCAAGGCGATTCAACGTTTACTGGCAGGTTTACAACGGAGAACGTGGCCTTCGCGCCATACCAGCTTGTCGATCAGGCGTTCCGTGTACTTCTCGATTACAAGTTTGTGCAGCTCACGGCGCCGTATCGGTTGCATTCGATCGATGTTGCTGGAGCGGATCCGGCAGGAGTTCATTTGTCGCCGCGTACGCTTCACGTGCCGACAGGCGCACCGGCTGTGAGCCTTGCAAATCTTGATAGCGTTACGAGCCCGTCATTCCTTGGCTCGCTCGGCGAGGCAACCTATGAAGTCGATTTCGGCGCCGCTATTCCGTTTGGCGAAAATGATTTTGATACCACGAAGAAGGCCGTTTTCTTCCATAACAGCATCGTCGACAAAACGACAAAGACGACATTCTCGCCAGATGTGCTTCCTGTGACCGTCATGAGTATTGCGCAGCCATGCGGTACACTCAAGCACATTCGTCCAGGCCAGGCCAACGATGTAACGACCGAGTTCGATTGCCGTTATTACTCTGCCTGTGGTTGCAGCTCAATGGGTACCCCTGCACCGACATTCAGCGATCCAGATTCGATGCATGTTCCTATTCCAGGGCATTTTGCGTTGGACGCCTATCACTATACGGTAGATGATCGCGCGACGAATTCGAACGTTGCCCCCTTCACCGGTCCCGATCAGCGGACTACGGGTCCGGTTTACTTCTCGCACAATGGACTTGCAGAAAACTCATCTGGTGCGAAGCATTTGGTAACAGTTCATCGCCTCCGTTTGGCGGGTGCTGAGATCATTTTGAATCCTCAGGAGATCCTGAGTCCTGAATCGGGCGACAGCGTCGCTGCGGGCACGCCTGTCACCGATTTCAAAGCTGGTGACAAGCTCACGGTGCAGTTTACCGGCGGATCTCGCGGGTTGCCATTCCCTGATTCGACGTTTATCATCTATACATCGGGCAGAAACAACACCAACTTTACCGATAACAGACTCTATGATCCCGCAGCGGTCCTGAGTCAAGTACAGGTTGTTCCGAATCCTTATATCGTTACGCATGATGGCCAGACGAGCACGGATAACGCGAAGCTTTACTTTACAAGGCTTCCACCGCGTTGCACGATCGAGATCTATTCGATCGCAGGTGATTTGATCAAGACGATCGAACACAATGGCTATGCTTCGACTTCGCTGCCCGATCCGAATAACATCGGAGGTACGCTAACGACCTACGATTACACACAGTTGGGCGATCGCTATTCTCAGGAAGAGTGGAATTTGCTTTCGGAAGGCAGGCAGCGTGTCGGCTCGCAGGTACTCATTGCCAGGATCATTGCTCGTGATCCGATCTCGAATGCGGAATTGGCTGAGACAACGACGAAGTTCGCTGTTGTGCTCGGTGGTTTCCATATCGTCGGAAAGAGCAACTAAAGAAGCAACAGGAGAGAGGTGCGGACATCGGAAGATGCCCGCAAGTGTGAGAAGTTCGGATAATACAAAGTTTCCAAGTGTCGATGAACAAGATGCTCTCAAAGTCTAACGTTTCAATGCGGATCCTTGGTCTTGCGCTTTCGGTCGGGTTGGTCAGCGGACTTTCGCTGACGGATTCGGCTCGCGCGCAGGCAAATACCACCACGGGTACCACTTCCACGAACTTTACAAATGTGGGATCAAGTGGAGCTACCTTCCAGAATATCTGGGTTGGCGCACGCTCAGCGGGAATGGGGGGCGCCTTTAGTGCGCTCGCCGATGACATTACCGCTCTTTATTGGAATCCCGCAGGTATCGCGAGGATCGGCAATGGCATCAATGTAGGCGCAACCTATACCCGCTGGTTTGGCGACATCGCTCATAACTTTATCGGCGCAGTGCTGCCGATCAGCGAAAAATATCGTGCTGGGGTCAGTATGACATTTGTTGATTACGGTTCGCTTCGCACCGCATCGATCAACAAGGATTATAATGCTGGTACCTTCAATGCGAATGATCTTGCGCTCGCGGTGACCCTCGCCGGTGCGCTTACCGATCGATTCTCGTTTGGTGTAACCGCGCGATATATTCACAACGCAATTCTCGATCTATCTGCAGACGGGATTTCGTTCGACGCCGGTTCGCTGTATCAGACCGACTTCTACAATATGAAGATCTCGCTCGATCTTTCGAACCTCGGAGCCGATCGTGGCTTCCAGGGTAATTCGCTCGCGTTGCTTGCGAACAATCCCTCGCTGAATGTCGTAGGCCGTCAGTTGGATACACGGCTTGTCACGAGCGATTTTCCCATTCCGTTGACATTCCGAATCGGAGTTGCTACCGATATTTTCCAGAACAAGGTCGAAGGTCAGAAGCTTAACGTTGCGATTGATTTTGCAACGCATTCCGATAATGCCGAGACCTTTAACTTGGGCGGTGAATATGTATGGAACGACCTGCTTGCTTTGCGAGCCGGTTATGCGTTCAACGACGATCAGCTTGGCATCGCCGGTGGTCTTGGCGTTCGGTATAAGTCTGAAGATTTTAACGGGAACGTCGACTACGCGATCTCGCCAACGCGTACGTTCGGTTTGATCCACAGGATCTCGATCAGTGCTGCATTCCAGTAACCAGGAAGGCCGTTTCGTCAAGTGTATAAATGGGCGCTCTCGTTTCTGAGGGCGCTCAAACTATTTTAGGCGTCCCGAGCGTGGTTTCGAAACCTCGCCGCTCATCAGTCGTAGTATTCGCCCATGACAAAGCAACTAGTTTTCGGACTTGTTTTCCTCGGTCTCCTCGCAGCGTCTGCGCGCAATTCGTTTGCACAAGGTTCGACCGCAGCAGAGATGGATGCTACGACATTCAAGATCGATTCTACACGTGCGATGGTGGAGATCACTTATGGCATAGTGTATCGTACGCTAAATTTTAGCGCTGAAAAAGTGGGCTTTGTGGCTCCCATTGACGCGCGCGCAGAGGCTTGGCAGGCAGGAAAGTTAGTTGCAAGTCAGGACATTCATCAGCAAGTGCATTTCAGTGGTACACGCGCCGAACTCGATAGCGCCGCGGCGACAAAAGTTGTCGGTGTTGTGACCCTTCCGATCGCTTATGGGTCAACCGTCGTTGCCAAACTGCTCTGGAAATATAAGAACTCCGATGGTGCCGCCGCAGTCGATTCGAGCCTTGTACGCGAGGTGCTTGTGCCCGAATTATATCCTGACCGGTTATCGCTTAGTCCGATCGAACTTGCGTCGAATCTCGAAAAGGCGACTACCGAAGGTAACCCGCTTGAAAAAGTAGGATATATTGTGACACCAAACCCATCCTCGATCTTTGGTGAAACCTATACCAAGCTTTATTATTACGCCGAGCTTTATCTTCCTGCCTCATTTATTACCGCCGGGTCTTCTGCGCAAATCAATGCAGTGATTCAGGATGGCGTTGGCCATACGTTAGTCAATACGACGCACGGTCTTAATCTGATCGCACAGTCGATGCCAGTGCTTGGGAGCCTCGACATCGATGGCCTACCAGGGGATAAATACAAACTTATCATCACGGCTTCTCGGAATGGAGCGGTGGAAGCGCAAACTTCCAAGACATTCTATTATGAGAGCGGTATTCAGCTTTCAGAGGAGAAAACCACTTCTGCGAATTCCTCGGGCACCAATGACGATCAATCGATCTATTTGAATTCCGACATAAGCCGGCTTTCCGAGAGCGAACTCAACGAGCGCTTTGAGCAGGCAAGTTACATCGCAAAGCCTGATGAAGTTAAGGCATGGAAAACGATCGCATCACCCGAAGAAAAACGGAAATATCTTTATAGCTTCTGGCGCAAACGTGATAAGCCGAACGACACCCCGCTCACGTTCTATCATCTATATTTGAAGCGTACCGAAGAATCCAGTAAGCGATTCACCCATCAGAAAACCGTCGGGTGGCACAGCGATATGGGACGGATATACATGACCTATGGCCCCGACTTTCGCGAACTCACAAAAAGCTTCTCAACCGAGGCGCGGCCGATTATTGTGTGGGAATACAACGACAAAACCATGCTCATCAACCCGAATAACGGCGAGGAAACAGGCGGCGTCTCATACACGGTCACACTTCCACACTTTGTATTCATCGATCGACAAGGTGCCGGTAAGTTCGTGTTGGTCCACAGCAATGTCGTCGGCGAGACATACGAGCCAAACTGGTATTCGGCTGACGCCAAACGCACGTATTAACGGGAGCACTTCCGGTGCGCCAGTTTCTCGATCTCATTGGTTCTTCGCTGGCTCTGCTTGCATTTTGGCTCGGGATCCGGCGTGAAGTAACGCTTGATAATCTTAGGCTCGCTTATCCCGAGATCTCAGATCGAGAGATTCGGCGAATTGCTGCAGGCTCCTACAAAAATCTTGGAAGGACCTTCGCCGAGATGCTTTACCTCCGGTTCGCGAGCCAGGACTCATTCGTCAAGAAGTTGAAGTTATCTAACGCCGAAGTTCTGGAACAAGCACTCAGCTCGGGCAAGGGCGCACTTGTACTGAGCGGACATCTCTCCAACTGGGAGTGGGGCGGTATCGGGTTCAATCTTTGCTTTCATAAACCGTTCTATCTTGTTGTAAAGAATCAAACAAAAGGTTTTGCCGAACATTTTGTCTCGCAGATGCGCCGACGATTCGGAGGTACACTCGTTAATGCGGGGGATGTTCTTACACTCTATCGGGCACTGCAGCGCGGTGAGGCCGTCTCAATGCTCACCGACCAGGCGGCGCCGGCCGAAAGTGTTCGTGTCACTTTTTTTGGAAGGGAAGTCCCGACGTTCGAAGGTGCCGCAAGGCTTGCGCTTCGGACAAGAGCCCGAATGATCGTTTACGCACCGACCCGAACGCGGGGAGGAGTTTACGAAGTTCGATTTCATTCGATAGATTACTCCGATCTTGTCGACGCGACCGACGAGAACGTGCGCGAGTTGACCCAGCGACACACCGCCAAATTGGAAGAAGCGATTCGCCTGCATCCTGAAGAGTGGTTATGGCAACATAAGCGCTGGAAGCATGTTAGGTGAGTGAATGCTGAAGAAAATACTCGTGATCGAGACTTCATTCCCAGGCGACGCCGTCATCGCGACGTGCATCGCCGAGGAGATAAAGCGTCTTGATCTTGAGACGAACATCACTTATCTCGTTCGGCCAGAAGTTGCTGAATTGCTCCGGTTTGCTCCGGCGATAGATTGCGTAGATACGTTTGACAAATATGGGGAGGACGCAGGGCGTCGAGGCATCGAGCGAGTCGGAAAAAAACTTGCGACGTTACAATTCGACCTGGCGATCGTGATTAATCCTTCCACTCGAAATCGTGCCGTCCTGAAGCATACATCGATTCCGTACATTCGCATCTTCGAAGAACCGATGGAGCAATACGCGCATCGAAGTGAGCGCATATTGACCGTTCTCGCTCAGGATTTTCCCAACGCATCACTCCTGACAATGCCGCGCCTGTCACCACCAGCACCAAAATTCCCGCTGCCAGAATCTTTCGTAGCGATCGCGCCCGGAAGTGTTTGGGCTACGAAGTGCTGGCTCGCAGAGCGTTTTCGCGATGTTGCGGCAGAATATGCGAAGCGCGGAATTGCGAGTGTCATCATCGGCGGAAAGGCCGACGTGCATCGCGGCGCGATCGTTGCCTCGGGAAATCCGCTCGCAGTTGATCTAACGGGGAAAACTACGTTCGCGCAAGCGGCATCGATCATCGCAAGGGCAAAACTCGTGGTCGCAAACGACAGTGCCCCGGTGCACATTGCAACTGCTGTTCGCACTCCCGTCGTTGCTATCTTCGGACCAACAGTGCCGGCATTCGGATTTGCACCGAGCGAACGTCTTGGTGCTGTCGTGCAAGCCGGCCAATGGTGCCGGCCTTGCACTTCGCACGGCCCCGATATTTGTCCGATTCACACACACGAGTGCATGAAAAAGATTTCGGTTGAGCAGGTAATGGCGGCGACAAATACGTTCAATAAATTAGCGGCATGATCGTAAGTGAAAGTTTGATCCTTCGGGATGAGTCGGTGCTCGAAGAGATCCTCGAGCGATTGCGCGGAGGTGGCGTGATCGTTTATCCGACCGAAACCGTCTATGGCATCGGCGGCGCACTCAGCTCACCGAATGCGACAGAAAAAATCTTTGCCTTAAAAGGTCGCGAGCGCTCCCGCGCATTACTCAGCATCACGTACGATCTTCGACAGGCTGAGTCGTTTGCGCAATTTCGATTCGGCATCGAATATCGATTGTTCGAATGCTTTGGTGGGGAAGGTTTGACGGTGCTTCTCGACGCGCGCAATTTTGTCTCGACCAGGGTCCGTGGTGGCGCCAATACGCTTGGAGTAAGGCTTGCGTCGACCGAGTTGTGCAGGCTTTTTACCGAGCGTCTTGCCGAACCGCTTTCGACGACGATGGCGAATCTATCGAACCGCTTGATCCCAGATGCACTCAAAGGAGATAAGATTCCGCTTAAGCTTTCGGATGTGCCTGAGGCATTGATCGATCAAGTCG
The DNA here is from genome assembly GCA_038240295.1 of Kapaibacterium sp. (SeqCode). Taxonomy (GTDB): domain Bacteria; phylum Bacteroidota; class Ignavibacteria; order Palsa-1295; family Palsa-1295; genus JABDDM01. The sequence goes on from JBBSDW010000045.1 coordinate 18,566, forward strand.
ATTATGCGATCGATGGCGGAAATCTGCCCGAGCACTCTCCATCGACGTTGTTGCGGGTCGTAGAAGAGGATCGAATCATTATTTATCGCGAAGGTGTTGTGAAGAAAGAAGCGATTGAAAAGGAATTCGGGGTACAAGTTGAATATGCGGAAATACCTGGCGAAGGGAGCGATGTTCTTGTTTCTCATTACCGTTAGTCCGGCCGTCGGCGCGATGGAGTCGCTCGAGGGAGGGTCACTTGAGGGAAGGTCTCGAAGGGCGATCGTACTAACTATGGAACGGACCGAACGAAGAAATCGCGCACTTGTCCGGCGATTCGGTTCGGATGTCCCGCTTCGTTTTGCGCTCTGAGCCCATGAACGAATACCGCTCGCTCCTCGAAGAAGAGATCTTTAAAGCCGGTGAAGCAAAAGGTAGGCTTCGCACTGCGCTTACCGTCTTGACGGACATGCTGATCGAACTAAACGCTCTGGAGATCTACTACCAGAAACCGATCACGAAATCGGTGGCGCCAATGGAGATCGAAGCCATGCGAAAAAAGCTTGCACTCGTAAAGGAATTACTTCACGCCACTGTCGAGATCGAGTAGCAGTTGAGCATAAAGATCTACACCAAAACCGGCGACGACGGCACAACCGGTCTCTTCGGGGGTGAACGGGTGCCGAAGGATGATCTCCGAATCGAGGCTTACGGCACTGTCGATGAATTGAACGCCGTCGTCGGTTTTACGCGCTCTGCTCTTACTCCTGGCTCTGCGATCGATGTTACCCTACGTGAAATTCAGAACGCGCTCTTTGTTCTCGGCGCCGATCTCGCCACTCCGGCCGATCAAAAAGTTACCTATAAAATCCCACGCATTTCCGGCGAAGATGTCATCAGGTTGGAGAATGCGATCGATACTTTCGAATCCGGCCTTCCAGAGCTAAAACGATTTATTCTTCCCGGCGGCAGCGAGGCGAGTGCACGACTCCATCTTGGCCGTACGGTCACTCGCAGAGCTGAGCGATTGCTGGTCTCACTTGCGCGCCAGCAAGCGATCGGTCAGGATGATGTGATCTTTCTCAATCGGCTCTCCGATCTCTTTTTCGTGCTCGCGCGAGTGGCGAATGTCGAGGCAGGAGTTGCCGATGTCGAATGGCTTCCGTGATGCCTTCCTAAAGTTCTTCTTAGAATTCCTTTCGCGAAAAGCTCCAGGAGGATAGGGCGGTATATGCGATAACGAGCCCACTCGTCACGAGAATCGGCGCAAAGCTAACATCGTGACCAATGATCGTCTCCGACATGTTGCTTGCGAGGTCGTTCATCTGCGGCAGTGTCCAGTGAACTACATCGGCGATCACAGAAAAGAAGCCTTTCCCATCGCCACCACCTATCGTTTTATCAAGCCAATTGCCAATTGGTATCACCGCTCCGATCATGATATAGATCGTAATTCCAACGATGATCGAAAGCGCACTCGACCGTGACAACACTGCAATAAGCACGACCACGGCATAGATCCCCATGAAGCTCAGCGTGATATATGGGATGCTAAGCAATAATTTCGGACTCCATGATCCGAACGAGATCGCTGCGGCCAGCCAAAGACCAACCATCAAAAAGCAAACCTGAACGAAGATGATCGCGCTGGCGCCGATGTAGCGCCCCGTGATGTACATCCAGCGCGGGATGGGTTTCGAAAGCATAAGATCGATGGTGCCTTTTTCCATGATCGACGTCGTCAGATTTGCCGTTGCAAAAATGCCGATGCATACGGTGACGAATGCAAGAAATCGTGCGGAGATCGCCCAGATGTATTCCAAAAGGGTCGCACCGATCAGGTCAACATTATTGCCACGTTTCACGCCATTCTTGCCCATGTTGTTGATGGTGTCGCTCGCCAGCGAATTAAAATTCTGCTTGAGCGAGGACATCTGGAAGATCATGAATGCGATCAGAATCAGAATACAGGAA
>JBBSDW010000046.1:0-20441 GCA_038240295.1 Kapaibacterium sp. (SeqCode)
ATTGCAGTGTGTCCTTGATCAGCTTTTGGATCGGCAGATAATAGGAGAGCTGAAGCGAATCAAGAAACTGAACCTCGTCTCGCATTCTTTGGAGCGGCAGTCCAACAAGATTTGGAGAGGTCAATCGATATACCGAATAATTATCCAGCGATTCTCCAGCCATCAGGCCCGTTTCGGCCTTATGTTTTACGCTGAACGCATCGAGCCAGACGTCGCCCAACTCATTGCCCATGTAGGCGGTGATAGACTGCAAGCCAGGCTGCGTTGCGCGGAAAGTAAAACTGTATTTTCTCCAGGTCGTGTCGATACTTACATACGATCCAAGGTTAGAGCCACCAGTCGATGCGGAGTAATCGTAAATGTAGATCTGTCGCGTAATCTTGGTCGGATGTGCGGCGCTATAACCCATTTTAGCCCAAAATGTCAGTTCATAGAGAGAGTCCTTACCCAAGACCGCGCTCACGTTCGATGCATAAATATCCCCGATCATCGGTGATGCAGAAAGTGAGGTAATCCGGACCTTCTTATATGCTGTAGAATCGACGCCACCGTCCGCATCCACAAAGGTTGCCTTTGCAGAATTTTGGACGATGAACGACCACGATAGCGAAGTGGCATCCTCAAAAGACCCATCGTCCATGAGATTGCCCGTTACCGAACTGGGATTGCCCACCCATGCAGCATTTAGCTGCGCATTCGATCCGTACTTATTCTTAAGGTACTGATTGTAGAGCGTATCGAAGCGCTTCGACATGTAGTAGTTGACCGTGTTAGCGCCATGGCCTTGGGTGTTGTTGCTGTCGATGAAGTTGAGAAGGCCGACAGACCAATAATAATAAAGCGTATTTTGCCAGACGATCTCTGCAACCGCGATCGAAGGATCGTCGGCGTATTTTAGGCCGGTCACAGGATTGAAATGCGACAGCAACGTGACAACCCATTTCCGTTCCAGCTCTCGAGCCGCCGGTTCGGTGTAGCGCAGGAAGAAATAATAATTGTTCAACGAATCGACGCGCGGAATTCCCTCGCCATATCCAAAGGTGTGATAGCTCGATAGGTTGAGCACCGTGTAAATTCCAGCTTGTTTGAATTCATAAAGCATGGAATCGAACCGCGCAAATTGGACAGGATTCTGGTGATAGGAGTGATAGGCATCCGCATGTCCGGTCGAATCATAATAACTTAAGAAACTCGCATCATCCCAGCCATACCAGTCGTCGGCAACAATCCTGACAGCATTGAACCCGAGTTTCGCTAATCGTTTGGCGAGCGATCGAGCGTCGACTTGCTGCAAAAAATTGGCGTTGTAGTTCAGCTCGGTGCCAAAAAAGCGAAGGCGTGTCCCATCTTTTGCCATGATGTGTCCTTCCGGCGAGATCGAAAGCGCGCCATGCTTGCCGGATGGTGCTTCGATCTGCGGAAGGTATTGCGAAACTACGCTGTCCCGCGAAGGCAGATGAAACGGGAAGGGATGTTTGATATTCTGAGAGTGGGCATCATTGACGAGGATCGCGAGCACGAGCATCGCGATCGAAATAAACGTCAGACGTGCTGAAGTCCGTAGAGCAATTCTGTTCTGCATAGTTCTTGTTCAATGAGCGCGACATAACACGCGCCCAAGTTTCGTTATTTCACAACACTTAGCTGGGCAAGGCTGAATCCGCCAGCGCTCGCAGCACGCACAAGATAATGGCCGCTTGGTACGCGCGCGATATCCAATCTCCAATCCACGATCCCAGAAGAAGCGACCACCGCGTCATACCGATCCACGAGTCTTCCAAGATCGTCGATCAGGCTCAGATGCACGTGTTCACCTGCAACGCCGGAGTAGTGCGCGATCGTCGATTCGCGCGCAGGATTAGTCGAAAGTCTGAGACGATGAGCATTGCCTGCTATAGAAGGTCGAATACCGGCACTTCCGTTTCGCTGAACGATCTCGAACCAGACCGAAGGTGTTTGCTGCTGGTCGATCTGGATCGATGAAGTCGTATCGTTGATCTTCAAAAATGGCGTTGCAGTGCCCGTTGCCTTTCCCGACCCATCGAGTGGCTGAAGGAAGGTGCTGTCGAAGGACGTTTTTAGTAGGAGCGTGACGGTTGCCGCCGACATGATCACTGGCGCAGTCCCCCAATTTTTCCCGAATCCGAGTGAATCGGTCCAGGCAAGTCCAGAATTTTGCGCACGCGTCGAGAGTGTCAGCAACTGCCGAGAAGATCGTTCGATGGGGAGTGAATCGAGCGCGACGAGCATGAACGAAAGCATGTCCCGTGCATTGTCTTGCCGCGAAAGTTCGAGTTGCTTCAACCGGAGTGTGTCGCCTCCGAAAAATCCGGCACCACCTTCGACTTGCGAAGCGTCGAGAGTAAACAGTCCATTCGTTTCATCCCAGACAAGCTCGCCTGTGTCGGTATGCTTTGGCAGCGTGTCCGCAAGATAGGGATACTGAGCTGCAACGTAGTGCAGCGAGTCACCGAAATGTTGCCTGATCCCGATCGTCGTCGCAACGTTATTGTCGAACGGCCCATCGACCCAGTAACTTCCCCGATTTCCGTCGATCGGCGCAAGCCAGAGATCGCTTTGATCGTGCCGAAGAAAAGCCGTCACCCCTGCGGGCATGACGAGCGCCTCGCGAAATAATTTGCTCGCCGTAGGTATGCCCGAGAGAACGGCGGGATTGTTAGCGATAGAAGAAACATTGGTCGAAGTATGAAAAGGGTTGCGCAGGCTATCGGCAAAAAGGTCATCGCGGTAGTATCCGAACGGTGTGATGAAAAGTCCGTCCCAATCTTGGTACGCAGCGAATGCACTCAAGAGCACTACCTGTTCGGATATGTACTGATTCGGCCACGGCATTGTGTATTCACCCAAAACGAACCCTTTGCCTGCCCTCGAATTTGAAGCGATGCTCCCGAGTGTCCCAGCCGATTTCGACTTCACCATTGCTGTGTTGCGGACCATCCAGGTCGAATCCGTATAGGATTTGCCAGGGCGGCTTGAAAGATAATCCCATCCCGAATGATACTCTGCGACGTCGCCCGAAGACGCGGCATAGATATCGGGCAGCGAATACCAGTAGTTGTTCTGGGTAAAATTAACGAGTCCCTTGAATTGCATCGTATCCTTGATCACGCTTTCCATCGTTCGGAAAAAGCCTTGCTCGAGCGAATCGAGAAACAGCACCTGATCGCGGACGCGCTGCAAGGGGACAAGACTCAGACTCTTGTAGAGCAGACGTTGGACCGAAGAATTCGCAAGCGATTCACCTGGCAGAAGTCCTGTTTCCGTTTTGTGATGCAGCGAGACTGCGTCGATCCAGACATCTCCAAGCGCCGCGCCAAACTGGAGTTGAACCGAATGGAGGCCTGTGGAAAGCGACCGAAACGTGATCGCGTATTTTTTCCATGTCGTATCGATCAACATCGTCGTATTCAGACTTCGAGTGCCGTTCGAGTAGTTATTGATGACGATCGAGATATTTCGTGTAAGCGCAGCGGGGCTTGCCGGATTGTAGGCCATTTTAGCCCAGAAGCTCAGTTCATAAAGCGAGTCTTTTCCGAGCCTTGACGAAAGATTGGTGTAGGTGATCGAGCCGGGACTGGCGTTTGACGCGATCGAAGTGATCCGGATCTTTTCGTAGACCGAGCTATCGACGCCACCATCGGCATCGACTTTAAACGCTACGGCACCATCGCGTGCCGCAAACGTCCATGCTGCACTTGCCGGATTTTCAAAACTGCCATCATCCATCAAATTTTTGCCCGAGACCGGACTTGTCCCGATCCATCCATTGACCACGCCCTGATCGCTCCCATATTTGTGCTTCAGGAAAAGATTGTAGGCAGAGTCGAGAAACTTTGACTGTAGATAGGTCACGGTTTGCTGGCCACGGTTGATCCGATCGGCATCGTCGATATAATTCAATCGGCCGAGTGACCAGTAATAGTAAAGACTCTGTTCCTGCACGAGCTCGATGACCGCAAGTTGTGGGTCATCGGCAAGTCGAAGTCCGGTCAAGGGATTGACATGACCGAGAAAAGTCCGAGCCCATTTCCGCTCGAGAGCGGCCGCGCCGGCATCGAGGATCTCGAAAAGATAGGAGTTCGAATAGCTCGAGTCGGGATGCGGAATGCCTTCCTTCTTCGCAAACGTATGCGTCGAGTTCAGCATCATGAAGGCGTAAATGCCATTGTTTTTCAGTTCGAACAAAAGAGTGTCAAACTTTGCGACCTGTGCGGGGTTAACAAGATAGGAACTGCCGGAAGCGGCACCGGTCGAATCCTTGCCTTTGAAAAAACTCGCGTCGTCGTAGCCGAAGGCATCATTATAAACGAACTTGACTGCGTTAAAGCCAAGCTTGTGCAGCCGTGCGGCGAGTGCTTTTGCGTCTGCCGAAGTAAGGAATTGGGCGGTATACGTAAGCGACGTACCGAAAAAGCGAAGACGCGTGCCATCGTTCGAAATGATGTGTCCATTGGAATCGAGATGCAGAGCGCCGTGCAGGCCGGGGAGTTCCGTAGGTAGTTGAGGCAGTGCCAAAGCGTGGCTTGTATCTCTGCTCGAAAATTTCGGGGCGAATGGACGCGAGATCGCTTGCGCACGCAAGTCTGAACACGAGGCAACGCACGCGATGACGGTGCAGGCTACCAGCAGAACTTGCAGGAACCTGCGTTCGAGCGTGACGATTTTTCGGGCGATAGGGTTGAAATGAATCATGTCGGTTTTTAAACAGGGCGTTGATGCGCATCGAGCGCAGAGTTTCGGAACAATCATTTAGAGCGGCTTCGAATAAGTTAGTAGAGCATGCTTCGAAAAGTTAGGACTGAACGCAATTGGCACTGACAACACGCACATAGGTTGAAACTGTTAAGATTTTTTGATCGGAAACGTTCCGAATTCCCGAATGGGACTCACTGTTTCATTCGGTCCAGGCTCTGCAGGCTTCTTTTGGGAATCCTTGCCATCGGAGTTTTATCGTCCTCCGATGCATACGCTCAGGCGGATTCGAGTTCTGCCACAGCCGCGTATCTTTTTGCCGGTTTCTCAGGCTTCATCCCGTTTCAGCAGGCGTATCATCTGAATTATACGACCAATCTTGGCGGTCTGCCGGTCGAGGCATTCGTCGGTATCGGCTTTCCGCTGAACCGCTCGACCTGGTTTCCTCTGACATTCCGATATATCCGGCGTGTTGCGAGCTTTGTCTCGAATATGGATATCCGGACGATGTCGATCGAGCCTGGCGTGCGAGTTTATCTCGAAAAATATCAGCCGAACGAATTGCGCTTTTTCGGAGGTGCATCAGTCATCCTTGCACGTTCGACGCTTTCTGCGATCATCGATGCTTCGCAGGATGGGACGATCTCGGGTGAGCAACCCGCGCAGCACGATTATCTGAATTTCGGATTGGGCGTCGATCTCGGCTTGAGTTATCCGATCAGCACTGTTTCGACGATCGACGGCGGAGTCCATTTAGGCATCCTGCTTTCGAATCCTGTTTCAACCGGTGGTCTTGGAAATGTCGGCGGCATTTCACTCAGCATTGCATACCGTTTAGGCTTTTAAAATGTCCAGGTTATTCCGTGCTTGTGCTTTGGCGTTGCTTCCAGCGACGATGCTTTCCTGCTCACTACAAACGGCACCATCGCACATCCCGATCAAAGCAACTCCGCGACCGATCAAATCGGTATTTCATCTTGAAGGCGGCACCGCCACCGTCGATTCGCTTTATCCGGTCTATCCGAATCCGTTCAGCAGGTCAAGCGGGGATACATCGGTGCTGCTGCGGTTTTCGGTCAAGGAGCGTGCAAATACGATCGTGCTGATCCAAAACCCGATCGGTGACGAGATCGCAAAATTTACCGACACCACGCTCGATCCGGGAGTATATCCGGGAAGCTGGCAGCCGGTAGCCTCCGATGGATCGGCGCTAAAGCCCGGGCTCTATTTCGTCACGCTCCGTGTAAACGATACTACGCTGCAGACGGGTTATATCAACTCGCGACTTGTAGATATTACCGATAACTGAGTATCCCCAAACGTGACACTAAAGCAATTTCTTGCGATCCTGTTTGTACTTTGTGTTAGCTCGAGCGCGGGTGCGCAAGTTCAAGAACAGACGCGCCTCGATCATTACCTCCGTTCCGCACATTTGGTCGCAAGCTTTCCCGTGACCTTCCCTGGACCCGATGGCGGGTATACGATTGCACACATACCAGTTAGCGAAGTGACGCAGTACGGGGATACGGTCGTGCTCACTCATGCATTTCTCATCGATGTCGGCACTCCCAACGAAGGAAATTACTTGCCAAACGACACCTCGATCGTTCCAACAGGCTACACTTCGTGGAGTTTGATGACGGGCGGTGGGCACATGCTGCATGTACAGCTCGCACCGATGAACACGCATCAAGAATATCGGCAGCTCGATAGCACTTATTTCGGAACGCTTGGCTACGCCTTCCTCAAGCAATTCATGACTGTCCTCGACTATAAAAAGAAGACGCTTTCGCTTTATACACCCTACTCGTCGCTCGGCATTGCCGATCGCGACACTCAGGTGATCCAGATGCCTTATTTCGACGATGCGTTCGTGACTTATTGTCATTGTCCCTATCCGACGATCTGGCTCGATGCAACAGCGCCACCACTCAAAGAAGGAAGGGTGCATCTTGGACTTGCATCACCGCGCTCTGCAATCTACCAACCTGCGCTCGATGCGCAAACACGTAAGTTGCTTTCGAAGGCAATGAAGGCTGACACGCTGACAGGCAAATCGAAGCCCGTGGGTCTGTCGCTCGCGAAATTCGAGCTGATGGGTTATAACATCGCACCACGCAGCCCGCACCGCTGGGTCGAACAGCAGCCCGCGGTTTTCAAAGACCTCAGCATTTTTATTCTTGGCGAGATCGGCAACGATGTGCTCCGCACCTTCAGCGGATTTATTATCGATCCGGTGCGTACGAAGTTTTACCTCGTCAAATGAGCTTGATCCATAGGTGGATCCACGGGCCCAAGTGGCAACGATGTAAAGCGCGCATCCTTATTAGCGCGACCAGCCTTTGAGTCTTCGACGTTCCGCGTTCGAAAGCGTGATTGGGGGTGGCGGCGCAAATTCCTCGTCGATCAATCGTTCGATCTGGGTACCGATCCTTTTCTCGATATCGCGCATGAGTGGTTCTTCTTCCGGACTTACCAGAGTAAATGCCTCGCCCTTCCGTTCGGCACGTGCCGTCCTGCCGACGCGATGAACGTAATCATCGGCGGTCATCGGAGGCTCATAATTCACCACGTGTGAGATCGTATCGATGTCGAGTCCGCGTGCCGCGATATCGGTCGCGACCATTGTGTCGAACTTTCCACTCCGAAATCCTGCAAGCGCCTGCGTTCGATCGCGCTGTGTCATATCGCTGTGAAGCTTCGTCGTATTGATGCCCGCCTTTTGGAGCACGTGCGCGACTCGGTCGGCGTCATGCTTCGTCCGCGTGAAGATCAGCGTCGAGGCGCGCTCGGCATTTTTGAGAAGTTTTAGTAGCAGCTCCGGCTTGCGAAGCTTCATCACACTATAAACCTTTTGTGTGATGCCCGCCGCCGGTTTTCTACGGCCCCCGACTTCAACGACTACCGGCTGATAAAGCGATTTGCGCGCAAGTGCCTCGACATCGCTCGAGAGTGTTGCCGAAAACATGAGCGTCTGTCGCTCGCGCGGCAGATGTGTCAGAATGCGTTTGATCTGCGGCATGAACCCCATATCGAGCATTCGATCGGCTTCATCGAGAACGAGAAATTCAACGTGCGCAAGTGAGATGACCCGCTGATTGATCAAGTCGAGAAGTCTTCCTGGCGTCGCGACCATCACATCGCATCCTTTCCGAAGTTCGCGCTCCTGCTGCTTCTGGCTCACGCCGCCAAAGACGACCACAGCCCGCATTTTCGTACCCTGCGCGAACGAGACCGTCGCCTCGTGCACCTGCACGGCAAGCTCGCGTGTCGGTGTGAGCACGAGCACACGCGGGCGTTCGGGATGCTTTGCTTTTGGCGAGCAGATCAGCGCGTCGAGCAGCGGAAGCATGAATGCCGCCGTCTTGCCCGTGCCGGTTTGTGCGATACCGATCAGATCAACGCCTTCAAGAATGATCGGAATAGCTTCGCGCTGGATCTCGGTAGGATTGAGATATCCGATCGTCGTTGCACGGTCGCTGATCTCGGGAATAAGTCCGAGATCAAAAAATGTCGTTGGTGGGGGTGCCGGTTCTTCGAGTTCGCTTTCGGGCTCTGCCGAATGGACGATATCCGTATCGTCGATCATAAGTTCAGTCAAATGTGATGTGAGTCTGTGATTGATCGTGCAAACTTACGGATTCTCTGGAAATTTTTAGGAATCGCCCGTAGAAGTCTTATATTTATAGTCTGTACTTCCAAACCTACAAATATTATGGCAAAGTTACTCCGCCTTGTGGCGGTCTTATGCGTTCTGTGCTTTTCTGCCGTGGTGATGGCGCAGGTGCCGCGGACAATTTCTTATCAGGGCGTGCTTGCCGGTAAGTCCGGTTCGCCCGTGGCAGATGGATCGCACACGCTTGTTCTCAGACTTTACGGATCGCGTACCGGCAAAGTAGTGCTCTATTCAAAGACGGACACGATCGTCACAACGGGTGGCATGTTTTCAACGCTGCTCGACGCCATTTCGGACTCCCTTGTTTTCGATAAACAACTGTATCTCGGAATATCGGTCGATGGCAGCACGGAGCTCTCTCCGAGAACTCCGCTGACATCCTCACCTTATGCGCTCAATCCTGCGGTCAGCACGATCACACTCTTAAAGTCGGATGCAACGATCAACATTTCGAATCCATCAGGACCGCAACCCACGATCTCGGTTGCGACGGGCGGCATCACATCGACGAAGCTCGCTGACGCTGCTGTAACAAATAGTAAGATTGCCGATGGAAGTATTTCTTCAGCGAAAGTTGCAGATGGCGCAATCACCAATGCGAAGATCGCTACGGTCGATTGGACAAAGATCACGAACGCTCCGAACATTGGAGGCACCTCCTCCGGCGCAGCAGGCGGTGATCTAATCGGCAATTATCCAAGCCCGCTTCTCAAGCATACGGGTGTTGTTGCAGGTACGTATCTGAATGCGAACATCGCCGTCGATTCGGCGGGCCGACTCACGAGCGCGCAGAATGGGACTGGCGGCTCCGACTCACTTACACTTCCTTTTACCGGCTCATCGTCAAGCGCTATTGCATTCGAAGCAAAGAATACGAAAGCGACACCCAACGGCATCGGTCTTCGAGGGGAAGCGCTCTCGACATCATCACTCTCCAACCCTAACGGTGGAGTCGTCGGAGAAAATCTGGCAACGAGTATCGCATTCCCGTCGTACGGAGTCGTCGGAAAAAACAGCGCCGCCGCAACGAATGCAGCTGGAGTCTATGGTATCAACACTGCATCAACCGCCGGTGATGGCGTTTACGGCTCGGGATTTTATGGCGTGGCGGGCGTTGCGAATTCGACTGCCGGTTCAGCCGCTATTTATGGGTCGGCATCGACCTCAGGCACATACGCAGGATATTTTGCCGGAGCAACTTATACGGTCGGAACACAGACTGCGACAGGCACGAAGTCGGCGGTCGTGCCGATCAACGAAGCAAAGACCGAGTGGCGTAAGCTCTATTGCGAAGAAGCCGCGCAAGTTTATTTCAATGATTATGGTTCGGCAGAGTTGCACAACGGGCGCGCGCTCGTGATGCTCGATCCGATCTTCATCAAGACGGTCACGATCGATGCATCTCATCCGATCAAAGTGTTCATCGAAATGAATGGTGAAACGCGCGGAGTTTTTGTGCAAAAGAGGATCGACGGATTCGATGTGATCGAGAACAACGGAGGCAATTCCAATGCGGCTTTCGATTACCGCGTAGTCGCGCTCCGGAAGGGTTACGAAGACGTGAGAATGGAAGCATCGCCGGGACCGATCACGAACTCAGCAGTTGGGATTAGATAGAGTATCTTTGCAGCGCTCTTTCTTTCTTCACATCTACTTGTTATTATGGCAACACTACTTCTGATCCTTCATATCATTTTTGCAGGCACCTGGGTTGGGCTTGGTGTCGCGAATTTGATCCTTGACGGAATGGCTGCAAACCAGCGCGGCACCTTCGGCGAACTTCCGACGATGAAAGCGCAAGCTCGCTTGGGAACAGTGCTGGGCAGCATGTCGGGCATCGGTTTGCTCATTACCGGAGGCGCTTATACCGGCCTCATGGGTCTTGGCTGGTTTCCGTTCGGTACGCTAAACTGGCTTGCAGCCAAACAGGTGATCTTCGTGATTCTGCTCGCACTATCGTTTGGAATCATGATGCCAAAAGGGAAGAAGATCGATCGGATGATCGAATCCGAAATGGCAAGTCCGAATGCAACGAACGGCGCAAGCAATGAACTTCGTCAGATGATGGGTGTGCTGAAATCTGTCGGGATCTTGATGTTCCTTCTTGTGCTCACCAATGTCGTGTTGGGAGAGTGGAAACCGATGTTTTGATTTTCGGTGTCCGGGGTCGCGTGTCCGATGTCGGGTGTCAGAGGTCGGACGTGAGAAGTTGGGTCTTCGCTGCTCGGTGTCTGCGTATAGTCCTGAAAATGCTTGAGACTTTTCTGGACTCTACCAAAAGCCTCGACACCTGACACCCGATACCCATCTAACGAACTTCCAAACCCTCGAACGAATCCCGCTCTGGCGTGATGAGTGAAACCACTCCGCTCGCATCATTGACGGCAAGCAGCATTCCCTGCGATTCATTACCCATCAGTTTCGCTGCCTTCAAATTCGCAACAACGACCACTGTTTTGCCGACCAATTCTTCGGGCGTGTACTTCTCTCCGATGCCCGCTACAATCTGCCGCTGTTCGGTGCCGATCGTGATCTGAAGTTTGAGGAGCTTCTTCGATTTCGGTACGCGTTCGGCTTCGAGTACTTTTGCGGTCTTGAGTTGAATGCGTTTGAAATCGTCGATGGATATCAATGCATCAACAGCCGGTGCGGCGGCCGCAATTTCTTTTTTCTCAGATGATTCTTGCGCGATCACGCGCGCCTGCATTTCTTCCATCCGCTTTACTTCCGCTTCCACGACTTCGTCCTCAATTTTTCTGAACAAAATGGATGACTTACCAAGCGCCGCACCATCGACCAACTTTGCTGAGTTCGCAGTATCCCAAGTCTCCGTTGCGCCATCATAGGCAAGCATTCCGTGAATCGCCTCTGCGGCTCGTGGTGTGATCGGAGAAAAATAAACACCGAGTGCACGAATTGCCTCGAGACAAACGCGCATCACTTCGCCCGCCTTCTCTTTATCCTGCTTGATCAGTTTCCAGGGTTCGGCGTCGTTGAAGAATTTGTTGGTGAGCCTTGCGAGGTCCATCGTCCGCTGCGAAGCATCGCGAAGTTTTGTTCGCTCATAGAGGTCGGCGATCTGCGCGGCTTCTGTTTTGAACGAGGCAAGCAACTCGTGATCCTTCACAGCTGCAAGAGTGCCCGGCACACGGTTCTCAAAATTGCGTTCAACAAACGTCAGCACGCGATTGACAAGATTGCCAAGAATATCGGCAAGCTCGTTGTTCGTATGCGCTTGAAAATCCTTCCAGTAAAAATCGGAATCCTTTTGTTCGGGGAACGTGGTCGCGAACGTATAGCGAAGTATATCTGCCGCGTAAGGCTCCGCTGCAAACCGATCAAGATATTCATGCGGCTCGATGACCCAGCCGCGTGATTTCGAAAGCTTCTGCCCTTGCAGATTCATGAATTCGTTCGCAGCTACATTCTCAGGCAAGATGTATTTGCGTTCGGACGAGGCTTCGTTATGCGCCTGCAACATCGCAGGGAAGAGGATGGTATGAAAGACGATGTTATCCTTGCCCAAAAAGCAAACCCACTTGGTATCCTCCGATTGCCACCACGTTCGCCAATCGGATTCAATGCCCGTAAAATCCTTCGCGCGAGGATTTATTGCAGGGTCGAGTCCTTCTTTCGTCGCCGAGATATAGCCGATGGGCGCATCGAACCAAACGTAAAGCACTTTACCCTTCGCATCTTCGAGAGGCACTTGCACGCCCCAATCGAGATCACGTGTGATGGGCCGGTCGTTGAGCCCGACTTTCAACCAGCTTCGAGCAGCCTGCACGACGTGCTCGCGCCAGTCATTCTTATGCGACTCAACGAACGCCTCAAGCGGCTTCTGAAATTTCGAAAGCGCGAAATACCAATGGCGTGTTGCACGAACGACGGGCTTGTTGCCAGTGATCTTCGAGCGCGGATTAATCAGCTCTGTTTGATTGAGATATGTCCCGCAATTCTCACACTGATCTCCGCGCGCCGATGGATTCGAACAAACCGGACAGGTCCCTTCGACATATCGGTCCGGCAAAAACATCTTCGCATCTTCATCATAAAGCTGCGGCTCCTCGCGCGCGATCAGAAATCCTTTCTCATAAAGCGTGAGAAAAAGCTCCTGCGAGGTTTTATGGTGGACGGGGCTCGAAGTGCGTGCGTAATAATCGAAAGAAATTCCGAGACGCTCGAACGTCGATTTGTTCAACTCATGAAACCTGTCGACGATCGCCTGCGGCGTCACGCCTTCTTTTTCCGCCGAGATCATGATCGGCACGCCATGCTCATCCGAGCCGCAAACGAACAAGACACTCTCGCCGCGCAGCCGCTTAAATCGGACGTACATATCGGAAGGAAAGTATGCGCCAGCCAAATGGCCGAAATGAAGCGGCCCATTGGCGTAGGGTAAAGCGGCGGTAACGAGGGTTCGTTCGGTTGCTGGCATCAGGTAACGTTTGAAGTCCCGGAGTAAACCAAGATTCGAGCGTTCAAAGTCCCAAGGAGCATTTCCTTGACCTTCGATCCTTGACCTTCACATTACAACTCAAAAGAATAAGTTGAGTCCAGCCACAACCGAGGTCACTTGAAATTCTCCGATTTCCCGATTCGGAAGCGGGATGCCGGCAAAACCAAATGAGTGTCGAATTTCAAGAAATGCAAGCTTGCCTGACACGCCGAGCGCGGCATAGAAACTGGGCATCGATCGATCCACGGGGGCTCGGTCGAAGCGGCCCAGATATTTCGAGGATGATGGGGAGAAGTTTACTATCAGACTGTCCGAGGTCACTTGCGTCCATCCTACACCGCCAGCGAGATACATGTTCTCTGGCAACCGAAATCGGGCGCCAATATCATAAGTCGAGTAGGTTGCCGAGGCCTGATACTTGGAAGTATTGGGGAGTATGTCAAGATTCACACCAGTGTTGTAACTCGCAACGATCGATGTGTGGTGCGTAACGTTGTAGCCAATGCCAACTTGAAGACAAACTGGCAAGACGAATTCGAGAAATTCGTTTGTCACTGGCCCAATGAATCCAACGCCGCCCATGACAAAACCTCTTTGGGGGAACAATATCTCAGCTGCATCCGGCTCGGAAATAGGGGTGACTCTTGGAGCACTTAGTGTATCAAGAGGAAATTGAATCCGTAATGCGTCATCGAATCCATTCCAATCGCCCGTAAACGGTTCGACAAAGAACCCGTAAAAAAACAGGAAGTCACCAAGCAGCCAGATCGGTTCGAGGCGGCTTTCGAGGGTGGTGCGAACCTTCGACTGCTTATAGCGAAACAAAAGGTTGTAATCGCGATTACGACGAAGCACAATCGCCAGACTGGACGGGATCGTGCGCGTACTCATGATGAGCGGTAGTTCAACTCCGCTGGTGTCATAAACGAGCGTCCCCGGTGGTGCGATGATCCGAACCTCCTGCGTCGATCCGTTCATCAGTGTTCCGCATCCACACAATATTGCTGCAAACGAAGCAGCGACAATCCATCTGGCCAAAGATGATGTTTGCAGCATCGTTATTGGTGCAAATTGAATCCGGCCCCGAGACCGAGGATCTGGAATCGTGAGGTTTCTCCAGCGTGAGATATCCTGACCACTCTGAACCAAACGCATAGCCACCGCTTAGTGCAAAGCGGTTCGGAAGGAAAAAGACTATACTCGATGGGAAGCTACGTTCCAGGCTCAGTTCGAGCTTAGCTCCGAGCTTCGTCGATTCTCGAGTCGTGGGTGTGAATAGTTCGCAATACGGAGCGGAGAGAGCAGTGGAGTTCGAGTCCGAAGGAAAATGGACTGCTACGCCGTCAAAGCTGTTCCAGGCATCATCGATGAGATCGACCACAAGCGGGAGCATTGCATCCAACG
Organism: Kapaibacterium sp. (SeqCode); assembly: GCA_038240295.1. GTDB lineage: Bacteria > Bacteroidota > Ignavibacteria > Palsa-1295 > Palsa-1295 > JABDDM01. The sequence goes on from JBBSDW010000046.1 coordinate 14,253, forward strand.
CTTTTACCTCCATGAGTAAATCTCAATGCATGATCGCTGCTTCGCGAGAGGTGCAGGTAATTCACCGTGTCACCATGTGGAGCAAGCCGACCCGGGACGAGGATACTATCGCCGTCTCGAACGACAGTTCCACTCGGCATTCGAATCGGCACATTTTGCGAAGCGCCGTTAAAAATCGTCGCACATCCAAAATTGAATGCGCAACAAGCATGAACACGAGAGATAAAACACGCTTCAGCATGAGGAATGCTCATTCACAGATCTCTTGAAGTGAAACAAATAGAGGTTCAAAATCCATGCATCTCGTAAGTACTAGAGGATGTCTTGCACGCGGCATGGAGGTCGGCAGACGTGTGCTGACTTTATTACGGACCAGTCATAAGTTTGTTCGGGGAAGCCTGCGCAATCGATCTGCGCACCTGCTCGATGCTATACCGTAATCGTCCTCGCTCCAAACGAACCCGCAACCGGCGATATTTCACCAGGTAAAAGATGCCAACGGAGGCCGCGGAGATTCCTGCTGCGGCGGCGATGCTCATTGACCAGCGTGGGCCGTAAGTATCGGCGACCCATCCGACAATCGGCGCACCAATGGGTGTGCCTCCCATCGCCAGCGCAAGCAAGATCGCCATTACTCTTCCGCGCATGACAGGTTCGGTCGAAAGCTGCACGGTGCTGTTGACCGTTGTGTTGAACGTCTGTGCCGAAATACCAACGATCGAAAGCGCCATTCCAAACAACCAATAATTTGGCATCACCGCAGCCAGTGCCGAGGCGAATCCAAACGCGGCAGCACCGGCAAAAAGAAGTGCCATTCGCGGCTTTTCACGGCGAGCCGAGAGTAGCGCCCCGATGACCGAACCGATCGCCATCGTCGAGGTAAGGATCCCATATTCACCTGCACCTGCATGGAACACCGTGACGGACATCGTCGAAATGAAGATCGGAAAGTTGAGGCCAAACGTGCCGATCAATAACATCATGAGCAGGATCGCTTTAAGATCCGGGCGTCCCCAGACGTAGCGAAAGCCTTCTGCAAAGCTTCCTCGAGTTCGAGGTGCGCGAATGTGAACGCGAAGTTCGTCGAGCCTTAGCAGACTGAGCGACCACAGGACCGCCGCGAAGGAAATCGCATTGATCACGAATACCCAGCCCGAGCCGACAGCAGCAATGAGGATACCGGCAACCGCCGGCCCAACCATTCGTGCAGCGTTGAACGAAGTTGAATTGAGGGCGACGGCGTTCGAGAGTTCATCTTCAGAGACGAGATCCGAGACGAACGTCTGCCGGGCCGGCGCATCGAAAGCCGAGACGCAACCAAGCGTAAATGCAAACGCATAGACATGCCAGAGCTGCACAATGCCCGCGATCGTAAGGATTCCGAGACCGAGCGCAAGCAAGCCCATTGATGCCTGAGTCGCAATCAGGAGTTTGCGGCGGTTCAAGTGATCGGCGGCAAACCCAGAAACGGGAAGCATCAATACCTGCGGACCGAATTGCAGGGACATCACGATGCCGACCGCTGTCGCGCTGTGATGCGTGAGCTGCGTCAGGACAAGCCAGTCCTGCGCGATTCGCTGCATCCACGTTCCAATGTTCGACACGACGGCGCCACCGGCCCACATCCGGTAGTTGTAGCCATTCAGTGATCGAAATGTCCTTCGTGAAGTCTTGCTCAATTCGCTGCGGGTGCGCCTTCGAGCATCTCCAGTATCTCCTGTGTTGTGCCCGTCTCGCCGAGTCGTGGAAAGATCCGCGTCACGCTATTTAGATGAGCATCCGCATTGCGGTCAGTCATGGCGTCGATCGCGAGGGTGACGTTAAAACCCCGCTCGTGTGCCTGTCGCGCCGTTGACTCGACTCCCATGCACGTTGAAATTCCCGCGACGACTACCTGAGTGACATTCCGCTCACGCAGATACGCTTCGAGGTCGGTATTATAAAAAGCACCCCAAGTTTTCTTCGTAACAAGATAGTCCCCCGGCTGCTGATTTAGTTCGGGGACCAGCTCCGACCATCCTTCGGGGAATCCGCTCATGCGCGGCTGCTCGGTCCGGCCCGGAGCGCCTGCAACAACATTCACGAGCACCACAGGAAGTCCATGCTTACGAAATGCTTCTGCGAGCGATCGCGCATTCTTTATTACTTCGCTTGCTGGTGTAGCGGTCGGTATGGCGACGATACCTTTTTGAAGATCGATCACGATCAGCGCTGTTCGTGGATCGAGGGTTGTAAGTGGCATTGACGTTCGTAAATTGATGGATAAAGTTTTTACCGAATGGGCTTACTGCCTTGCAAGCCGAAGCATTATCTGGCCAACTGAGAAAAGCGATGCCTCCCATCTTTGGGAACGATGCGGACTGTAAGCCCGCGAGCTCAGGAACGCGCTCGTTAGGTGTTCACAAATATAAATGCAAAGACCCGTAAGGCTCACTCGCTATAAATAGTTGACTCCGGATAAAGATTCTTCTCCAAATCCTTCGTAAGTTCACCTGAAATGAAACCGGCTAGCCACCATCATGGCACTTCACACTGAAGCACAGAATTCAAAGCCAGCATCCTCAAAGCTCAGGAGATGCTTCAAAACACTATTCTTTAAGAACCATGTCTGGTGTAGATCAAGGCATCGAGGACACGTATTTCGGGGCTTGGTAGCGAAATTTCACGTTCTTGTGCTCGCTGATTTATAGCCACGCGAGGCAGGGTATACACACCAAAATGTGTCAGTAGCTTCCACGTGTGAGCGAAGTCTAAAGAAGGGCCGCTTCGAGCTCCATTACAAGATTGAGCATCACGGGCCGAAGTTGCAACTGCTGCTTCGTTTGGCCTTGGGCAACTTCCACGGCTCGGATGGCGCGGATGATCTTTGGCGGTTCGTTGAAGCGCGAGACGAACCTGTCGAGATCCTGCTGCTGGTCGATATTGATGATGCGCTCGTTCGAACCTGTGGCGAGTGCAAGTGCGTCGCGGAGCCAAAGACCCAACAACAGAAGCCGTTGCTCGACCGCAACTCGCTTTTCAAGAAACGAGCCTCCGCCAGAGCGAGGTACGAAGACATCGATTTCTTTCACGGCATTCCGCCGGCTCTTCGACAACCCCATTCGCAAAAACGAAACGATCTCGCTGCGCATCGCACGAATATCCTCGCCGATCATCGCACGTGCCTGCGAATAACTTCCCGCAGCCAGCCGTGCAAGAAAATTTGCTTCGTCGCGAGAGATCTCATCGCGTTCGACGAGTGCATCCGAAATATCTTCGTTCGAGAGTACATCGAATCGCACTTCCTGGCAGCGTGAAAGGATCGTCGGATAAAGCCTGTGCGGATTCGAACTCGTTAAGATGATGATCGTATTCGCATGCGGCTCTTCGAGCGTTTTAAGAAACGCGTTCTGCGCGCTTTTATTCATCAAATCCGCTTCCGATATGATGACGGTGCGTCGTTTGCCAGTCGTTAAGCTCTTGGATAACGCTAACCTCAACTCACGAATTTGTAGAATCGTGATAATATTCGCTTTTGGGATTGTGAGATTGTGATACTTGTCGGATTTTAGTACCTCAAGTTGCTCACGAATCGAATCCAACTCCTCCGGTGTGATGTCGTTTGAGTCGGTAGATTGCGGTTTAGGGGCCGGACGCGCATGAACAAAATGAAGGAAAGGTGCGGCCAACTGATCGATGCTGAGGCAGTTGACGCAAACATCACAAGCTTCTGTGCCGCAGCTCTTCGGATCGAGGCAATTGATCGCCTTCGCAAGTTCGAAAGCCGCAGCATCTTTGCCCGTACCTTCGGGACCCAAAAAAAGATAAGCGCCCGGAAGCATTTCGCGCTCCAGCACACCCACCAACACCCGCTTTATCCGCTCCTGACCTAAGACATTGCTCCACATGCTGCAAAAATACCGAAGGGTTGTCGAGAGCTTCCAGAATCGAAAAAGTCAGCCAATGGATTGCACTGCCGGACAAGCACCTTGAATTATTTTTTGACTTTCGCGAACTTTGGGCTTGCATTTCGTCAAAAAATTGTTAAATTGTCCGTCGCTCATTTTATTGGCTGACCCAGCCCAATAGATGAGCTTGTAGAGATCATAGCGGTTCACGGTAACTTTTTCTCAAAGTCACAAACATCAATCCCTGCAGCTTGACGCTGCGAATTGCACGTCATCAAACTGATGGCAAAGCTTCCGCGCCGCCGCTTGTGCTCGTGTCATCAATTCTTCTGTGTGTTCGTATTCAACAATAGCTATTCGGAGGTACGATCGATGTTGATCACGTTCGAGGGTATAGACGGTTGTGGGAAATCGACGCAGGCGCGCTTGCTTGCCGATAAACTTTCAGATGAGGGCATTGAAACCATACTGGTACGGGAGCCGGGCGGAACCGAGCTTTCCGAGTATGTCCGAGACATTCTACTCAATAAACATTTCCGAGAACCGCTCTCGCACGAAGCCGAACTCCTGTTGTTCGCTGCCAGCCGTGCACAGTTGATGAAAGAAGTGATCTGCCCCGCGCTTGATCGTGGCGCAGTCGTCATCTGCGACCGATTTACCGATTCGACGATCGCCTATCAGGGATTTGGCCGTCAGCTGCCGCTCGCTCGCGTCGAAGAGATCACTGCGCTCGCCACCGATTCGATCGAACCCGACCTCACATTCCTCATCGACGTCCCGCTCGAAACAGCGATCCGCCGCCGCAAGGGAATGGGCGATGACAGAATGGAAGCCGAGAGCCGCATCTTTTTCGCGCACGTGCAATCGGGTTATATGTATCTCTCCGAGAAGCATCGCGACAGAATGCACGTGATCGATGGTTCCGATTCCATGGAAGATATCCAGCAGTCGATCTGGCGCCTCGTGGAGTACGAGCGGGGAAACGACCTCCGGCATGCTAAACATGCCGTAGCCGGACCAGTCGAAGAATTCGCATATTCATTCGACGTCACGAGCGAAGTACTCGCGAGTTGATCTAGCAATTTAGCTACTCAAGGCGGGCGTTGCCCGCCTTTTTTTGTGAGTTACTAGAGGGCATGTCATCCTGAATGAGCGCAAGCGAATTGTCGGCCCGAAATTCTACCTGCCCCATCAGGCGGTCGAGGCGCAGGAAAAATCGATCGCGTGGGACGAACGTCTCGACCGTCTGGTTGGGCGTGATGAATGCTTATCCAACGGCATCGCGATGATCGATCGAAAAGTGATGCTTAAAGATTGTCGGCAACATCCGAAATTCTACCTGCCCCACCAGACGGTCGAGACGACCGTCCCGCGCGGGAAAGATCCAAAGAGAGACCACAACTGCGAAAAAGTCGCAGAGAAATTTGGCGAGGAATCCCGCCTCCGCGTTTTCGCAAAATCCGCGGAAATGTTGCAACGAGAAATTTAGGCAAAATCACCCGTCGCCGATTGGAACTCTCACAAGGCAATTCTAATTTATGAATCGCTTCCTTAGCTCAGTTGGTAGAGCAACTGACTCTTAATCAGTGGGTCGGGGGTTCAAATCCCCCAGGGAGCACCAAGCCATTCGCTTTTCGAAGCGAATGGCTTTTTTAATGTAGGTCGGACTTTAGTCCGACTGCGATCTTTCGGTCAATTATAACTCGACCCTTGGCGCAGGTCACTCTGGGTTTGTCAACAGGTCGGCAGCATCCGACATTCGAGGTCGGGTTGAAACCCGACCTACATTGGGATTTCGGCTCGTTTTGGGCAGTTATGTGCGTTGTGTGCAAACTTTATTCATAATTGAGCGCTGCCAGTTGAGACAAACGCCGGAGCGAGAATCTCTGACAAGTAGTAAACGCTCGATATATTAAGCAAGTTCCTATATGCAGAGTTTTGATAGTCAATGTCAGGCTTGGGCAAAGAGAACTCCAAGGATTTGCTGCGGGTTACTTTTGGATGAGATTATCTGAGCAACTACGACTTCATCGGGTCGAGATTCTTCCTCACGCGAAAAAGCATGGCTCAGAAAATGTGCGTGTGTTCGGATCTGTGGCTAAAGGTGAGGAAACCCGGTCCAGTGACGTTGATTTGCTGATCACGTTAGGTGCAAAGCAAACTCCTTTTTTCCCTGGGTGGACTGAAGGCAGATCTGGAGGAGTTGCTTCTCTGTAAGGTAGACATTGTATCTGAAGGTGCTCTGCATTGGGTGATACGAGATCAAATTCTTGCTGAGGCCAAGTGGCTTTGAATCTCGATA
>JBBSDW010000047.1:0-20259 GCA_038240295.1 Kapaibacterium sp. (SeqCode)
CCTTACTTTCCAGCAACGATTAAAAAAATCTCCTCTCCTGCGAAGGAGAGGTTTGGTGTGTTTTCTGTAGCGGTAGCAAAAAGCAAGGCTCGAATAAAATCTTGCGCGGCGGCTGAAAAGCTCCGTGGTTCCGCCAGCTACGTTTGAAAAGTGATCTCAGAGCCTCCGCGTTGAGTCCCGGCGTGTCTAAAACATTACACCCGCTACCAAAACCTCACCCAACCTCTCCTTCGCAGGAGAGGCTTTTATTTTAAAGTCGTCGGAGCAAACTTCCGCGCCAAAAACCGTTCAACTCAGCACCGACGATCACGAGAACACTTCCGCCCTCACTTTCCTGCAACGATGAATAAAATCCTCTCTCCTTCGCAGAAGAGGCCTTTATTTAAGACTACGCTGCGTGATTGAGAAATTCTCGTCCACCTTCGTTCAACAACGTTTCGCAGAGCTCTCGTCCGATCCCCGCTGCGTCCTCGGCAGGACCCGAACGTTCGCCTTTTAGGAGCGAAGAACCATTTGGATGAACGATGACCATTTTGAGGTCAACGACACCTCCGACACACGTAGCATGCGCGCCCATCGGGACCTGACATCCTCCGCCCATTGCTCGAAGTGCGGCACGTTCGGCCGTGACGGCTGCCAGCGTTTCGAGGTCGTTAAGTTCAAAAAGAATGGAAGTCGTCTCAACATCATCCGAACGCGTTTGCAACCCCAGCGCGCCCTGCCCAACGGCAGGAATGATCATCTCTATCGGAACGGTATAGGTCGCATGCTCCAATAGTCCGAGCCGCTCAAGCCCAGCGCGAGCGAGGATCATACCGCCCCAATCTGATTCCTGAAGCTTCTTGATGCGGCTCGGTACATTGCCCCGAACATCAATAATCTGAAGATCGGGACGAAGCGCGAGAAGCTGCGCCTTCCGCCGTAGACTGCCCGTTGCCACGATTGAGTGTTCAGGAAGCTCGAGCAAATGGGTCATACCGTCGTGCGCAAGAAAAACATCTTCGGCGCTCGCACGTTGTGGAGTTGCCGCAATCATGAGTCGGGCATCGAACGTAGTCGGTAGATCTTTTAAGCTATGGACAGCCACGTCGATTTCACCGCGCATGAGTGCCGATTCGATCTCTTTTGTAAAAACACCCTGACCACCGATCTGTGCGAGCGAGGCAGTTTGATCGCGATCGCCCGAAGTCGAGATGATCTTAATCTCGGTTTCGATCCCCTGAAAATTTAGAGCGAGCAGCGACTGAATATGTCTGGCCTGCCAGAGGGCCAGTTCGCTGCCTCGTGTTCCGATGCGAAGCGGTTGGGTCATTCGCTCTCCTCGTGCCTTTGATCGAGTGCGAAAAGTGCGCGGAGCAACTCAATACGCGAAAGCACATCGTCGAGCGATGCACGTGGTTCTTTGAGCATGACGGTGGGGGTATGGAGCAGCCGGTTCATGATTCGCTGCGTCATTTGATCGACAACTGCAAGTTCTTCCGGTTTAAATTTATGCTGGTTGCGAGTGAGTTCTTCCAGCCGGATCGTTTCGAAACGGTTGCGCAATTCTTTGATCGTCGGCGCGACCTCAAGCTTCGATTGCAGCGCGAGAAAATTCGTGAGTTCTTCCGTGATGATCTCATGGACCTTTGGCAGTGCCTCTTTTCTGCGTTCAAGGTTCAGATCCACGATCGAACGAAGATCGTCAATGTCTTTCAAGAAAACATTTGGGAGGCCCGCACACTCTGGATCGATGTCGCGAGGGACGGCGATATCGAGCAGCACCATCGGTGCCTGCGATTCACGCAGGCGCAGCGCACGGCTCAGCATCGAGCGCGTCACTATAATTTCATCGCTTGCCGTCGAACTGATGACAAGATCGCTGACCGATAGCGCATGTTCAAGTTCATCCAGCGAGAGCGCGGCGTCACCAGCATGCAAGCCATCAACTCTGACACGAGCGAGCAAATCATTGGCGTTATCTTGTGTCCGGTTGAGCACGATCAGCGAGCCGATGTGTCGCTCGACAAGATGCTTCGCGGCAAGTTCTGCAGTTTCTCCCGCGCCGATTACCAGTGCACGCCTGTCGCGAAGATCTGCGTAGACCTTCCGGCTGAATTCCACCGCAGCGTAACTGATCGTTGCCGCGCCGACGCCGAGTGCCGTCTCGCTTTTGACACGTTTCGCAACACGGAAGGCGGCGTGCGCCACTTTTGTTAGCAAGCTCCCATTCGTGCCCGATTCATCGCTCATGCGAAAGGCATCTTTGACCTGAGCATGGATCTGTTGATCGCCAAGGATCTGGCTATCAATTCCGGCGATGACCTGAAAGAGATGCGTCACCGCTTCACAATGTGTGAAGTTGAGGAATTGGCCGCGCAGTTCAGCTTCCGGAAGATGCTTCTCTTTCAGAAGAAAGTCGATCAAATGCTGACCGGTGATCTCGGGATCGGCGGGCAATGCGTAGATCTCCGTGCGATTGCATGTCGAGAGCACGAGCGCCTCTCGCACGATATCTCCTTTTAGCTTCAGTAAGAGCGATCGAACTTCATTACCGCTCAAGGCAACGCGCTCGCGAACTTCGACAGGCGAAGTGCGGTGCGTGAGGCCGATGGCAATGAGTTCGAACGGCATTTTATAAAAAGCTGTGAAATGAGGTGACGAAGGCATTCACGATCGTCATCGATACGATCGTGAGCGCGAATCCATACATCCAGAACAACACAAGTTTGCGGCCCTCGATACGAGCTATGCGGCGGATGACGAGCGTCGCTCCAAAGATCGCCCAGACCAGTACCGTCGCAATGATCTTTGGGTCGAAGACGGCACCATAAATCCCGGACGAGCCCATCAACATTCCTCCGATCACGATCGAAATGCTTAAAAAAACAAACCCGACGGCAGTTGTTCGAATGCCATACCGTTCCAGTTTTTCAAGACTCGGAAGATGGTCGTAAACAGGACCGAAGAGATTGCGCTGCATCGCTCGAAAAAGCACCAAGTAAAGCGCACCGTAGATCATTGAAAGCGTGAGCGCGGCGTAGCCAAAGACGGCGGTCGTTACATGAATGTTGAAGAGAGGGTTCTTGAGGATCGCAGTATGCTCGATCGTGGAGGCGGAGTCAATAAAAAGCGAACTCGATGCCTGAAAAAGAAACGCTACTGCCGAAACGAGAAAAGCGGTGCCGCTTGCTTCGGAAGTGATTCGCATTTCGACGAAGGCATAGATCGCGAGCAAGGTGAATGCGATAAGCGAGCTGAGTTCGAAGATCGACGCCAAAAGGCAGTGGCCTTCATAAACCGTGTAGGCGCCAATGTATAGCGCATGAAACGCAAGAACGGTGAGCACCAGCGGCCGCGCTCGTTTCAGCCGCGTAATTGCTACACCTGGTCGAAAGAAAATATCGCCTGTAACAACGACAAGTGCCGCATATAGCAGCGGCAGCAATACTCTGAGGGCGATCAGGAGTTGTGGCATTCAAGCCCGCAACAGGAGTGGGGAGCGAAACATTTCGAAGGGCACAAACTCGCCCACGCCTATGCGGATACCTGCTTCTTTGGGCAGATCAACTTTCTCGCGATCATCGTCTCAGCGATCTGCACTGCCCCGAGTGCAGCGCCTTTCAGGAGTTGATCTCCAGAAACGAATAACTCGATCGCATGTGTGTTGCTGACATCTTCGCGGATACGGCCCACATGCACATCGTATTGACCGGCCGTTTCGCACGGCATTGGAAAATGATTGCCAGCACGATCGTCGACTAACTTCACGCCTTGAAACCCACAAAGCACTTCACGGATATCGGCTAAAGAGGGTCGCGCGTCATAGAATTCGATGTTCACACTTTCCGAATGTGCGCGCAGCACTGGCACGCGAACGCAGGTTGCGGTCACAGCAATATCTTCGTCGTGCAGGATCTTCTTCGTTTCGTGGATCATCTTCCACTCTTCCTGATTGTATCCGGCTTCGTTGATCTCCGTGTTATGCGAGAAAAGATTGAACGCGATCGGGTGGGGGAGGACACTCGGTACGATCGGTCGCCCGGCAAGATAATCGCCAGTCTGTGTTTCCAATTCCTTCATCGCTTTGGCTCCGGCACCGCTTACTGCCTGGTAGGTCGAAACGACGATACGATTGATCTTCCCGAGTTTACGCAGCGGTGCGACCGCCATCAGCATGATGATCGTCGAGCAATTGGGTACTGCGATGACCCCTGAATTCGAGTCGAGATCTTCGGGATTGATCTCCGAGATCACAAGCGGCACGCCTTCTTCCATACGGAACGCGCTCGAGTTGTCGATCATGATGCAGTCCGTCGCGTGCATCCAGGGACGGAGTGCCTTGCTGATCGCACTGCCAGCGCTCAAGATCGCGATGTCGCAATCGTCAAAGGAGTCTTGCTGCGCAACTTCCATCGCGATGGGTTTGCCGCGAAACATCAATGATTTGCCTAACGACCATTCGCTGGCAAATAATCGAAGTTGTGAAACGGGAAAATCCCGATCTTCCAGCACCTTCAGCACCTCCGTGCCGACTGCACCGGTAGCTCCTACGACTGCGACGACAAAACGATCGGAATTCTGATCAGTCAGCATCTCGGAATATTAATGAACAAGCGTGCGAACAAGCGCGCGATCGCTCTCAGTAAGTCCAGCGACATCTTCCAGATGCTCGCGCTCGCGAATTACCCGATACTCCGCGCCATCGACAAGGATCTCTGCGGCACGTGGGCGTAAGTTGTAATTTGATGCCAGCGTGTAGCCATACGCGCCCGCGCAAAGCACCGCTAGCACATCGCCGCGTTCGAGCTTGGGGAGCGTGCGCTTTTGCGCGAGAAAATCGCTTGTTTCGCAGATCGGTCCAACGATATCGACAACTTCATCTCCCAAACCTTTCGCAAGCGTAGTTGGCGCAACCTGATGATAGGCATCATACAGGCAAGGCCGGATAAGTTCAGTCATCCCCGTATCGACGATCACGAACTTCTTCAGGCTATTCGACTTGGTATACAGCACCCGCGCAAGGAGCGCACACGCATTCGCAACGATCGCCCGCCCCGGCTCCATGATGATCGAGAGGCCGGTCTTATTCAAGATCGGTAGCACAGCATGGACAAATTCTTCGAGGGAAGGGACGACGTCTTTCTCGTCACCCATATCGTCAGGGTGAAGATCTGGATCTCGAACGACATTACGGTAATGGATGCCCTGTCCGCCGCCGAAGTTCAGGTGTTCAAGCGTGATGCCTGTCTCCTGGCGAAGTTTGTTAATGAATGCGACAGTCGATTTCGCGGCCTTGATAAACGGGTCGAGCGTCGTGATCTGCGAGCCGATATGGACGTGAATGCCGACTACTTCGAGCGAGCGATGACTGCGTGCATAAACGAATGCCTCGCTCGCATTCTCCATGTCGATACCAAATTTGTTCTCACGAAGTCCGGTCGAAATATACGGATGGCTCTTCGCATCGACATCGGGATTAACGCGGATAGAAACCTTCGCGCGAACGCCCATCTGTTCCGCGATCTCATTGATCACTTTTAACTCATCGAGACTCTCGACGTTAAAGGCATGAATGTGCGCACGAAGAGCGAGTTCGATCTCCTTATCGGTCTTGCCCGTACCATCGAAGGTGATCTTCTCGGCAGGGAAGCCTGCGGCAAGCGCCACGAGTAATTCACCGGCGCTCACGACATCTGCGCCCGAACCTTCGGCAGCAAGCAGCTTCATGACTTCAATGTTCGTATTTGCCTTTGCAGCGTACGAAACATAGTGACCGATGCCCGGATATTTTGGATCCTTGGCGAGCGCGAGGGTTGAACTAAACGCACGGAAATTTTCGAGGATCTGGCGTTTCGAATAGACGTAAAGCGGCGTGCCGAATTCATCGGCAAGCTGTGAGAGCTTCACTTGTTCGCAATAAAGCTCCGAGACCGATTGGCCGGAAGTGCTATCGCGAAATCGAAATTGCTGCTGGTCTAAAACGTCTGCCATGATCTTATGTGTGGGTGGTGCGGAGCTGAGGCTCGGCGCACGTTCGCTATTCTATGACGCTAAATCGCAAGTAAGGTTGAAGCGCTGCGGGCATTTTTATCGTACCGTCGGGCTGTTGATAATTTTCGAGCAACGCCACCATCAATCTCGACGTAGCAAGACCCGAGCCATTGAGGGTATGAACGAATTCGGGCTTCGATTTCGGATCTTCCCGAAACCGGATGTTCGCGCGTCTTGCCTGAAAGGATTCAAAGTTCGAGCAGCTCGATGCCTCGAGCCACTTACCCTCGACCGAAGCCCAGACCTCAAGATCATACGTCTTCGCACTCGAAAAACTTGTGTCACCCGAACAGAGCAGCAGCCTGCGATAAGGGATCTCGAGCAATTCGAGAATTCGCTCGGCGTCACGAGTGAGCGCTTCATGTTCCTCCCACGACGTCTCGGGATGAGCAAATTTCACGAGTTCGACTTTATTGAACTCGTGCACGCGCAAAAATCCACGTGTGTCTTTTCCATACGAACCAGCCTCGCGCCTAAAGCAGGCACTGTAACCGCAATATTTGAGCGGAAGCTGCGAACGCGTCAAGACTTCATCACGATAGAGATTTGTGATCGGCACTTCGGCCGTCGGGATCGCGTAGAGCTTGTCCTCGGGCATATAATAAACCTGGTCGCCGAATTTCGGCAGGTTGCCAGTGCCGCGGAGCGATTCGGCATTCACGAAGAACGGTGGAAGCACTTCTTCGTAGCCATGAATATGCGCATGGGTATCGAGCATGAAATTGATGAGAGCACGTTCGAGCGCTGCGCCGCGACCCATGTAAACCGGGAAGCCCGCAGCGGCGATCTTTGCGCCGCGCTTGAAATCGAACAACTGGTATTTCTCGGCAAGCGCAAGATGGTCTAGGCCTTCTTTCTTTTCGTACCAGTGTGCCTCGCTGGATGGAGCCCAGCGCTTGACTTCCTGATTGCCTGCCGCGTCGGCGCCGTCGGGCACACTCGAGTGCAGCGTGTTCGGAATGCTATCGACCAGTGTACCAAGCGTCAATTCGAGCTCACGAAGTTTTGCATCGAGTGTCGCGATCTCATCGCTCACGATCTTCATTTCGGCGATCACATCATCCGCCGGCTGTTTCGCGCGTTTGAGGCGTGCTACTTCATCGGAGACAGTGTTCCTCTTGTTCTTGAGGACCTCAACGCGCTGGATGATCGCACGCCGGCTCAAGTCCTGTTCGAGAACCTGATCGAGTACGTCATCGCCATGTTTGATGGCAATCGTTTTGCGAACAAGATCGGGATTTTCCCGTATAAGTTTGATGTCGAGCATGGCTCGGTTATTTCTAAAAGTTTATTCGTACACAAATTGCTCGAAGGCATTCCCCTCCATCTCCTGCATGCCGCGTGCTGTCACTTGCAGGCCCTCGTCAACATTCGAAATTCGAATTCCAAGATCTGTCTGTGCTTTTAATGTGACAAGCGCGCTTTTCCTCGGACGATCGGCACGGAGCGTCTCCGATGGAATATCATCCCAATGCGCCGCTTCGATCAGCTCCTCTTGAAGGCCGAATGCGCGCACCACACGCAAACCGAATTCGTACCTTGAGATCATCTCGGGCCCGGCAACGTGATACATTCCTGTTCGCTTCCGTTCGGCAGCGCGAACGACCGCAAGTGCAAGATCATCGACAAGCGTCGGGCACATAAAGAGATCGTCGGCAAGCTGCAAGTGCTGTTCCTGCTCCGCCGCTACCGCGATGATCAGCGCAGCGTTCGATTCGAGTCGCTCGGACGATCCATAAAGAAAGCTCGTGCGAATGATGGCGTGATCGACGCTCGAAGTCCGAAGCGCGTTCTCGCTCGCAAGCTTCGTCCTCCCATAATAATTGAGTGGATGCGGAGCGTCGTTTTCGGCGTAAGGGACTTTGATACCATCAAAGACAAAATCGCTCGAAACGTGTACGATGCGCGCGTCGACCTTGCGTGCCGACTCTGCGAGATATTCAACAGCACTCACATTCGTCTTCCAGGCAAGCTCGCGTTCATGCTCGGCACGATCGACATCGCGAAACCCTGCGCAGTTAACGATCACGTCGGGCTTCACCGACTGGAGGACTTCACGCACACTCAACCTGTTCGTGACATCCATGCTATGATAGGCATGGATCCTGGGCAGATTTGCCGCGTCGGCAAAGAGGGTATCTTTTTCGCGAGCGGTGATAACGATCTCGCACTGCGACTCATCGAGAAAAAGACGCACCACATGCTGCCCGAGAAATCCGTGCGCGCCGGTGATGAGTACGAGATCTTTATGATTAGAACGCATGCGAATGCAAAGATACGAGATAGCTGAAAAAACGTGTCGACTGAACTACAAAAAACAATCAAAAATGAAACGAGCGAGCCTTCGAAAGGCTCGCTCGTTCGACAATGCGAACTTCGTATGCGAAGCCTATTTCATCAGCAGCATCTTTTTATGAGAAACTGCGACCCCGCCCATCGTGAGCACGTATGCGTATGTCCCAGTCGGCAGCTGATCGAATGCGAACGTGCGCTCGTGACGGCCCGCCGGCTCAAATTTCGGTGACGTAGCGTATACCATTTTTCCCATCACGTCGAATACCTGTAACTGAACAAGTCCTGACTGCCGAAGTTCATACGGAATCGTCGTAGAAGGGTTAAACGGGTTAGGATAGTTCTGCCCGAGCGAATAATCTTCGGAACGAACTGCTTTCTCAACCCCGAGATTTCCGACGGGTCCATCGACAAGCGTGATCTTATAGAGCTTCGCGCTCGTGCCACCGGCCTGATCGTCGAGGATCGTTACCCAGGCGCTCTTGTAGCCATCGCGAGGGTCGATCTCGAGGCCACGTACGTTCACAGACTGATTGCCGGCAACCTGGAGAAACGTCGAGCCTCGCTCCGTCGCATCGTTCGGATCGAGTTGCAATAGATAGCTATCATAGAACGTCGTAGCAGAGGCAGTGTCGGCAGCCTGGAAATCCGTCCATGTGTTCAGCAGCGCATTTCGGTTCGGATCGTAGGTCAGGCATCGTGGTCCGAAAAGCGACAGCCGACTCGAGATCAATAGATTGCTGTAGGTGATCATGGGGTTGGCGAGGCTCTGCGTATTGATCAGGTTATTGCCCGATACCGGATCGCGATCGACAAGATAGACGGTGTCGGCGCGCACAAGAATCCCTGTCGCGTAATTCGAAGGTGATGGTTGCTTTTGAATCTGCTGACCCGTCGTCGTCATTTCATAGAAATAGCACTGCCCAACATCGGCCTGGTGCGACTGATGGATGAAGAGATGCTTGTTGGCAACATCATATTTGATGCCCGTCAGGTTGGTATGACCAGGTCCAAGATTGACTGTGCCAAGCTGTGTTCCAAGATCGGGATCGACTTTGTAGATCTTAGTATCGGTCGCGCTAAAATCGGTCGCCCAAAGCACCTTGCTGTCCGGATCGTACGCGATGTCGTACATATAGATCGGCAGTTCATTGATGAATTGCGTGATCGAGCCGGCTTTGCGCTGAAGGATGCGAAAGAGCGGAGTGACGACCGTATTATCCTGCGAATCGCGAACACGAACGAGCGCGTTGTCGGATGCCGGATAATGCATCGGGTTGAGTTGCATGCTCGAACCGGTCGCGCTCGGCGAAAGGAGAATCCACGACTGGCCGGCATCAAGACTAAGCTCAATGGTGACAGCATCGCCGAAGCCATGCCAGCTGATCGTTACAGGATCGCCGGTGTACCAGACGCTTCCATTCGTTGGCGCCGTAATTCCGGCAACATCGGTCGAAAGCGGAATCTGCCACATCGAACGACCATGCGTTCCGACTCTCAACATGCGACTTGTTTCATGGATCGCCATATCGGAGACAACCGAATTCGGCAAACCCGTACCATACGGCACCCACGAGGCACCATCATCAGGCGAGAAAAAGACGCCGACATCGGTACCCAGATAAAGCACTTTTGGATTCTGCGGATCGATCACGAGTACGTTGCACGGAATATCCGGAAGTGCTCCAGAAATATTCGCCCATGTCGCGCCGCCATCAGCACTCTTGTAGACATGTCCACCGCCGAATCCCGACATTGTAACATAAAGCGAAGTCTTGCTGCTTGGTCCGAATCTGACGCCAGTGATCGTGCGTGTGGGAAGGCTGCCCGATACATCTGTCCAACTCGTCCCATTGTTCGTCGTCAAATAGACTTTGCCTTTCGACGTACCAACGACAACGGTATTGCCGTCGCCGGAAGGGTCGAGCGCGGTAATGTCTGCCGAGTCCGTGCGCGTCGTCGAATGAAGCCCTCGACGCGTCCAGCTTGCGCCAAGATTTTTCGAAGAATAAAAGAAATTGGTCGCAGCATAGAGCGTGTTGCTCTTCGAATCGAAGACGATCTGCTTGATCCATGAGCTGTCGTCGCTGATGCCCGTGCCGGCATTCGCGACTCGCGGTAGGTTCATCTGCGTTGCACTGCCACCGTCAACTCTGATCGGCAATAACTGCGTTGGCTGCCAGTACCAGTATGTTGACGGATTGTTCTGATTGATCGTGACCGTCCCGCCGTCGCCGCCGGAAGCTTCCGTCCAATCGCCAAGGCCGCCTTCCTGCGTACCGTTATCCTGCGTACCCCCGAAATTTCTCTGATCGACCGTCTGATCGACCGCGATCCCGTAGAACTGTACGATCGCCAGATTATCCTGTTGCGATGCATAGCTCGCACCGTTATCGGTGCTCAACACAGGCCCGCCATCGCAACCAGCATAGATCGTCGTTGGATCGGATGGCGCAAAAGCAAGGATGTGCTGATCCGGATGAATTCCTCCCGCCTGGTAGGCCAGGCCATTGTCATTCCACGTATTTCCACCATCCGGAGAATCCCAAATCGAGATTCCACCTACTATAATGTGGTCGGGCTTCGATGGATCCATCTTCACGTACGCATCGTACCACCCTTGCTCGCTGCCTCCCGAGCTAAAGATAGAATTGGATCTCAGCGAACCGGAGATGTCCTGCCAGGTTTGTCCGCCATCCATCGTTCGAATGACCGCCTCGAATGCGCCGTTACGGTCGACCGACATCGCAACAGCCTGATTCGTATCGGTCGGACTTCCATCGACTTGGACTCGGCGCATATCGATGAATGGCGGATCGCCATAAGAAAGCGCCCACGAGTTGCCTCCATCATCCGAGCGGTAAATTCCGTGACTTGGCACCGCAGCCATGAGAACATCGCGCTGGCCATTTACCGAGAGAGCGAGATCGGTCACTTCTGCGGGCGGAAGCGCGTTCGGCGGCACACCGTTAAGCTTGTTCCATGTTTTGCCGCCATCGTCGGAGCGCCAGATGCCGCCGCCCGATTTTGCGGCCGCTGCGTATACACGCCCCGAGACTTTCGGATGTGCGATGATCGTGCTGAATGCTCCGGCATTGTTCAAACCGATACCGCGCCAACTTGCACCTCCGTCGGTCGATTTGATCATGCCCGAACCGAAGTAAGAATCGACGTTGGGCGAAAGCTCTCCGGTGCCGGCATAAATGATCTGCGGGTTTATGGGATCAATTGCGAGTGCTCCCATTGCGAGCGAAACAACGTGATCGGTGAGCGGTACCCACGTGGCGCCTTTGTTCGTCGTCTTCCACACGCCTCCCATAGCTGCTCCGCAATAGGCGATGCGCGAGTTTGTCGGATCGACTGCCATCGCGTTCACTCGGCCATCATGCGAAAGGCCTCCAAGCGTATTGATCGGGCCGACGATCGTCCAGGCGGGAGCCTGCGACAATGTGCTGTATTTCCCCTGCGGACGAACCATGGCATCGCGCGCGGCCAGCGCCCGCAAACGCGCCTGCGAGAGTATTCCCGTCGACCCGAACGCGCGCTGATTATAAAACCATTGATCGGCCGCCTCAGGATGATCCAGTGCCTCGGGATGATCGGCATCCTCCGTCTGCACGTTGGAAATTACGGGAGCATCGATCCATTGAGCAAAGGCCCTGCTCATCAAGCATGGAGCAGTAACGATAAGCGCACCCAGCGCCAACATCAAAAGAGATCTTTTCATGAGCAGAACAGAGAATTGTTGAAGCAGAAGAACAGGGTCATGGCCCTACAGACACAACTGAGCCGCAAATAAGAACTTCCTTCCTAAGACAAGAACTCCATTTGTTTGACGGGGTTACAAAGAAAATGCGAATCGCGAAATACAGCTGCCTTAAATATGCGGCACACCCTCGAGCGGATTAGACCAGAGATTGGTGGCGGGGTGGATTTCAAGAGCAAATTCTTCTTCGAGCTCCCGCCAGATCATCTGACAAGGAAATTTATTTTCATTGAGGGCGCGGCAGAGGACAAGCGAGTCGAGCGCGACGCCAAGCCCTTGCAGTCGCTCAAGGTCAGGGTAGCCGCTTACGCCATGCAACGCGGTGATGCGAATGGAGAGCGCTTTGGCTCGAACGACAAGATGTTCGAGATGCTGCCAGTCGATGCCGTCATGCGATAGGACGTCCGGTTGACTCAGTTCGATGCCGATGCGGTCGATATGTTTTTTTTGGAATTCCTCTAACAACGATTTATTTGCATCGGCGGGTCGAAGCGTCGGTACGATCTTTCGACCGTAGATCGCGTAGAGTTCGTAGAACCGATGCAGATCGGCGCCAAGGGGAAGAAAAAGCCGGTTGCAACCGGCCGATAACAGGCCCTCGAGCGATTCACCGGAAACAGGCATGTGCCCGAGTGAGACTTCGATCGGAATATCGACCGCTTCGCGCAACTGCCGAATGACTTCGATCGAGTGCGCTTCCCACGCCTCACAATCTCTGAATTCAATATGAAGCGCCTTTGCGTTTTCTTTCCGGAGCAAACGGGCGCGCTCGACTGGGTCGAGAGAATAAATATCACGTGCGCGGCCTTCGTGGGCTGCGGTGATCTCTGCATCGCAGTTGCTATGCTGTATCGGTATGGTCGGAATGATGAGCAGCATCTCGCTTCCTATTGAAATCTTTGAGAGCGTCTCGGAAGATGCTCCTGAATGAAGTATCTTTGCATGAATTCACGCATGTTCTTTAAGCGATCCGCCGACACAGCGCTCTTAACTGGTTCGGCACCGCCTCACGATAATTCTGCCCGATATATGTACGCGTATGATCGGTTCGCAGAACAGGTAACTCTATAACGGTTGAGCCCTCAAGAAAATTTGCATGCTCAAGGTGCTGCTTCGCGAATGCGAGTGAAAGACATGCGCTGGCTTTACTGCTCGCTGCTCGTCGCCGCAGCACTTCTTGTTCAATTTGATCTTTTTCGATTTGATCTATCGAGTCAGCCGGCGCCTGATCAGCCTGCTACTGCCGCAACTTTATCCGAGGGACGGCTTTTCATCAATCTCGATGGCGTGTGGCGCATTTCACCGCTATCCGACACGGGCGATGGTAAATGGTCGAATCTGCAACTTCCGCTTACGCAAATTGAGGAAGGCTCCTATTCGATTCGCAAGCGAGTAGAGCTTTCGGCTGGAGATGCAAAGACGCATCGCTGGGTCTTTCATGCGGAGCGAATTGTCGGCAGGTGCGACATTTATTGCAATCGCAAACTCGTCGGAAGCGTGGCCGGGACCGGCGAACCGGTTGAACTCTTCCTGGGGACTTCAATCATGCGAGACGGGGCGAACGAGTTCGATCTTCAACTTCATGTCGCTTCTTCTAATCGCCGGTTGCCGCTGTCACACGAGCTTTATGCGAAAAAGATTGTCTCTGGATTGGACGGAGCGATCACGCTTGAGCGGATTCCGATCACTTCGCTTGAAGACTCGAGATTTACTCTTACACAGAACGGACTCCGTGGTTTTATCACGTTGAACGATCAATTGCACATGGGTGGATCGCTGCGTGTTGGCCTTCATCTCATCGATCACTCGACCGGTCTCGAAGCTGCACCTCCGTTCGACTCAATCGTTACTGGAGCGGCAAGGATCGAGATCGCAAAAAGTGTGAATATTCCGGAACAGTGGTCGGCGAATTCCCCGCATCTCTACGAGATAATCACAACACTTGCGCGCGATGGCATTGAACTCGACCGTGTTTCGAAGATCGTTGCGGCCAGAAGTAGCATCTGTGACAAACAAAATATTTTGGTGAACGGCGCGCCGGCCAAGATCAAAGCGATCACCTATTACGAACCTGAGTGGGGCTCCGATAGCGCGCGTAATCTCGCCATCGACAAGGATCTTGACGAAGTGAAACTCCTCGGTGCGAATACACTCCGATTTCCCGAGATCGTAAGTGAGTATCTGCTTGCGAAGTGCGATGCGCTTGGGCTGATGGTGCTGGCCGATCTGCCGATCTCAGGTCTTGCAGGCGGGTTGGCGCAAAAGGAGGGAGTCGGTCTGCAAAATTTTACTGCGACGATCGATCGATATGGCACGCATCCTTCGGTCATTGCAATAGGCTGCGGTGCTGAAAACGATTATTCGGATGCACGAGTGACCGAAGTCACCAACAAGATCGCGGCTGAGGTCAAAGCTCGCACAGGCCTGCTCACCTATGCCGTAACCCGATTTCCTAAATCATCCTTTTCGCTTGACATTGCCGCACTCTCGACGTTCGGACTGACCGATGCAACATCTGTGGGTGCCGCTCTCGAGGCTTTTTCCAAAACGCATTATGGCAAGCGGCCAATGATCCTCGCTTCGTGCGGCTCCTTTTGCCGTATTGAGAACAAAGCATTCATGGGCAAACTCGCTTCCATGAATGAGCAATCAAAGCTGATAGCATCTACGTTCAAAGATCTCGATGCGCAGCATTTTGTCGGCCTTTCAGCGATGACGCTCCTCGATTTTCAAGCAGCGCTGCCAAGCCTTTCAACTCCCTCAGGCCCGCATGATATCATCACTTCGGGTCTGCTCGATCCCGATCACATGGTACGCCCTGCGGCCCGGATTCTGCAAAGCTATTTTACGGGCGAAGGCAAGATCGCGATTGCTCAGTCGGAGCCCGAGTCACCTTCGACACTTCCATTCCTGATCCTTGGATTTGTACTGTTGCTGATCTTTTTTGTCATACTCAATCTCGATCGGAGATTTCGAGAATATGTCAAACGTGCGCTCATGCGGCCGTTCAACTTCTTTGCAGACATTCGCGACCAGCGTCTGATCCCGAATGCGCAAACCACGATTCTTTCATTGATCATAGGCGGAAGTTGGGCGCTCGTTATCGGAGGGTTGCTCTTTGGCTATCGCGAACATTATTCGGCGGCGTGGGCCGTCGCGAAATTTGTTCCGAGTGGCCTCCAATCGGCCGTTGTATCGCTCGCCTGGCAGCCGTGGCTGATGCTGATCGTCGGAATGCTCGCCGTATTTTTCCTGATCCTCATCGTCGCCAGCATCATCCGTTTCTGCGCGATCTTCGTTCGCGGAAGAATTTTTTATACCGACGCGTTGAACGTGACCTCCTGGGCGCTGATGCCGAGTATTTTCCTGCTGCCGCTCGGAATGATCTTGCCACGGCTCGATCACACACAATCCACCGCGATGTTCACTTTTGTGGTGCTCATTCTGCTCAAATTGTGGTTGCTCTATCGACTTATGAAAGGCGTCGGAGTGCTCTTTGATATTTATCCGACACGCATTTATCTATTCGGCAGCCTGGGTGTCGCGGTTGCCTATCTCTTGATATTCTTCTATTTGAATGCCACCACCGCGCTTGCGGCGAACTGGCCCTTTTTCATCCATTTGACAAAAAGCACTACGCTCCAATAGGGCGAGGCTTCACACATAGCCCACATGTATCTTTCGAAGCTCGAGATCATCGGTTTTAAATCCTTCGCGCAGCGGACGTTGCTCAAGTTCGATGCAGGCATGACGTCGATCGTCGGACCAAACGGTTGCGGCAAAACGAATGTCGTCGATGCCATCCGCTGGGCGCTCGGCGAACAAAAAGCGGGCACGCTCCGAAGCGACGTGATGGAGAACGTCATCTTCAATGGCACTCGCAGCCGCAAGCCGCTCGGCATGGCGGAGGTATCGCTCACGATCGAGAACACGAAAGGGATCCTGCCGACAGAATATGCCGAGGTCACGATCACGCGTCGTCTGTTTCGCTCGGGTGAATCGGAATATCTTTTAAATAAGACGCAGTGCCGCCTCAAAGATATCGTCGAGCTTTTCATGGATACCGGCATGGGCGCGAATGCCTATTCGGTGATCGAGCTCAAGATGATCGAGACGATCTTATCCGACCGGACAGAAGAACGCCGCAAACTTTTCGAGGAAGCTGCAGGCGTCACGAAATACAAAGCGCGCCGCAAAGAAGCACTTCGCAGGTTGGATCAAGTTTCGACCGATCTCGAGCGCGTTGACGATATCGTAAAGGAAGTCACGAAGAACGTCGGCTCGCTCGAGCGTCAGGCAGAGAAAGCACAGAAGCATGCCGAACTCTCGGGTGAACTTCGCACGCTCGAGATCGACCTCATCGAACGCGAATACGCAACAACGCTTGGGCGCCTCGAACCACTAAAGAGCGAGCTTTCGAATACCGAAACTGCCAAGACCCGCATCACCGACGAACTTTCGAAGCTTGAATCCTTGCTCGACGTCATCGAGCGCGAGGAAGAGGAGATCGAAGGGACGCTTGCTTCGAGCGAACGCGGTGTGAAAGAGAAAAGCGAGATCCTTGCGCGCACGCGGGAGACGATCATCGCGACCGAAGAGCGCATTCGCTCGCTCTCCGGACAAAAAGAACGCGCGATCGCAGACAAAGAACGACTCGAGAACGATCACGCTGAACTCACCGCCCGTCTTGCATCGCTGACCACCGAGATCGCGCAGGCTCGCGAAAGCCGCGAATCATTCGAATCGGAAAAGAGCGAGCAGGAAGAGATCCGCGCTGCAGCGGAAACCGTCGTTCGCGAGCGTCGAAGCGATCTGCAGTCGGTCCGCAATGAGGTATTCGCAGTGCTCAGCGAGCGCAATAAGAAATCGAACGAAATCGAGCGAAGCCATGCTCGCATCGAAGATCTTGGTACACGCCTCGCACGATTCGAAAGCGAATACCGTCAGCTCGATGAGAAGCTATCGCAGTTTTCGATTGAACAAGAGAAACTTCAAGAGCAACGCGAAGAAGCCCAGACGTGTGTTCGCGAAATGGAAGGCGAATATCAGAAAGCTTCCGACGCCAAGGACCAGTTAAAGTCGAAGCTCGATGAACTGCAGAACGAGTCGTTCAATCTGCAGAACGAGATCGGCAAGACGCTTTCGAAGATCGAATTCTTCACTGGCCTTGTAGAACAGGGGATCGGTGCCGGCGAAGGTACCGAGTTCCTTCTCAATCAGCATGGCTGGTCGAGCTCGGAGCCAGTGACGGTTGCCGATGCAATGACCACCGCTCCCGATCTTCGCGCCGCCTTCGAAAGTGCACTTGGCGAAGTGGCGCACTATCTCATCGTACCAAAAAGCTCCGACGCATTTCACGCCGTTGAAATGCTTCGCCATTCGCAAAAAGGGAAGGCGACGTTCATTTGCCTCGATCGTGTGCCGCAGATATCCGAACCAGAGTTCACGCTGCCAGCCGGTGCAACCTCAGCGATCGAGGCCGCGCAATTCCCGGCGATCTACGCAAATCTTTTTAGGTTATTGCTCGGTAATGTCGTGCTTGTCAGTTCGATCGAGCAGGCATTCACCGTGCTCGATACGATCCCCGAGATCGAGAAATGTGTGACGCCGGAAGCGGAAGTTGTATCACGTGAGGGGTTTGTTCGCGGCGGTTCGAAGCGAAAGACTGAAGGTATTTTGATCGGTAAGCGCGAGCAGATCAGCGAACTCGAAACCGATGTCGTCAATCTCAAAGCGCAGCTTGAAGAACGGGAATCAGAGATCGGCTCTACGAACCGCGAGTTCGAATCGATCCGATTGAAAGATCACAATCAGCGCGTTCGCGAAGCCGAAGAATCGAAGCGACGTGTGGAATCGCGCGTGACGCAGATCGAATACGAACTCCAGCATATCAACGACGAGCGTGCAAAGCTATCGGGCGAAGAAACACGCTCGCGCAGTGAACTGAGTCCGCTTGAGGCATTGATCGCTGAACTTGCGCCGCAGGTCGAGGCACTCGATGAAAAGCATGTCGAAGCGCAGGAGCGCGCTGCACGCGCACAGCTTTTGGTCGAAGAAGCCGAGACGCTCCTTGCCGAACAGGTACAGCGTTCGACCGAAGCGCAGGTTCGCTATGCCGGACTCGCAGCAGAAGTCGCGCGCCTCGAAGGCGACGAACGACAGACATCCCGCACACTCGAGAACACAGGGAAGCTTCGCGGCGAACGCGAATCCGAGCGTGAGCGTGTGGAGATCGAAGTTGTCGAATTCTCCGAAAAGCTCACCGAATTCCGCGCGATGCTTTCGCAGATCGAAGAGGAGCTTTTGGGCATGGTTCGCCAGCGCGATGAAGTTGCAGAGCTTCGCAAAGAGAAGCAGACCGAAGCGCATAAATACCGCGAAGCACTCCGCGAAGAACGAGCGCAGCATGACAAGACACTCAACATTTCCCACGAACTTGCACTCAAGATTCAGGAGATGGAAACAAAGATTCTTGGTATTCAGCAGCGCGCGAAAGAGGAATTCGAACTTGAGGCGGTCGAGCGAAAGGAATATCCTGAGGACGATGCATTTAGCTTTGGCGATGCTCGCGAGCATGTTCGCGAGCTCAAGCAAAAGATCAGAAATCTTGGCGCAGTCAATTCGCTTGCCTATGAAGAATTCAAGCAGGAATCCGAACGACTTGAATTCCTGACGACACAACGCAAGGATCTCACCGAAGCGCAAAAGACGCTCGTGACGACGATCGAAGAGATCAACGAAACGGCGACGCGTCAATTTCTCGAGACCTTCGAAAAAATTCGAGGACACTTCCAGGATATTTTCAGATCGCTCTTTACCGAAGGCGACGATTGCGATCTTAACCTTGAAGCCGACAAGGATCCGCTCGAAGCCCAGATCGAGATCATCGCAAAGCCACGCGGCAAGCGTCCGCATTCGATCGACTTGTTATCGGGTGGCGAAAAAACAATGACCGCGATCGCGCTACTCTTCGCGATCTATCTCGTCAAGCCAAGTCCCTTCTGTATTCTCGATGAGGTCGATGCGCCGCTCGACGATTCGAACATTGATCGTTTCCTCAACATCATTCGCAAGTTCGCTCGTGATACACAGTTCATCGTCGTCACACATAACAAACGCACGATGGCCGCCGCCGATGCCCTCTATGGCGTGACACAGGAAGAGGACGGCATCTCGAAGATCGTGAGTGTCAGGTTAAAGAAAGAGTTGTTCGAAGCGGCGAAGACGATGTCGCGCCGCGAGAAGGCAGTGCAGGAACAAGCGTTGCACGAGGAAGAGGAGTTGGCTGAAGCGTAAACGTGAACCGCAATGAAACCGGAAGAATATCTTGACACACTTGAGCCCGAGCGCAAGGCGGTGCTTAACAATATGCGGAAGCTTCTTTTCAAGCACGACAAAAAAGTTGTCGAAGTAGTAAGCAGCTTGATGGGCAAGCAAATGCTCATCTATAATTGCAATGGGATGTTCAAGTATGCGCTGGCTGCAACGAAGAGCGGCATGACGTTTCACTCGATGGTGATGTACGGCTCGCCGGAGCTGCACGCAAAATATGTGAAGCTGCTGCCAAAAGCAAAATTCCAGAAAGGCTGCATCAACTTCACAAAGCCGGATCAAATGCCGCTCGAAGTGGTAGAGGAAATGATGAAGGATTTTGCGAAGTGCGAATTTCCACCGCCGCAATTCGCGAAGTCGATGCAAAAGAAAAAATGAGCAGATGGCTGGTTAGCTCTGCTTGTTTACTCCTTGTCGAACGTCAGATACGTATGATCGAGCAATCCCTTTTCGTAATCGCTCAGTAAGCGCATGCCTTCGTTTGGCTTGATCCGATCCGATTTGATCGCTTCGTCGATCTGGATCTTCATTCGGCGCGCGAGTTCTTTCGGATGGTACTGTGTAAGCTCAAGCACTTGAGCGATCGAGTTGCCTTCGATGGTCTCTTCGATATAGAAGCCGGATTCTTCATCGGGATCGAGAAAGACGTGCGCTTCATTGACGCGGCCGAAAAGATTATGCAGATCGCCCATGATGTCCTGATAGGCGCCGGTCATGAAGAAGCCGATGAAGTATGGCTCGCCTTCTTTCAATGGATGAAGTGGAAGCGTCGAGCGAACATCACGAATATCTGCGAACTTACTGACCTTGCCATCGGAATCGCAGGTGATATCTAC
>JBBSDW010000048.1:0-19765 GCA_038240295.1 Kapaibacterium sp. (SeqCode)
ATTGACAAACGGCGCAGTTAATGGCAAGACACTTCAGCCGGTTCGGCTGATACGCCTATAAAATGAAAAAGAGGCGAAGATAGCTCCGCCTCTTTCTCGACCTGACGATTAAAATTAATTCAGAAGTGCCTGCAACCGATAGAACGCATCACGTGCAAGTGCATAAGTGGGCTCGATCGATAGTGAAGATTTGTACTCACCAAGCGCTTCAAACCACAAGCCTCGGCGCTCGAGGATGCGTCCGAAATTATAATGCGGAAAATGCGGGGTTGCATATCTCTTAGCCTTCATCGCCAATTCAAGATAAGGAACAGCTTCATCAAGCTGACCCATCTGGATCAGATACGCCCCGATGTCATTGAATGGATTACCGAAATCTGGATCCAGATCGATCGCGCGTTTGCACTCACCGATCGCCTGCTCGTAATCACCTAAAAAGCTATAAGCCCATCCGAGAAACGTGTGCGCTTCCGCGGTCGGCAAGATTTCAATCGACTGCTTATAAGAATCGATCGCTTCGTTGAGGTGACCCGACATCTGGAACCTGTATGCTTTCTGTAAGTATTCCTGGGCTTGCTCTTTCAAGGAGTCACCCGAGGTGTTTCCGGTTGCATTCTTCATTGTGGTAGCCATTGATCGTGCCTGTGATAGTTGCCCTGATAAACTTTAGCTCTATAATTTTTGAATATGGAAACATCAAGAGCACAAACAGTGCCAAAAGAAAATGCTGAGTGTAAACCCCGATTATGAGCCAAAATCATCGTTTTTGCGCAGCACCTCGAACATCAAGCTCAAGTACGGTCCAAATTCGCCGGTGAGCTTTACCTGTTTTGTCAGTTATATTATTCTCCTCAAGTAATACGCAGCAGTATGGGGAGAGTTATCTGAATAAAAATAAATTTATCGCCGCCGATTACAATCCCCACTTTAAGAAAAAAGAGGCATGCGAGATCATCAACCGCACACCCCCTTAATCAAGAAGAAAGTCCTCGAAGTTGTCCGAGTTTATCACCTTCGTTGTCGAAGGTTTGTATTGGTCCAAAAACGCCTGCGGGATTTTTGCCTTTGCTTTTGGATTCCATTTGAACTCGAATGCCGAGACGGCTTCTCTGAGGCCTCGCTGCTCGACGTAGTCAATCTCCTGCTGCGCTGCACCCCGCCAGAAAAACTGCGTTGCGCTGATCCTGCTATTGTGCAAGGTACTTCCTACGCTCGCTGAAAAGGAAGTTCTCCCACAAGCTGCCGATATCCCTGCGGCTCGAAGGATCACGGTAATCCCCAAGCAGGGTGTTGAGCACTCCGTTATCGTAGAAGTAGATCTTGATCATCTTCTTCAACTCGTTCCGCTGATTCGTATGAAATGGGCGTATCGGAAAGATCACAAAGGCTTTCTGCAGCAGATCAATATAGCGGTCGATCGTTTTTCGATCGGCCCCAACGAGTTGCGAAAGCTCGTTGCCAGACTACCTAAGATTTTTGGGATTTATTTCCCATAAAACCATAGAATTTTGGGATTCACGGTATTTTTATCATTATTATTATGCCCGGGAGTAGTACATTTACCACATGTGGGGTACGCTTTAGCTTGCCCCATCGAATCTTAACACCGAGAGCCAGCAGGGACAAGCGACGATTCTCGAACAGCAGAGTACTGAACCGAAAAAGTGTTTGGGACAAGCTAAAGCATGTCCCACATGTGGGGTACGCTTTAGCTTGCCCCAGCGAATTTAACGCTTCCGTGATCGCACGAGCGGACGGCGGTTGTCCCATTCATACTCGACAACAACAGCGTCTTCGACGCTTCTCGGGTTCAGCATGTGCTTGGAGGCGTCGAGAATCTCTATGCTAACAAGACCGCCGTTTGCATCATAATCAAGGATCTCGCCCGGCTTACTCAACGATGCTCCAATTGAGGAGAGCGATGAAAGTTCTCGTTTGATTGCCGTATAAAGAAAGGGCAGCCAAATGGCTGCCCTTGGATATTTTCGACTAACCCTTTTGGGAGGATCAGTACATTCCGTCCATTCCGCCGCCGCCGCCCATTGGGGGCATTGCAGGCTTGTCTTCCTTCTTCTCGACTACGACAGCTTCGGTAGTCAAGAGAAGCGAGGCGACGCTTGCTGCGTTCTGCAGCGCTGAGCGTGTTACCTTGGTCGGATCGATGACGCCTGCTTCGAAGAGATTTTCGTAAACCTCGGTCGCTGCGTTGAAGCCATAATCCCCCGTTCCGCCCTTGACCTGATTGACGACGACAGAGCCTTCAAGACCTGCGTTATCAACGATCTGGCGAAGCGGCTCTTCAAGAGCACGACGGATGATGTCGATACCGGTTTTGATATCGGCGTTCTTTTCGTTCGTGTAGATGCCATTGCTGAGGCCGGAGAGCGCACGGATAAGTGCGACACCGCCGCCAGGCACGATACCTTCTTCGACTGCTGCGCGGGTTGCATGGAGCGCATCCTCGACGCGCGCCTTCTTTTCCTTCATTTCGACTTCGGTCGAAGCGCCGATCTTTAGCACCGCAACGCCACCCGAAAGCTTGGCAAGACGCTCCTGAAGCTTCTCGCGATCATAATCGGAAGTAGTCTTCTCTGTCTGCGAGCGGATCTCATTTACGCGGCGCTTGATATCTTCGCCTTTGCCTGCACCTTCGATGATCGTGGTGTTATCCTTATCGATCGTGACGCGGCTTGCGGTTCCGAGATAGGTCAGTGTCGTGTTCTCAAGCTTGAAGCCCTTCTCTTCAGAGATGACGGTCGCGCCTGTGAGAACTGCAACGTCCTCAAGCATTGCCTTGCGGCGATCGCCAAAGCCCGGAGCCTTCACGGCCGCGATCTTGAGCGTACCACGAAGCTTGTTGACGACAAGCGTTGCAAGTGCTTCGCCTTCGAGATCTTCAGCGATGATGAGGAACGAACGGCCAGCCTGTGCCACCTTCTCGAGCACTGGGAGCAAGTCCTTCATCGAGCTGATCTTCTTGTCGTGGATCAGGATGTAAGGATTCTCAAGCGAGACTTCCATCGTGTCCGGATCGGTCACGAAATACGGAGAAAGATAACCGCGATCGAACTGCATACCTTCAACGACGGTAAGCTCGGTCTCGATACCCTTCGCTTCTTCAACAGTGATCACACCATCTGTGCCGACCTTTTCCATCGCTTCTGCGATGAGATCACCGATCGTGTGATCGTTATTTGCAGAGATGCTGCCGACCTGCGCGATCTCCTTCTTGCCCTGGATCGGACGCGAGATCTTCTTCAATTCTGCGACGACGCTTGTAACTGCGATATCGATACCGCGTTTGAGATCCATCGGGTTCGCACCGGCTGTTACGTTGCGAAGTCCTTCGCGAACGATCGCCTGTGCAAGCACAGTCGCGGTGGTGGTGCCGTCACCGGCGATGTCCGAAGTCTTGGAAGCGACTTCGCGAACGAGCTGAGCGCCCATGTTCTCGATCGCATCTTCAAGCTCGATCTCCTTAGCGACCGTTACGCCGTCCTTGGTGATGTTCGGCGAACCGAACTTCTTGTCGATAACTACATTGCGGCCTTTCGGTCCGAGCGTGACCTTTACTGCATCCGCAAGCTGATCGACGCCGCGCTTGAGTTTCGCGCGCGCGTCTGATTCGAATAGAATTACTTTAGCTGCCATTGTCGTGTGTTGTTAAAAATTAGATTTGATTACTTCTTTTTTGCCTGACCGTTCTTCTCGACGATCGCGAATACGTCTGTCTCGCGCATGATGAGGACGTCCTCACTGTCGACCGAGATCTCGGTACCCGAATATTTGCCGTAAAGAACGGTGTCGCCGATCTTCACGCCCATAGGTGAAAGTTTGCCGTTGTCATCGACTTTGCCAGGTCCAACAGCGAGGACTTCGCCCTGCTGCGGCTTTTCTTTGGCTGTGTCGGGAAGGATAATTCCTCCCTTTGATACTTCTTCAGGAGCCGCCGGACGCACGATAAGGCGGTCCTGTAATGGTTTAAGATTCATCGGATTGTCCGTTATGATTTGGTTAAATTCGTTCAGAAAAGCTAATTTTAGCTCATCTGTTGGCACTCAACGGTGGTGAGTGCCAGACAAACAGCGGCGGGCTATGGCGTGTTCCCGCTTGAGCTTATCCAGAATGAAAGATCGAGATCGTCATCTCACTATCTCTTCCCAATCTCATCGATCGCAAAAGTCACGTCAATATCCAATTATAGAACGGGCGTCAATTAGTAACCTTCACTCATCGCGCGCGCTACTGGGCAGTCCCGAAAAAAACAAATTCTGGAAAGCTTGGTGCCGGCTGATGTTTCATTCGGCGAAGCAGCTTGCCGACAAGAACCTGGAGTATAATAAAATGGAGGATGACTATAATTGAAATGCCGATCCCGACGGGGATTCCCTTGGCTGAGTTATCACCCGAAGGAAATGCGGTAAAGAAGAGCACCACGATCCCTGTGATGGAATCTGCAGCTAAAGAGCGCCAACGAAGTCTTTTGGCGCTTCTGTTCGGGAGCATTGGCGACTCCAAAGCACGAAGCACGCCGCAAACGATTGCGAGCGTGCCGAGTGCAAGTGCTGTCGGTAGCATAGGACGAAAACCAAAATGTTTACCGAAAGCAGTAAAAGAGCGAGAAGGCCGCGATAATCGGGCGACCTTCTTTCCCCTCAATGCTAACGTTGAATAAGAAGCGGCGTTGTCACAACGTCAACTTCACTTGATACGCGCAAGAAGTACCTACCCACAGCAAGGTCAAGCAGATCCATCGGGAGCGTTTGGGTGCCTGCCGACATATCCTGAAGTGGCAAATGACGAACTTCCCTTCCGAGCATATCGAGCACAGTAATCCTTACTAAATTACGTTCAGCCAACGAAAGATGCAGCAAGAAAATACCTTTTGTCGGATTGGGGTTCACCTCGACTGCGAGCTTCCCGGGTAACGAATTTGGAGCCTTTGTTACCAAACTTGAAGTATAAGGTTTTAGAGGAAATTTCAAAACCGTGAACGGAGTAGTATCTTGGGGGACTCGACCTTGTCTTTCCCGAGTTTGGGTTATCTGTTCCCATGCAAATTTACAACCACCCGAATCCGAAGGGAAAATCAGAGTGTAGTTATAAAACAGATTGCACTCAAGATTCCAATCGAAGAAACTTGCTTCCTCTGCCATACCTGAAATAACTCTTTCCTGGTAAACATACTCGGTATTGAGAGGCTGAATTTTGATCAACCAATCGAACTGATTCCTCCAATAAGCAACGGTTGCTGCCGAATCCGAACACACGTCCGGCATGGATAACCAATAATCCTGAGTTTGAGAAGCAGTATAATTAAGACCCTCTCTCCACTTCCCCTCCGATTGTGTCGCAAACGGATGCTGCTCACAATAAGCATTCATAGTATCACGACCCTTTCAGGGATCGATGTGATCATACGTGAGGGCTTTCACGTAAAGCCGCAAGCTGTCTGGAATTTGAAAAAGCGTCTGATTTCCGCCTGAAGTTATCTCGTTGTCGTGCTTTCCACCAGGTTCCTGTCCTTGACCTCTAAGAGGAAGTAAAACCAGAAGCATAAACCCCAGGATTGCTGAATAGCATCTCATAGCCTTGGATCGTTAAATCTGTGCAAGGAGACCACCTGTTCCAATTCTTCGAACGATTCAAAGATACAACTATTTTAGCAATCCGTATTTTCGAAAAAAATTCTGAACTGAACCTTGGCTTCTTGTCGAACTATCGATCAGACCATCGCCTCTTTTTTCTTTGCTGCGCGGTGGCGTTCGTTCGAGTCGAGGATCTTCTTGCGGAAGCGTGTCGACTCGGGCGTTACCTCCAGGAGTTCATCGTCATCGAGCCATTCAATCTGCTGTTCGAGTGACATTGTTCGTGGTGTATCGAGCTGCGTCGCACCATCGGATCCCGATGCGCGCATGTTCGTCAAATGCTTTTTCTTGGTAACGTTGACGACCATATCGTCTTCGCGAGCGTTCTCGCCGACGATCATGCCCTTATAAACCTTCGTCTGCGGGGGTACAAAAAAGACCGAACGCTCCTGCAAGCCTTCCATCGCATAAGGCGTGGTGTCGCCATCTTCGAGCGAGATCAGCGCACCTTTTGTGCGACCGGCGATCTGACCCTTGAAGGATTCGTAATCGTAAAAAAGCTGATTGAGGATTCCGGTGCCGCGTGTCATCGTAAGGAATTCGCCACGGAAACCGATCATGCCGCGACTCGGCACGTGATAATCCAGGTGAGCCTGCGCATTGAGCGTGGCCATGTTGACCATCTGCCCCTTGCGAATACCAAGCGCTTCGATGACCGATCCGACATACTCTTCCGGTACGTCGATCACCACCTGCTCGATCGGCTCCATGGTGTCGCCATCGACGACCTGCATGATCACCTCGGGCTTCGAAACTGCAAATTCAAATCCTTCGCGGCGCATCGTCTCAATGAGAATTGCAAGCTGCAACTCGCCTCGAGCGGCAACCTTGAACGTATCCGGAGATACATCTTCGACACGGATCGAAATATTCTTTCGAAGCTCGCGCATCAAACGCTCGCGCAAGTTACGCGATGTTACAAACTTCCCTTCGCGGCCTGCGAACGGAGAGTCGTTGACGATAAAATTCATGGAGATCGTCGGCTCATCGACATTGATGATCGGGAGAGGATCCGGGTGCTCCGGGTCGGCAAGCGTTTCACCGATGTGGATGTCTTCCATCCCAGCAAGCTGCACGATCTCGCCTGCGCTGGCTTCGGTCGTCTCTGTGCGCTTGAGGCCTTCGAAGGTGTAAAGTTTTGTGATCTTAGCCTTGACGATTGTCCCGTCATGCTTGATGCGAGAGATCCATTCGCCCGGACGAACTTTGCCCCGGAAAATTCGTCCCACCGCGAGCCTGCCAAGATAATCCGACCAATCGACATTGGCGACGAGCATCTGGAACGGCGCATCCATTTCGCCAGGCGGCGGCGGTACTTCTTTAATGATCGTCTCGAAAAGCGGCGCGAGATCGACGGCTGTATCGGCGAGTTTATGCTTCGCGAGCCCAAATTTGCCAACCGCATAGACGATAGGGAATTCAAGCTGATCGTAGGTAGCTCCGAGCGACATGAAGAGCTCGAATACTTCATCGAGTACTTCTTCCGGGCGGGCATCTTTTCTATCGATCTTGTTGATAACAACGATCGGCTTTAGATGCAGCGCGAGGCTTTTCTTGAGTACGAATTTCGTCTGTGGTAAGCAACCTTCGGCCGCATCGACGAGAAGAATGACTCCGTCGACCATTTTGAGGATACGCTCGACCTCGCCGCCGAAGTCAGCGTGACCTGGCGTGTCAACGATATTAAGCTTGAGGCCGCCCCAGTGGACCGAAGTGTTCTTGGCCATGATAGTGATCCCCTTCTCGCGCTCGAGGTCGTTGGAATCCATGACACGATCTGTCATTGCCTCATTAGCGCGAAAGGTGCCGCTTTGGCGCAGCATCTGATCGACCAGGGTGGTTTTGCCATGATCGACGTGCGCGATGATCGCGATATTACGAATGTCGTCTCTAAATTTTGCTACTTCCCGCTCTGCCATAGTGTATTTATGTGATTCCGGCGGGCTAACGGGAGGGCGCTGGGAAGCGTTTCCTGCCGAGATTTTGAAAGAATTAAGCGTGTGGGGGTTCGGCCTCCGTTGCGGAACACGCTTCCTACAGGTCTTTCATCTCGACAAGCTTATACTCCCCTCTGCTCGCGACATCGGTGAATCGGAATTGCCGATGGACATTATTGGTATAGGTCCAAGTTTCGACAGGAGCCTCGCCTGGGAGCAATTCCCGTTCGATCTTGCTTGGCGCTCCATAAAGAATATAGATCTTGCCGCGATCGGTCGCTGTTCCATCGAGGGCATGCTGGTTCGCATAATTAAAATAGGCGTAGTCAACCCTCTGATAAAATGCCGCCATCCGTTCGTTGAAGGCTGTGCCTGGCGTAGGGTCCTGACGCCTCCAGAAGGCATAAAGCTTACGGATCAATTCTGGCCGCGATCCTTTTTGGAGATCCTTGAATTCGCTTTCCGTAGTGATGTGCACGAGCGGCGTGATCGCATCGCGAGGGTCCTCGAGCGAAACGGGCATATCGGGCCAAACAAGATTAAAGTCGTTCGACAAGCTTCTACGAACACCACTACGCTCCACGTTGACCGTTAACCGATATTTACCCTGCTCGAAGGATTGCCCAGGGATCGTAATGCGCCAGGTACCCATTCGAACTCCCGGCGTCACCAACGACGTATCGGTTCTGACGAAGCTGTATTTCAGCATGCTATCGGTCGTCGTGAGCTTCCAGACAGAATCTGGTTGAAGCGCCGAGGATTGAAGCTGGATGCGGCTAATTTCGCGCGGTGTCGTATCGTCAGGATCGGAAATGTGCGACAGTTCCGTGACAATGATCGTAGCTCGTCCGTTTTGGAGTAGATCATGCATCTGCGCTTCAGGAACTGCTACGGTAAATGCTCCCGAAATATCACGGCTGAATGGGTAAGTCGAGCCTTTTCCAAAGGTCGAGGCGGTGGTACCCTCTCGATCGTAAAGCGTGATATCGCCGAGACCAAGCCCAAGGCTATCGCGATCCAGAGCCGTCGCCCGAAACGATCGCATGTGCAGATCATTAACAACCGGACGGACCGCGAGCTTCGCGAGTATCGCATCTCGCACTTCGATTCGGATGATGAAATGTTTGGTCGAATCAAGTTCAGGGATCGGCATCACTTCGCTCAATGCATGCCAGGATGTCTTGGAAGTTGTTTCCTCGAATTTCTTGACAAAGATCGTATCGACAAGACTTTTGCTCGCGATTGCCTGCGAGTTACCGCGTTCGGTTAGTTCGATATAGACGTCGCGTACTGCGTAGTAACCATCGGCAGGATGATTCGGCAGATGATCGGCGCGCAAAAAAGAGAACATAGCACTTGCTGTGTTCAATCGAATATCGAGCGCTCGCTGGTCGGCACGCTCTAAGACGCGGCTGTAGAACTGCTCACCGTAATCGAAGTAATTTCGTGAGTCGCTCGAATAATGCTGCGCGCATGCAGGCGTTATCCAAGTCACGGTAGTGACAACGAGCAGTAGCAGAAATGTGCTGAAACGGTTGCGTCGAACGGTCATTGCGTGATCAATTATCTTTGGCACCTTCTTTTACCCATTGTTTGATGCCTATGCGCTGATTTGCGGTGGGATGAATTGGCGCTGCATGCGTAAGATCGATACCCAAAACGATGCGTACAAGATTGCAGGTTGTGTCGCCAGGCTGGTTCACCACGTTGATCGTCCGCACATCCGCAAACGAGTTGAGCGCCACATATTTATTGTCGCTTCTCGATTGATCATGGCAGCCATAGCTATCGCAGGAGAGCGTCAGGAACGGCTGCACCTGCTGCGTAAAGCTCACATTCGAATCGGGAAACACGATTTGATCGGAATTCGTGATATCGTTGGCGCCGCAGCCCATTGCACAACAAGTTGCAAGCCACGCAGCCCCCACCGAGCATCCCAAAACCTTCGTCCACTTCATGAACACACCAACCTGCCCAACCTACCAGCAATTCCCCAGAGAAACTGAGAATAAATTCATTGACGCCCCAGCTTCCTGAAAGCAAGCCGAGTGTGAGTTCGCACAGCTGGTTTGCTCTCGCCTTTGGTGGTCACGAGGATGAGACAGAGCCGCTGAAACAAATTTTAGGGAAACTTACATTATGCCT
Source organism: Kapaibacterium sp. (SeqCode) (assembly GCA_038240295.1). Classification (GTDB taxonomy): domain Bacteria; phylum Bacteroidota; class Ignavibacteria; order Palsa-1295; family Palsa-1295; genus JABDDM01. Next base: position 9,731 of record JBBSDW010000048.1, read on the forward strand.
ATCGCTGCCTAGGACTCCTTCGGAGTTTTCTGGGAATAGTTAGCGTTCTTACGACAATGCCTGTAGCCACCACAAACATCACCACTCGGATCGACAGGACAGTGAGAAGCGGGCCTGTAGTTCATGTACATGAGGAGGTGAAGAGGCGCACACTACCGGACTCCAGCCCGCTCGTGTAAAAATATGCCGCAAGCGACGCCAACGTTTAGCGAATCGACCGATGCGGCGATTGGTATCTCAACAAGTTGATCGCAAGCTTCGATGATCTCTTTTCGGAGACCGTGGCCCTCCGATCCGAAGATGAGCGCGATGTCACCCTTGAGCGAACCATGCGTCAGCGGGACACTTTTCTCGTTTATCGCGGCACCAATGATTCGAAAGGCGGCCGACTTTAACGCAGTTATTACTGACGTCAGATCTTGCGCGCGTACGATTGGAAGTTCGACGACCGTCCCCATCGAGACTCTGACCGATCGTCTCAGGAATGGATGACATGACTTGTCATCAATGACGAGTGCCGTAACGCCGAAAGCTGCGCAGGTGCGTATGATGCCCCCCATGTTCTCTGCGTCCGCGATGCCGTCAAGTAGGACAAACGTCCGAGAGGAAGCCCGAATTGCTATCAATGACGTGAGCGACGACGACTCCGGTATCGAAACCGCAAGCATTGCGCCCTGATGAAGCGGATAGCCGACGACGTGTTCGATCTCACTTTTCGGTAGGATCGTGACCTGTACTTCTGATCCGTGTTCGAGGAGCAGTTGCTGAAATCTCTCAAAATGATTCTGAGTGAGCAATGCTGCACGAACATGCAACTTGCTCTTCAGCACCGTCTCAACGATCTTTGGGCTCTCGGCTATAAAATATCCTCGCGCAAGGTGCTCGCTGTTTCCCCTGAGGGATTCGAATAATGAGAGGTCGGTGGTGTCTTTATGCTCACGGATCTTGTAGCCCATGCAACAAATATCGCGTTAGTTCTCAGACGAGCGCAGAAAATTGCGCCTCGTCTTATTTTTCCGCATGGGACTCCGCGCCTAGTTTAACGACGCGGATCATTACGCGCCGGTTCAAGCTTTTACCTGCTGCGGTAGAGTTTGGCGCGATGGGCACGGTTTCGCCAAAGCCTTTCGCCATGATCCTGCCCTCATCGATGCCCTTCTCCACGAGAAACCCACGCACCTTAAGCGCCCGCTGTTCCGATAAAAGCATGTTATGCTCCGGCGAGCCGTCGCTATCAGTGTGTCCCTGGACCTCAATGACCATCCCCGGATACTTTTTCAAAAGATTGGCAAGCTTATTAAGTTCGTCTTCGGATTGCGATTGCAGCGAACTGCGATCGACGTCGAAATAGACGCCATCAAGTCTGAACGAAGAACCTTCGAGAGCTGTCGCGGAAGGAAATGGCTCGTCAAGTTTGAAGCCAGGACGAAAGTTTTTCGGGATCGCTATTTTCCAGATATCGCTTCTGCCAAAACCGCGGACCGTTGTGCCCTGCGCACTTGAAAGATAAGCGGTATCCCCATTTGCCGAGAGCATAAAATAGGCATCGAAGCCTATGGTATTGATCGGCGAGCCCATATTTTCCGGTGGACTCCAGTTCATCCAGCTATCGTCCAACCGGTGAGAGACGAACACATCCTGCGAGCCATATCCCTGGCGTCCGTTCGTCGAAAAATAGAGCGTCTTATTGTCGTAGGCCAGAAAGGGCGAGATCTCATCGCCCGGTGTGTTCAGCATTTCGATCGGTTCAGGCTCCGACCACTTCCTGCCCCCGAGATGATGCGATAAATAAAGATCGTGCTGACCCTTTGTATCTTTTCGAAGCAGCGAAAAGATGATCGTCTCTTCGTCGATCGAGACGGTCATCATCGCCGTGTTCGTATCGTTGTAATAATTTACGATCTGCAACGAATCGGGAAAGCTCCAGGTCCCATCCTCAGCTCGAACGCTGATCGAAAAGCCTTTGCCACGCGAGCCATCCTGCCGGTAAACATTTTGCAGGTACAGGTGATCGGCGGTGCTGTTGATCGCACGAACGCCATCGTAGGTCTTCGTATTGAGCGGCCCTTCGATGCGCTTCGCCACCGACCAGCCTCCATCGCCGGTTCGCATTGAATACCAAATATCTTCATCATCCGGACGTTCGGCATGTCCAGTATTTTCCGGCGCACCCTTCCGTGTAAAAAAGAGCATTTGCTCGTCCGGGCTTACGATCGGAAAAAGATCGCTATATTTTGAATTTACATTCGGTCCGAGATTGATGCGCGCGGAATCGAGTCCGTCGTAATTCTGAGCAGAGATGAGCGTCGGCGATAAGGAAACGCCGATCGCGATCAGCGAAGAAAGAAGTAGTGAGCGATCCATAGGGCAAACTATGGGAAAATTAAACGCACGTGATAGTGCAAAAAAAGAGCAACAGGAAGTATACCTGAGGCCGGATTTAGAAGTATGGATTCAAGAGCTTTTTGCGAAGAACGATTAAAGATCTTCGCCTTCCCTCAAGGTAGCACTCCTTTTGGGACGCTGCAATATAACACAATCGAAAGCCAGATGCAAGCGAAATCCGAAAAATGATCAGCGGAAGCGAGAAGATCAACGTGAGAATATTCTTTATATGATGGAGCTATCCCATTGCTATTCAATGAGCAACTTCATCTCCGACATCTCCCGCATAGCATATACCACCCCTTCCCTTCCGAAGCCAGAATCTTTGATGCCTCCGTAGGGCATCGAGTCGACCCGGTAATTATTCGTCTCGTTAACGATCACCCCTCCGACCTCCAGAACCTCAAAAGCTTTCAGAATATTTGTCCGATCTTTCGAAAAGACTCCTGCCTGCAGTCCGTATCTGCTTTCGTTGACCGTGGCGAGCGCATCATCGAAGCTATCGTAGGCTTCGATGTTCAGGATCGGAGCGAAGGCCTCTTCGCACCAAAGATCGCACGAGTGATCCACATGGGTCATGATGGTCGGGGTGATAATATTCGGCGCTCGGTATTCGCCCGAGAATCTGACAGCCCCCTTAGCCATCGCTTCACTGATCCACTTTTCGACTTTTTCGGAAGCACCTTTCGAGATCATTGGCCCCACGACCGTCCCGCTGAGTTTTGGGTCGCCAACCGTTAGCTTGCTTGCCACGGCCAAGAGTGCTTCGACTACCCGGTCATAGTGCTTTCGGTGCACCAATAAATTCTGCAGTCCAATACAAACTTGTCCGGCATAGTTGAATGCCGCCATGCTCACCGATCGCACCAGCTTTTCAATATCATCAACTTCGTCGATAATTGTCATTCCGTTGCCGCCAAGTTCAAGCGTGACCCTGGCTTTTCCTGAAAGAGACTTCAGCTTCCACCCAACCACAGTGCTGCCGGTAAAAGAGACCATCCGTGTCAGAGGATGCCTGACCATCGCCTCGGCAATTTCGTTTTCGCACGGCACGACATTCAGCGCACCGGACATCAGCCCTGCCTCGACGAGCACATCCGAAAGCAAGAAAGCGGTTAGCGGAGTTTGCGGCGCAGGCTTGAGGACGATCACATTGCCCGCAGCGATCGCAGGTGCGAGTTTATGCGCCACAAGATTGAGCGGGAAATTAAACGGCGTGATCGCGAGCACAACTCCAATCGGGAAAAAGGAATAGGAAGCTTGTTTCCCTGCACCATTGCTCGCCCCAGAGAGATCGACTACGTGACCATCCCGTGCATGCGTCGCGGCTTCGGAAGCGATTTTGAATGTATAAACCGCACGATCCACTTCGGCTCGCGCATAGTCGATGGGCTTGCCTGACTCAAGCGTGATCAATTTCGCGAATTCTTCCTTCCTTATTGAAAGCAAGCGGGATGCCGTGGAAAGAACTTCCGCCCTTACCGAAGAGGGCTGTTTGCAAACTTTGAGATACGCTTGGTGAGCCAGTTCGATCGCGCTCGAAGCTTCCGCAACGCTTGCGTAGGTCACACTCCCGACTTCAGTACCGTCAAACGGATTGACAACAGAGCGGCGACCAGCCTCTCCCACTGCTTCTTTGCCATTGATCGATAGATGCCGGATAAGTTGGGTCATGGATTTACAAGTAAAAAAAATGCCGGTGAGCGAGTCTTAGTCGTTCACCGGCGATACATAGCGAAAAATCTTATTTTACAAGACTCATCGCACGCCGAAGCGATGTGGCGCCAGCGTGAAGCTCGTAGAAATAAACGCCGCTCGAAAGATTCGAAGCATCGACGGTGACTGTATGTTCGCCGGCCGATTGCGTGTTGTTAAAGACTTCACGGACAAGATTTCCTTGAACATCGTAGATCGAGAGCCGCGCATTCCCCGATCGTTCGAGCGAATATTTGATCTCGGTGGTCGGGTTGAATGGGTTCGGATAGTTCTGCTCGAGCGCGAATTGTGCAGGCTGCAGGCTTGCACCGACAGCGGCGGGCTCTCTGAACCATTTCAACGTATTTCCGACGATCGTGGCTTCATCGCTGTTGGAAAGATTTTCGAGTCCGAAGGCGAGATAAACCAGTTTTTCATGCGTCGAAGGATCGTCGTACCTGAGTCCCGCCAATTGCTTCTTGGCTGGGCCGTAGTAGAAAAGGGGCGTCGCATCTGCGGTTGCCGTGATCTCGTCCGGCTGGTTGATCTCGAATGTCTGCGCGTAAAGGTTGATTGGACCCTGGGCATTTGCCGTGACGGGATCGTTCGCGACTCCATAGATCGTCCGAGGACCTGCAGAATCCGTTACGTAATTCGCATGAAGAACGCTGCTCAGAAATGCTTTATCATTCGTCGCCGAAGCCCCGCCGTCGCCTAATCCATAGCCAATCTCGCCTCCGTGCAACAACAAATGTCCGCCACCAGCGAGATATTGCTGCACGCCCGTCTGGTCGTTACCGGTGACGATCCATTTACCTGCTCCTACGACGATCTCAGGAAACTCGTTCTTATCCCATGAATTCATCGCGAGAATTTCGGTGCTCGAAAGCTCGGCGTACCGCTCGCCGAGTTTTACGAGTGCAAGTTCTGTCTGGACCTCTGTAAGACTGTCACCAAAGACATCGACGAAGGCTGTCTTGACATCCTGACCGATCATCTTGAATGGAAGCGTACTTGTATCACCGTTTGGCCCAGTCACGCGCACAACTCCTCCCGTATAACCGGTCGTGTTCGGCGTTGCCGTTAGCTGAATGTTCTGAGTCGCATTCGAAGCAAGCAAGATCGTCTGCTTGACCAAACCATCCTGGCCGTTCAACTGGATAGCCCACGGATTGAGCGATGTCGGGAAATATTGAAGAGTGTAGGTGCTTTGTGTGGCGGCGTGATTAGTAAGTGTCATACCCAATCCTGGTGAACCAGATTGCACGCGTCCGAAGAGCTGCGATCCTGGATTGAGCGTTAACTGTTGACGCTGCTCCGTGCTCGCGGCCTGGAGAACTTCGTGACTCGCTGCATCGGTCTGAACGAACGCGACATCGTACATGTGTGCCGGGTTGTATGATTTGAGCGGATAGCTAAAGGAATAGCTAAGCGAATCGCCCTGTGCGATCTTGAGTTTTGTGCCTTGATAGCCGCCCATCATCGTCCGCATTGCGTTCGCATATTTTGGTTCGCCGTTGGGACCCTTGACATCGACTTCGCTTTCGACGGCCGCAACTCGCAAGTACAAATTCGAGTAACCAGCTATATTGCCTACAACGAGGATCGTCACACCAACGTGGACAGAGTCGCCAACTTCCGTATGGGTTACACGCAGGGCGATCGGACTCGTCTTATTCGCATGGATCATCCAGTATGCTTCAATTTCGCCGATGGTGCGCGGGTTGAAAACATCGGTACCGTCGAAGACAACACTCGGCACTCCACTGATGCCGTAATAGGTCGCAACGCGTGTTTGGTTATCGGACTTGTCATTGAGGTACATTGGGTCGTCCGGGCCAGGCCAGTTCGGATGATAGGCAAGGTGGATCACGCTACCGACGTGTTCTTTCACGAACTGCTCGATGTAGGGATTGGCGCTTGCACAAGGCGGACAAGACCAGTTGGTAGCCTCTTCAAAGAGCACCGTTCTCGGTACCGATTGCGCACGTACCCCATTGGAATTGATCGCAAGCACACCGGCGATAAGCAACAGAAAAGAACCTAATCGTTTCATAGTCAGACAGATGATTGCCAACAGGGACTCCAACAACACATTTTCTTACACCTAACTACGCATCGAAGGGCATTTGCATTCCGCTTTGGGCGTAAAAAATCGTAGCCGACCCAGTTCCAAAAATGCTACTAAGTGCCTACGGCCCCAAAGCGTTGTAATTTTGCAAAACTGTATGATCGCCGAAGGCAAGTTCGGCGTGTGGGTCTCATGTTTATTTTACTTTCCGCCAACAAAGAGAATGAAGATCAATGTCGCGAACGTCCAATGGAATGCGGTGAAGGCTGATGCCCTCGCCTTCTTTCAGATCGAAGATAAAAAGTGGATTGCCGAAATGCAGGAGCATTATGGCAAGTCAACCTCCTTATATAGTGGATCTGATGCCCTGCTCCAGTCGGGTGACATGATTGGCAAAAAGGATGAACTCTTCACACTTTATCCTGGCAAAGGCGAAGCTCAGACGAAACGCATTTTCCTTGTTGGCGTCGGCAAGCAGGAAAAACTCACACTCGAGCAAATGCGCCGCTCCGCTGCGCGTGCCGCACGTAAAGCCGAGCAAACAAAATCGAAGAGCCTCGCGCTCTATCTGCCCGAGATCTCAGGAAAGAATGGAGCTCAGATCGCTGCGGCAGTCACAGAGGGTATCATGCTTGGTCTCTATCGCTATGATAAGTTTTTGAAGAAAGAAGAGCCACGTATCATGCTCGACTCAGTTACGATCCTCTATAATCAGGATGATATTTGGGGTTCGACATTGGGTGAGGTTAAGAGGTCGATCGCTGAAACACAGCTTCTATCGGATGCGGTGATCTTTGCCCGCGACATGGAAAACGAGCCTTCCAACACCAAGTATCCTTCGGTCCTTGGCGATTGGGCCAAGCAAGCAGGCAAGGAATCGGGTTTGAAGGTCACAGTGATGGGACCCGCCGAGCTCGAAAAGAACAAGATGGTCGGCACGCTCAACGTCAACAAAGGCAGTGTAAAAGAGCCTCGCTTCATCGTGCTCGAGTATAATGGCGCAAAGAAAAAAGGCGAGCCTGTTGTGCTCGTCGGCAAAGGCATCACGTTTGATACAGGCGGTATATCGATCAAACCGGCTGCCGGCATGGGAGATATGAAGAGCGATATGTCCGGCGCTGCAACGGTGATCGCAACGCTCAAAGCAGCGGCCGATCTGAAGCTTCCGGTAAATCTTGTCGGGCTTGTCGCAAGCGCCGAGAACATGCCTTCGGGTACTGCCATGCGTCCGGGCGATGTACTCACCTATCCGAATGGCGTCAGCGCGGAAGTCGATAACACCGATGCAGAAGGCCGACTTGTGTTGGCTGATGCGCTTATCTGGGCCAATCGGTACAAGCCGAAATCCGTGATCGATCTTGCAACACTCACCGGCGCATGCGTTGTAGCATTGGGTCATGTCACGACAGGCATGATGGGTAACGACATCGAAATGATGGCGAAACTGAAAAAATCTGGCGACACCACCTACGAACGCGTGTGCGAACTTCCGATCTACGAAGAATACGAAGACCTCATTAAGTCGGATGTCGCCGACATCAAGAACACCGGCGGCCGCTGGGCAGGTACGATCACGGCCGCGCTCTTTTTGAAGCGCTTTACAAGTTATCCATGGGTGCATCTTGATATCGCAGGAACTGCACGCAGCGATTCCTCTGGCGATTATATTCCAAAGGGCGGCACAGGGGTCGGCGTTCGACTCCTGATCGATATGCTGCGACAGGATGGTTCACAGAACTAACTCGTGAGGCCGCGTCAGGAGAGGCTCCGTTCTCTCCTGCCGGGGCTCCGTATCCGCTCGCACCTGCTTGCCCGCTCCTGTGTTCTTGAAGTGCGCAAATGTAGGAATAAGAGAATTCGATTTCCTTTCCACTGTTATTTGATTCGAAGCTTATGAAGCATGCATCGCGGTTTGCACTCATCACATTCCTGACCACACTCAGCCTTCAGTTGCTGTCGTGCGGATCTGCAGAAGTTTCGAGTGCCAAACTCTATCGTCAACGCAGAGATTACACGAAGGCCGACCAGTTGTTGCGGCAGGCTCTCATCAGCAGTCCTACGGACGATGAAACATGGGATCTTTACGTGCAGAATCTCTACGATCTGAAACAATACGAGAAGCTTGCCGATGTCATCGATACGGCAAGTCTCTATTCGGTCACGCATCGCGCGGATATCGATCAGATCCGATCAGCAACCTGGGCACAGCTCTATAACGGTGGGCTCGACGCGTTCAACCAAAACCCCGACAGCAAAGAGCAACAGAAAGCGGCGATGGGCCTGCTCGAAGCGGCTCGCAAGCTTTCGCCCGATCAACCGGAGACCTATGAGATTTTGGGCCAGGTCTATATGGCATCCGGCGATACTGCCAAGACGATCGCGACATTCAACGAAGCGATTCGTGAGGCAAGTTCATCGCACGAACAAGGCGCTTCGCTTGGACTTATGCTTCGCGAGCCCGTTGCAAGTGTTGTTCGCGGCATCGGCGGCGAGCCAGCGCGCAAAGTGACGGTGCCTATCACCGCATCCGATAGCTCGCTCATTTACGTTTATCCGAGCAAACAGGTTTATGTCTACTTCGAGCGCGATCCGAAGGCTCCGCATGGCTGGGAAGTAATGGGCTGGCGCTTCACAACGAACGAGCAGATGGGCCTGCAGCCGTTGCGCGTTTCGACGCTTCCCTACTCGACGGTCGGCAATTACTATTATAGCAAGGGCAACGCTGCTCTCGCCGCAAATAACAAGGCTGCAGCTCAGGAGGCCTTCGATAAAGCGGTGCCGCTCTTTCTCAGTATTCAGCGGATCGACCCGACCGATCAATATTCGCTCAGTGTCATTCCTGAAATGTACACGAAGCTCGACGAAACAGATAAGGCAAAAGAGCAATACGAAAAGCTCCTGCAGCAGAATCCGAGCAAGACAATGTACACGAACTACGGCAGCCTTCTTCTCCAAATGAAAGACTACGCGGGCGCTGCATCGAATTATGAGAAGGCGATCGCGATCGACCCCTCGTATGAAACCGCCCTCTTCAATCTCGGCGCAACCTACAAAAACTGGGCGGCCGCCGAGCAGGAGAAAAATAAAAAATCGCCCGATATCAAGACCTATCTGCAGAAGTCGACAGATTATTTCGAGAAACTGCACGCGATCAATCATAACGATTTCAATTCGCTGGCGAACATGATCGAGAACTACGATTTGCTCGGACAGAAGGACAAAGTACCGGCGATGCTCGGCGAACTCGAATCGCTCAAGAAGACGGACGCCGCGAACGATCCGGCTTACTGGGAGTTACTCGGCAAGCTCTATGCACGTATGAACAAATCGGAAGAATCTGCCGACGCGTTCAAGAAGGCCGACACGCTTCGCAAATAAATTTAGCACACAGACGCATTACGATTTTATGATCAAACGATCCATGGCTGATTCAAACGACCCGAAAGAACCACTCGAATCTCAATCGCAGCAGTTGCAAATCGAGCTTGGAGAAAAAGAAGCAGAAGGCATTTATTCCAATCTCGCGATCATCACACATTCGCCGGCGGAGTTCATCATCGACTTCACCCGTGTAACCCCCGGCGTTCCGCGCGCTCGCGTACTTTCACGCATCATCATGACACCGCAGCACATGAAGCTGCTCATGAACGCCATGCGCGAAAACATGGAACGCTACGAAAATCAGTTTGGGGAAGTTCGCGTCGATGGGCAGTCGGAACATCCATTCGGATTCCGTACCGGACCAGGCTCGAGCACACCCGGTGGCGGCAAGGTTCACTGAGCGACGACGCGCGCATTTCTTCAACGGATCCTACAGCAATGCGGGATCCGTTTTTCTTTTATTGCTGCGATCATCTTTTCCTCTTCGTAACTTTGCACAATCA